>JAGCLX010000023.1 GCA_017646785.1 Alistipes sp.
CATATAAGAGCCTAAAGACAACAATTGTGGGTGCGGAACTTATCGACCTTGCGCTACCCAATGCCGAGGGCGAGGTAATCCTCGTGTCGGACCTATGCAAGAGTGGCAAGTGGGTGCTCATCGACTTTTGGGCTACATGGTGTGGTCCATGTCGTGGCGAGATACCCTACCTCGTAGAGGCATACGCCAAGTATGCACCTCAGGGATTGGAGATTTATGGCGTGTCGTTCGACTACCCAGGGACAGAGGCTCGCTGGAGAGAGTTTATAGCAGAGAATAATATGACATGGATAAATGTCTGGGGCACGGGCGAGGATGGCTCGTGGAGGGCTGGCGAGGAGTTTAATGTCGATGGTATTCCGGCTAACTTCCTATACTCGCCAGAGGGCAAACTCGTAGCGAGAAACCTACGCGGTGACAACATAGATATAGTCCTCGCAGAACATATCAAATAATCATATACAACTTAAAAACCTATGAAAAAACTTATTTTTAGCCTTATGGCAGCGATGGCCTTTGTGGCATGCGAAGAGAAGAATCCAGATGATTTCATCGTAGATGATGGCCAACTCGCCTTCAAGCAGAGCGAACAGATTGTCGAGCTAACTCCCGACACCGAGACAGTGCGCATAGAGATGTACTACACCGAGGAGCCAAGCGACGATAGATATGGCTATGTAGATCTTATGTATGATGCTCAAAAATCCACTCCGAACATTGAGCGATATGTAGCAATTCCCGTACTTCAAAAGTGGGAGGTGGCCGAAGATGGCTCCCTATACTACGATATGTATATCAACGCCGAGGAGATTACCTCTGAGGTCTGCGCATACTTATATGTAGGCTTCGGCAACGAGGCCAACGCAGAGCATCACCGCGAGATGACACTCCGCATTCACCCATAGCGACACCACAAAACTAAGGTCATCACCTCGCCTGAGGTAGACATAGAGCTTACAGCGCCTGCGAACATCAAGACTCACGCACTCTCGATAGGCTTTGGCCTGAATTTCTAACATAACACTAACGACAGAGGGGTTGTCCACGCGGACAACCCCTCTATTATTTTTGTTATTGAGAGTAAATAAAAAGATATAGTTTTAGGCTTGCGAAGCCCGAGAAACCGCAGTTTACTAAAGCGTAAATGAGGATTTCGAGGGCAAGCGTAACGACAAAATATACTTTTATTTGCTCTCCACAGCCTTCATGATACCCACAAGAGTGCCATTCGACAAGAGTATCATACTATCGGCATCCATCTCGTAGTGTGTAACACCCTCAAGCATATCGTAATAGGCACTCTCAGCCTCGTGGTTCTCGCAGTAGCGACGTGTAGAGCCGAGGTTGTCTATACTAAGCGCGCGCGATGATGTCACCGTATATGTCGCAGTAAAACGATTACACTCACCCACTCCTGTTGCAGTGCCATTGCTATGGAAAAGTAGCGTATAGCCATCACCCTCTGCTGTCACCTCCTTGCCCATAATCTGCACGAGCTGCCATGTTGTACCCACAAGAGGTTTCTCGAGCTTGCTACGCTTACGGCAGTCGCAGCATCCCACGACTAAGAGTGCGGAAATAAGAAGTGTGAGTGAAAATAAAATCGTGCGTTTCATAGTATTATTCCAAATTATCGTTATCTTTGCAACAAAGATAATACAAATCAATTAAAACTTATAAAGATATGAAAAAAGTTATCGCTTCACCCAAGGCTCCTAAGGCTGTAGGTCCCTACTCACAGGCTATTGCACACGACGCAACACTCTATATCTCTGGTCAGTTGCCCATCGACGGCGCAACAGGCGTTATGGCAGAGGGCGTGGAGGCTCAGACACGTCAGGCACTCACAAACCTCGGTTACATCCTCGAGGAGGCTGGCTACTCATTCAACGACGTAGCAAAGACTACAGTATTGTTGGCAGACATCGCTGATTTCGGTGCAATGAACGCTATCTATGCTGAGTTCTTCACAGGTGACAAGCCCGGACGCATCTGCTACCAGGTTGCAGCATTGCCTATGGGTGCACGCGTAGAGATTGACGCTATCGCTATCAAGTAAAGAAGCCGTCTAACAAGGTTATTTTGGCGTTGCACTCATTCTCGAAATCCTCATTTACACACAAGTAAACTCCGGTTTCTCGAATCTCGTGCGCCTAAAACTAACTCTTGTTATACATCTTCTTAGAAAGACTAAGGGGTTGTCCGTGCGGACAACCCCTTAGTCGTTACCTATGTTGCTATGCCGCTTGCACTCCTTGCCAGACGGTCTTCCACTCCTCCCATTGCGACTCACGACGGTCTACCCACCAGCACTTGCCATCGGCGTTTAATTTGGTGTCGTGAAACGTCTTTGCCTTCGATACTTGGAGTTCGACATCACGCTCCTTGCCACTATGGTTTGCAGGCACAGCAAACTCTATTGACATGTCACTGCTGTGCTCCTCATCAGTGTAACTACTGCCCAGCATTAAGCGGTAGCGGTAGCATTTATATATCTCACCCGGCTGGAAACGCGTATCTTCCACCAACCATGTGTAGAAGTCGTCGTAGCAATATACTCCACCCTCTTGAGGTATCTGCACCACCGTCGCATTGGGCGTTGCCTCCCAGTCGAAATACTCTGCACACGATGTTAACGACACCAATGCAAGCGTAGCCACTGCGAAGCGTAATAACCTATTTTTCATAGCATTAATATTACTTTACCAAACGGTGGTAGTGGCAGACGAGCAGGTTCTCGTCATCGTCGTAGAGGTGCATGCCGTTACCCTCGCAGTACTGCCACATCTTACAGTCGGCACATTTGCCCTTCTTCGCCCATGCGCGGTTGCGGAACTTCTCGAAGCGGTTTTGCCACACATCCCAGAAGTTGTCCTTATATATGTTGCCCTGTGTGAAGTTAGCGCGCACAGAGGTACAGCCCGATATGTCGCCATTGACACGGATTGAGGCGGTGCCCACACCCGCATAGCACTCAAAGGGGTTGGTGCGCACACGCATCTCGTAGCCAGCGAGGAAGCCCTCACAGCCGTATGCAGCCTTCACACGGCCCTCCTTGCGGCACTTCTCGATGAACTGCATGAGGTAGGTAAACTCCTCGTTGTTAAGTTGCAGTGTGGGGTCTGTGGCTGCGCGACCTACGGGGAAGATGGTGAACAATCGCCAGCGGCGCACACCGAGCGAGTAGAGGAACTCCTTGAACTCCTCAAGGCGCGGTAGGAGCGCGGGGGTGACACACGTTACGACATCCGAGGCGAGCTCCCTATCTGCTGAAATCATGCGCACAGCCTCCACGGCGCGTGCGAAGCTCTCCTTGTTCTGGCGGATATGGAAGTGGTGCTCCTCGAAGCCATCGAGCGACACGGTGATGGAGTGCAGGCCCGCACGTATGAGCGAGTCGAGCCTCTGGCGCGATAGTGCCATGCCGTTTGTCACCATGCCCCAGGGGTAGCCACGGCGGTAGAGGTTGATGCCTATCTCCTCGAGGTCCTTGCGCACGAGCACCTCGCCGCCCGAGAGGATAATCAAGACCTTGTGGGGATCGACATTGGGCGTGATCTCGTTATCCAAGACGCGGAAGAACTCCTTAGCCGGCATATCCGTAAGCGTGGTGTCCACCTTGCAGTCGCTACCGCAGTGGCGGCACTGGAGGTTACAGCGCAAGGTGCACTCCCAAAACAGGGTATTTAATATATGCTCATCGCGGCGTATCTGGCGTAGTTTTTTGAATAGCTTCAACGCCATCCACTGGCGTAGTCCAAGTCGTTTTCCCATAGTATCTTATTCGTTTTGTATGTCGTTGTTAACCTCCTCTGCGAGTGCCTTCTCAGCTGGTGCCTTCTCGCTATACTCCTCATGTAGGGGTGCATAGGCAGGTGCGGGGTATATCTGCTGGTCGCCCTCGGGCTCACAACTTACGAATGTATAGCCCAACGCTACTAATCCAAAGAGAATCAATCGTTTCATAGTTCGTATAGTTTAAGGTTTATAAATCTAATACAGGGTCGGCAATGTCGAATGTGCCATATAGCTGCTCAGATGCGGCACGGCAGCCACCACGACAGCGCTGCCATAGGTCACACGTAGCGCAACGCTCGGGCATGGTGTTGTAGATACCCTCGTCGGTTGTGCGCTTAAGGATGTCATCGAGGTGCTCCTTGTGGATATTGCCCAGCACGCGTGGCGAGTGGTTGCAGAAGCGCACATCGCCACGGTAGTTTACCGTCAGCGGACGCGAGGTAAGCTCCGTGGTGCAGTGTGTAAATGTTATGTTGGGGTAGTCCCTCGGCTCGAGCACACATAGCGGCGTGCATACGCCATTATGGGCACGCATGCCCAGTTCGCCAAGCTTAGCATCGGCACGACGAAAGGCATCGCGCAATTCTGCATGCGAGAGCATCAGCTCCGCGACATACTTACGCCCTAAGCCACCGATATTGAAGCGGTTAAGCATTATCCTTTTTATCCCCATCGCGGCATACATCTCCAGCGTGGGCTCTATGTCATCGACATTCAAGCGACTGAGGATGAAGACAGGAGTCAGCCATGCAGGGTCCACCTCAGCTATGCGCTTGGCACTCGCCATGGCGCGCTCCCACGAGCCCGAGAGTTGCGTTATATGGTCGTGCACCTCGGCACGGTGCGATAGTAGCGGTATCTGCACCACGCCAACACCGAGGTTGTGGATGATCTCCACGTCATCTGCCTTTAGCAGCGTACCATTCGTAAGGAGGTTCACGTTCGAACCCGCAAGGCGCGCCTTGAGTATAAGGTCGTGGATGCGGGGCATAAGCATAGGCTCTCCACCCGAGAATGATATGCTTGTGATGTTGGCCTCACGCTGCAGGCGCTTCAGCGTGCGGCGTGCCACACGGAAGTCTGGCGCAGCAACCGAGCATGGCTCTGCCCCACCCTTAAAGTGGTTGTAGCAGAACCTGCACGCCTGGTTACAAGCATCCGTAAGCTCAAAGACCGCAAAGCCAAGCTCCACCTTTTTGCGCCGCGAGAAACACATAACTTAATCAACTATAGAGACATATACATAGAGTTGCTGGGGCTCAATATCACCCTCATAGACCACATACTCTGCACACAACTTCGCTCTACCGCGATAGTCGCCCGCATCAATAGTGAATTCCAACGAATTGTCACCCTGCTTTACGGCATATGTCTTACTACAAAGCACCCTATCAGGCTCACTGTCGTCGCTCACCAACGATATGGTCACCTCCTCGCCAAATATACATTCGTAGTTCAATATGACAACATCGCCATTACGCAACTCGCCATTTACAACACCATCAGACCAATAGTGGTAATTTGATGGGGGTGGCGCAGGGTCGTAGCATGATGTTATAAATCCGCCACCCTCACAGGCAGTCGATGCAAGTGCTGTAAGAACTATGAGCATACCGCCAAGACGATACTTAAGTTTTGTCGCACGCTTGCTACGACCACCGCTCAATATGAGCCACAACGACACTGCAGCAAATGCCACACTCAAAGCTATTATAAGAGCTGTACGTTTCATAGTATCAGTTATTTACGTTTCATTTTTATATCACCAAGCTCAATACCCGAGCCTGTCTCTCCGAGCATAATCTCCATATCTTCAAACTCGCCGCCATTAGCCTCGCCATCGACATCGCGCAACCACATCATCGGCATCTGGCCATGCACATAGAAGTGACCGTTCACATCCGTCAAGCACTTGTTGCCACCCTCTGGCTCTACCTCTATGCCTTGAATGGGTTGACCCGCCTCGTCGACAACACGCCCCGTAGCGCCGAATTCAGGGTTAAACTCGGTGTACTCCACGCCATAGCACGCCACACATGTGAGTGTCATGCCAAACAGCGCAAATAGTCGTGTTAATAGTCTGCCAGTCATAGTTTTACTTATTTGCCATTAATCATTCCACAGGCGTATCGTCGGGATTTTCCTCGGGATTTTCCTCGGGAGTTTCCTCGGGAATCACCTCGTTCCTCTCCTTAAGCTTCATGGTCACTGTACCCATGTCGGCGGTGTAAGCACCATCGTACCAGTTGCCACTACCCTCCTCAGTCTGCGTAGCATTCTTAATATCCACGGTGAGCGTCTCAAACTCACCGCCATTGGCCTCGCCATCTATGTCGATGAACTGCACCTTGCCACGCTCCGTTCCCGGCCAGAAGCTACCATAAGCATCAATATAGCCCTGATAGTCCGAGAAGCCCGTGTTGTACTCAAATCTTCCGCCCTCTTCGGTGCGCACCTCTATACCCTGGATGGGTGTGCCCGCCTCGTCAACAACGCGCGCCTTGAGCGAGAAGCTAACATTGGGACAGCCATACTCCGCAGCACCAATAAAGTGCTCACAGCTTGATAAGCCAAGCAGGCCTAATAGTATATAAATAAGTCGTTTCATAGTATATAAGGTTTTACAGATTATTGCTTAAGTTTCATCACCACCTTGCCAGGGTTGACAACACCACTACCTACAAAGCCCCATTCGTCAGGCTTGTTATTGATGCCCGTAAGCTGACTGCGTATGTCTATCGTTACGCTCTCATACTCGCCACCATTGGCCTCACCATCAACATCCTCAAAGATCACCCTATACAACTTATCGGGATGGGCATGCACAAAGCCATAGTCTATAATGCCAAGATAGTCGCTATATCCCGAGCGGCCATAGAAGGCACCGCCCTCGGGGTATGAGTATATGCCCTGAATGGGGTTACCCTCCTCATCTACGACCTCTGCGCAGAAGTAGAGTACATAGTATGGATCATTCTTCGGCTCCTTCTCGCACGACGACAATGCCAAGCCACACAGCACCATCGCCAAAAGTATTAATCGTTTCATCGCTATACTATATTTATATTATTACTCCCTCTTTTTGAGAGTTACATCAATCGAAATAACACCATTATTAGAGTCATTCTCCTGGATAACCTTCATGAGGTTAACGCTCTTATCCATAAACTCACCACCATTGGCCTCGCCGTCAACGTCGGTAAATTTCAGCACCTGCACAGCAGGATTCTTCTGCAATGTTATAGAGTAAAGACCATCTTCATCGGTGTGGCTTACTGGCGTGAAATCTCCAGTAGTGCTACCCGTCGACACCTCGATACCCTTAATGGGTGTACCCTCCTCGTCAACCACGCGCGTAGTAATATGAAAGTCAACATGTAACACTCCGTAGGCATCCAAATTACCACCACGAAAACCAGACTCCTCACAGCTAACAGAGCCGAAGCCCAACGCTGCAATCAAAAAATATAAAAACCTCTTCATAGCTACACCATTTTATGTTATAAACTCTCTCTATCGGCCTCTCCCTTCTCGGAACTCTCTCCGCCACCATCGACATTATCCGATGGAATATACTCGGGAGCGGGGCAAGCATACATAGGCATCTCCGCGCCATGCTCTTCACAACTGACTGCACCAAAACCAAGCACAGCCAAAAGCGTGTAAATTATCTTTTTCATAGGCCCAAAATATATTCGATTAACAACTCGCCCCAATATGGGGATTTTCTCTACTGCAAATTTACGAAAGAATATAGGTGCCACCAAATTTTTTTGCCATTTTTATTTCCGCGATCCCATATCCAAGCCACTGATTTACAATGTGTTACAAAACGTAATTTTGCAAGTTTTTCATCTTGTTGATTATCAGGCAGTTACAAATACAGCAAACACAACCACATAAAACACTGATAATCAAGACAGTTTTTAGTTTGATAATTTATTTATGGTAAGCCTTCCCATATTCGCGAAAAAAGAGTTACCTTTGCTACAAAACACAAGATTATCTATGAGCACAACACTAAAATATAGCCGTCGCGAGGCACACGAGGTGACCTTTGGAGGTGTAAAAATTGGCTCAACTCACCCCATTGCGGTGCAGTCTATGACAAATACGCCAACCGCTGATGTAGCACTTTCGGTGGCACAGACCGAGCGCATAGCAGCAGCGGGAGCAGAGATTGTTCGCCTCACTGCGCAGGGCAAAAAGGAGGGTGAGGCACTCGGCCCCATCATGGAGCAGCTGCGCAAAGAGGGGTGCACCGCGGCCATAGTTGCCGACATCCACTTCACGCCCGAGATAGCGATGATAGCTGCCGAGGCGGTGGACAAGGTGCGCATCAACCCTGGCAACTTCCGCACCTCGAATGGCGAGTTGGAGCGCTTGATAGAGATATGTCGTCGTCGCGGCGTAGCACTGCGCATAGGTGTAAATCATGGTTCGTTAGCAAAGCGCATATTCGACGAGTATGGTGACACCCCCGAGGGCATGGTGGCTTCGGCAATGGAGTTTTTAACTATGTGTCGCGAGGCGAAGTTTGACAATGTCGTTGTGTCGATGAAGTCGAGCAACACACGCGTGATGGTGCACGCCTACCGTCTGCTTGTCGAGGCGATGAAGCGCGAGGGCATGACCTACCCCCTACACCTTGGTGTTACGGAGGCGGGTGACGGCATCGAGGGTCGCATAAAGAGCGCTGTGGGCATTGGAGCACTCCTCGCCGATGGCATTGGCGACACACTTCGCGTATCGCTCACCGAAGACCCTGAGAACGAGGTTCCCGTAGGTCGCATCATCGTCGACCACTTTGCAAAGCGCGAGGGCGAGTTTGAGGTTGAGTCACTTGATGGTTATTCGCCCACTGAGTTCAAGCCCCGCACAACAGCAAAACCCATAGTACACAGTGAGATAACCGCAGACTACGACATCGTGGATGCCACAAGTGCCAACCCCACGCACGAGTGGCGTTCCGCAATCCTCAACCGCACAGACAACCGCCCCGTGGTATTGCGTCGTAGATATGAGGAGAGCGACCCCACGCTGGTGGCGATATACGCCGCAGCGGACATGGGTCAGCTGCTCATAGATGGCTTGGCAGATGGCGTGTGGATTGACGCCCCAGCACTCGACAAGGAGCTCGTAAATGAGATTGAGCTTATCCTATTGCAGGCATCGCGCCTACGCTTCTCACGCACAGAGTATATAGCATGCCCAAGTTGTGGTCGCACGCTCTACGACATACAGTCTACGCTTGCAGCAATCAAGGCTCGCACTTCGCACCTCAAAGACCTCAAAATAGGCGTTATGGGCTGCATCGTAAATGGTCCTGGCGAGATGGCAGATGCCGACTACGGCTATGTTGGC
>JAGCLX010000024.1 GCA_017646785.1 Alistipes sp.
ACTGCACCAGCCGCAGCTACGGCATAAGCTATACTAATAATGTCCCAAGCCTTGAGAGACTGGTCTATGCAACGCCGCTCACCGCAAACATCCCTATGTGGGGCGTTAAGGCCTTCGAGTTCCCAACAACCATGCCCAAGAACCGCAGATTGGAGATAGGCATGATTAGCGTGCTCCGCGCTACGGCAAAGATTGGCGTAAAACTCTCGGAAGAGGTTGCGGCCGAGGGCTGGAAGATTAGTGGTCTGAAGCTCAACTATGCAAATGCTAATGGCTATAGCCTGCCTGCCGAGTGGAACAGCGCGAATAATACGGAGAACATGGTGCGTAAGGATGTCTTCCGCCCAAATCCCGAAGCATCGCTAATGACCAACATCAGCGCTACGACAATGGGCTTGAATACTGGTTCGTATAATATCTATGTCCCTGAAACCAAGAACAATAGCCTCAATTATAACGAGTCTATAACAACCGACTTGGCTATCGCCGTTGAGCTCAACAGGGTAGAGAATGGCATCATCGTTGAGAGCGTTACATTCCCCTATGAGAAGGGTATCCGCTTCTGCAACTACTCGAATGGTCAGCCTACGGACGACCGCTACGACATCGTGAGAAACCACTTCTACGACTACACCATCACCGAGGTCAACATTGGCCTTAAGATGAACCTTGTGGTTGCGGAGTGGGAGGATGAGCCTGTATGGGATCTCGACCTCTCGGTGCCCATTCATACCAACCTTATGACTGCTCCTGACAAGGCTGCGCCTGCGCCAGATGCTGTTCCCACTGTGCGCTACGACAACAGCGATGCTTCGGGTGAGGCAGGTGCCTTTGTCGGCTACTTCATGATGGAGTCGCCCGAGGGTACAACATGGCGCCCCACGCTTATCAATGCAAGTGCCGTAGACTATGAGGTGCGTGTCTATAAGACCAATGGCACCGATGCTGAATATGATGTTTTGGTCACAAGTCCCGCTATTGAGGCCGAGGCAAACAACTTCTACAAGATTGTAGTCGTGGCAAAGAACCCTAACAACATTGGTAATGTCATAAAGCTTGGTTTGACCTATACGGCAGACTGGAATGCCGAGGCTAACCCATTGCTAATCATCAATAAGGGTGGTAACAATGGTTTGTACTACCCTTGGGATGGCACAAACCCCAGCGATGAGCCAGATATCCACTGGATCTCTATTCGTCAGGAGTAATTTAGGCTAAAGAACTGAACTTATAAAGTCTATGAGAAACTATATTTCTATCATATTTGCTACACTTCTAACGCTCACATCGTGCGTGAATAACGATGTGGAGCTCGACCAACAACCCGAAGGTAGCAGTAGAATTGTAATCTCTGCCAAGTCGCTTGGCATAACCACCCGCTCGGCGGATACCGACATAGAGTCATCTCTTGCGCTGGTGGATGTCTACGTCATGGATGAGGCGCGTAACATTGTCTATAGCGAGCGCATCGATAAGTCGTCATCGCCATTGGTTGGTGGCGGAGAGTTCGTGCTTCGCAAGAACCGCGATGAGTTTGCCGTGGGCGAGAAGTTCTTCGTATATATGATAGCCAACTCGACAGCACCACTTAGCGAGGCAACCACATGGGAGGAGCTTTGCGAGATGACACAGACCGATGAGAATATCCACCTCTCGGGCATCGAGGGCTCGGAGAACCCCGATTTCTTCCTTATGGATGGCTTCGCATATCTCTCGGAGGGTGGCAACGATAAGGCTCCCGACGAGATGACAGCCTATGTCATCAACGATGGCGTTAAGGGTAAGGATGTATTCCTCAATGGCACACTCTATCGTGCTGCTGCAAAGATTGTTGTGACGCTCACACAGGGCTCAAGCGTGGAGTTCCACAAGGTGATGGACAATAGCGTGCCCCTCTACTCATTCTATCAGCTCCCCATCAGCACTCTTGTCGTACGACCCGAGGAGGGTGTTCAGTATAACTGTCAGAAGCAGACTACCGATGAGGTGGGCCTCAATGCCGATAGCTTCCAGTGGAGCGAGGGCGAGGATGGCACCTCTATCACACTTATCGGCTACGCCTATGCTAACGACTGGTCGAAGCAGACGGCTAACGAGAGCTCACTCCTTCTCAATATCCCCATGATGTGGAATAAGGATGGTAGCGAGGATGGTAGCAAGGAGGCTGCGAGCCCCGTGAACTGGTATAAGATTCCTATTAGCAAGGAGAGCCGCTTCGAGCGCAATAAGTGCTATGTCATCAATGTGAATATCAACGCTGTTGGTGCTGGCGAGAAGAACACTCCTCTGGAGATTAACAATGCCGAGTATGTGACGCTGGATTGGCAGAAGGTGAATGTGGGTATTGGTCAGAATGAGGCTAAGTACCTGACCCTCAATATGGAAGTTGTGAAGATTTACAACACTAACTTCGACCTCGACCAGCTTACTTTTACCTCATCATCGCCCATCAAGAGCATTAGGCTCAAGGATGTATTCAGCCACAATGTGCGCTTGGATAGCTTCCAGTCGGTGGATATCACCAAGGAGTCGGACGGCGAGACAGCTACGGTCTATGAGGAGGGCGATGGCGTCTACGCCTACTATATCGACAAGTTTGGCCAGAAGATTCAGCTTGGCACCGATCCCAACTTCGATATCAAGATTACGGAGCACCCCGAGCTTACGAAGGCAGAGGTTTTGCAGCGCGAGCTCAATCTTTACCAGAAGGAGGGCGCTGATGTTCAGCATATTAGGGCGGAGGTAGCTCCTGGTCAGGAGCGCCAGCTCAATGGCGATATCCACATCTACTCGCCCATCAATGCTGTTGCGGGCGATGCCGATTTGGACTGGAATTCGCACTTCAACACCATCCGTTATTTGGAGTTTGAGGTAATGAACGAGCAGGGTCTTGTCGAGACCTTCCGCGTGGAGCAGATTCCTATTACCGTCATTCGTAACGAGGAGGGATTCTTCTCATATCGCTCTGACCAAAAATACTATGAGGACCAAGAAGAGGCATCTCATTATCTAAATTATATGGGTGGTAAATCTTTACATCTTTCTGGTTTGATGTGGAACTATGTATACGATTGGACTAATGAACCACCTTTGACCGATACTGTATATTGGGGAACTCCTGAGGTGCAAAGAGATTATAGTTGGGTTCCAACTCATGGTGGAGGTCTTGCTCCTAATTGCGAGGTTTTGCATTACGGCAATATTGGAGTGCCACATACATTCCTTGATAGCCGAGGTGTGTCTGTAACATATACATATGGTGGTTTGTATCGTTCAGCAGTTCACCCAACAGATCCTTTTGTAAGACATCGTTATTGGAATTTGGCTGAAACACAAACGTCAGGTATATACGTTCTAAATGGATATAGATTTAATAGCAAAAATTATAACCATCCTAGAGGTGATGTACAGGGAGCTGCATTAGGCCCCATATATGAGGAGAATGGTCGTAAATATCGCAAGCACTTTACATGGAATGTACAGCCTATATTTTATAATCTTTATGTTAGCAAAGTATATAAAGAGGATAGTTCTGACAGAAAACGAGGACAGGCTGACATCAACTCTATGACACACGCTACAGATGTATCAATTGATGGAGAAGGAACAGGATGGAAGTCTTGGGGTAGACAGAGTTATACAAACCACAGAATGTACAATGTTCGTACTACCGTAACTTCATCTGAGTTTGTTATTGGTTATCCATCAGTTAATGAAGATGGTACTCTGCGAAATACTCCAGATAATGCAATTATGGTATCTCCAAACTTGCAGGTTGCTTCATTGTTAGGTGATACACGATATCAAAGTGTTCTTAATACAGCAGCACAATATCCAAACCAATACAAAGTCCCTGAGGTTGGCAAGTTCTATTTGTTGGCGGAGGAACATTGTAGAGAGTATGTAGAGACTGTCTATGTACAAGATGAGAATGATGCAGACAATGAGGAATGGTATATTAATGCGGATAAAAACAAAGTTGTACATTACGATGATTGGCGTTTGCCAACAAAGGCCGAAATTGACATGATGATTGAGCTTCAGGAGTCGTCACGAGCTATGGATAGACTTTTGGTGGGTCAGTACTATTTCTGCATTACGGGTAATGGCGAAGATGCCGACATCAACGATAAGGATAATTGGGTGTCGAACGAGGTGCCTAATTACGACTCTGGCAAAACTGGCTACTACATCCGTTGTGTGCGTGATGTAAATCGTAAGAAATAGCGTTACTAATCAACAAATTTAACGATTAGAGATATGAAACACATATACAACATATTTGCAGTGTTGGCGCTGGTGGTGATGGCGGCGGCGTGTCGCAACTATGAGGATATCCCAAATGTGCCACAGCAACCTAATACCGAGGTCGGTGTGTTTGGCGATGAGATGAGAATCCGTCTCAATGTCAAGGCCCCAGACCCCGTGGCTGTGGATACGCGTGCCGTAGACCCCGATGGCATGACGCTGCAGACTATGACGCTATTCTGCTTCGATATAAACGGCCTATTCCTGACTACTGCCCCCGCGCAAATCGTGAGCGATAGCGAGGATAGATTGAGCGGCAGCATAAGCGCAACAGTACCCAAAACTACGCGCATCATCCATCTGCTCGCAAACCAGAATATGTCCGTGTTCAACAAGGAGGAGTACCTATACCGCACCGAGGACGATGTGCTCTCTGCATTGGTAGGTAGCGCAGGAATGCTTATCTACTGGGCGCGTATCGAGGCACCAAAGGAGCTTCAGAGCCTCTACCGCGATGTGCAGATGGAGGATGGACGACACATCAGCGAGCGTACAAATGCCGAGGCTTTTGTCGACTGGCTGACTATCGAGACCATACCCACAACCGAGAAGCATCGTGGCGTAAGTGGTAAGGGTAACCCCATCATCCTGTTGCGCAACCAGGCTAAGTTCACTGTCGTGTCGGATGGCGAGGGCTCGGATAGCAACGATGAGTGGAAGGGTGACTCGTTTGAGGTTACGGGATTTGCGATTTGCAACACCTTGGCCTTCGGTACCGTAGCACCATACCACACGGAGTATGGCTTCCCCACCTATGCCTGCTCGACATTTGCACCAAAATTTGGCGTTATGGGAAGCGAGAGCGCACAGGCGGAGCACTACTGGCTTACGGAGAAGAATGTGACGCTCCCCGAGCGTAGAGATATGGTGTCGGATATCGTCGATGTGACCACGCAGCGCGAGGTCTATGTGTTTGAGAGTCGCAATCTTAGCACCGACCCCGTTGACCTTATCCTTCGCGGTTGTAACATCGTTGATGGCGTAAAGGAGGAGGAGCGATACTACTATCGTGTTAACATCCTCGACCTCGAGAGCGAGTTCGTTGAGATATTGCGTAACCACCACTATGAGATTCACATCGCGGGCAACCTCACAAATGGATGTCAGACCTTCGATGAGGCGGTCACTGCGCCCCCTACGAACAACATCTGGCTCTCAATTTCGGACGAGGTTACATCGGTGCGAAACAACAACTTCATACTCTCGGTTGACAAGACCAATGCGGTAGTTGAGGCTGATGCAGAGAGTGGTGAGCCTACAACCTAGGAGCTTAGGCTCGGCTTCAGCATCCAACAGCTCGATGGCACTGCCATAGACCTCGACAAGCTCAAGGTGTCGTGGATTGAGGATGACCAGAAGGTGTCGAGCACCTTCAACCCCAGCCTCACCATTGGCGACAGGGTGGAGTTTGATGCCGCAACGGGCAAGGGCGTGATATCGCTCGATATGAATAGCCTTAAGCGCGGCACGGAGTATGAGCGCGGCTCTATCGTAGTCAAGTATGGCCACTTGCAGCGTAAGATACGCATCATCCTTATGCGCACCAAGGAGTTCGTGCCAACATGGGTAAGTGCCGAGGTGTATGGTGGTGTGACGGGCGACAGCGAGCTTAGCTCGAATGTTACGGTGGTGTTCAACATTCCCGATACCTGCCCCGAGGAGTTGTTCCCAATGGATGTGCTCGTTACGACTAACGGCCTTGATGGTCGCGCGGCTACGGGTCAGATTCTGCCCATCGTGCGCGTTGGCGAGGATGGCTACGGCAACAGCTTCGAGTTTGAGTTCAATGGCGAGACAATTACCGACATTGGATACAAGTATAAGTTTACTGTAACGGAGCCTGGTCAGCACCATATCTACTTCAAGAATGTTATGGACATGGACAGCGAGGCTGTGGAGTATGTAACCCTTGAGGCAGAGTATTTTAACTATGTGACAAAGATGGTGACCTTCGTTGACCACCACAATGAGATTGTCCTGCCAAATCTGTCGTACTACTCCATAAATGCCGATGCTGCCATTACGGACCAGGAGGTTGTGAAGTATATCCTTGTGCCACAGAAGCGCTTTGTGCCTGTGACATTCGATGTGCGCCTTGTGGCTGATGGTGCGCCATATGTCGAGCTTAGCGACGAGGAGTTCTTGCTCTACTCCTCTAACCTCGACCACTATGCCGATGATGATATTCGCGTGCCAGAGAGCGGCGCAAACTACACATACAGCTTTTCGAAGAGCGACTTCGACTGCTGCTTCAAGCCCTATAACGAGAGCGTGTGGTCGACAGGTGGTCGTATCTTTGGCTTCTATCCCCGTACCGATAAGCAGAACATCTGGGATGCGGACAACAACTTCCAGATTCACATGGAGACAAATAAGCCTCGTAGCGCCGA
Source organism: Alistipes sp. (assembly GCA_017646785.1). The sequence goes on from JAGCLX010000024.1 coordinate 6,699, forward strand.
GGTGGTGCGTATAGCATCAAACCAGCAGAACTCCACGCAGGTGAAGGATCCTTCGAAGCTCTACAGTGGCGAGACATTCCGCTCTGTGACCTTCGAGGTGATGAACTACCGCCCCTTCCGCTTTGCAGCACAGGTTAATGGCAAGGGTAGCTACCGTACCGATGCGGGTCTGTCTGCGGATGCTGTCACTGCGGGTGAGGTTGTGGATAATATCGAGTTTGAGTATCTTCCCGATGAGACAATCGCCGTGTCGTTCGATATTACATCGTACAGCGCGGGTGGCGGTGCGGATATGCTCTCTATCAACCCATTCGGCCACGCATTCGAGATTTTCATCGATGCTCCCATGCTCGTGTTGCCTAAGGGCTTGAATAAGAGTGTTGCGGGCGTAAACTTCGAGGATATCGAGGTTGAGATGTTCGATAAGGATGCTAACGGCAATGGCTACTACTACAACGAGCCAAAGCTCGAGGACTTTGGTAATGGTAGGTTTGTCTATCGTGTCGATGCGCTCAACTCTGCCGAGGCCGACTATTGGACAGATTGGAGCAGCACTTTGCCCATGCCGCTTATTGTCGACCAGACTAACATCAGCCAGTATGGCGAGCGCAAGACGATATATTTCAAGAAGAACTCTATCGTAAGTGGCGGTACAATCACCATCAGTGCAAATCCCGACCATGTGGCATACCACTCGAAGAGCTTCGAGGTGTCGAACACTCCTATCAAGGGCGAGATTTTGTATCTTCCTTTGCAGGGCTCGGCGCTAAAGAGCGTGCCTGCAGGTCAGTTCGTATCGTTCACACGAGTATTTGATGGCAGTAGAATTGGTTCGTTGACTGTCAAGGCAGTAGATGAGAACGATCCTGCGTCGGATGTATACTACGAGTTGAGAATGCGTGCGGAGTATGAATTCAACTGGTCGAACGACCCCATCGAGATTATGTGCTCGATAGATGGTAAGTACTACTCTACGATAATCCCAGATTTGAAGTCGCTCTACAACTCTCCAAATCGCAAGATTACCCTTA
>JAGCLX010000004.1 GCA_017646785.1 Alistipes sp.
CGCATCATCGACGAGACAAAGATTGACACCTCGAAGGTGCAGATTTTGAGCCGCGTAAAGCTCATGAACCACAATGTTAAGCGCGAGGTTGAGTACACCATCGTATCGGAGAACGAGGCAAACTTGCGCGAGGGTAAGCTCGCCATCGGCACACCTATCGCTAAGGCATTGCTTGGCAAGAAGGTAGGCGAGATTGTCGAGGTTCAGGTTCCCGCAGGCATGCTCAAGCTCGAGATTTTGAACATCTCGATCTAATCGAGTACAAACTGCATAAAAACGAATTACCCCTTCCAATGGAAGGGGTAGTTTTTTTATTAGCTTACATCAGCACCACAACCCAATTACTTGTCAGAAGGGTGCCGAGTGCAACACTCGGCAGAAATGCCGTCGATGGGTAGTACTATGGCGTACGTCCCATTGACGGCATTTTTTGTTAGGGGCCGCAATCGGCCCCTTATCACAAGAAATTAAATTACCAGTTCAAGATCTTACGGAAATCATACTCCTCAGGGTTGGGGAGGTATGCCTTTGCTGCCTCGTAATCCGCGGGAGTGATGTAGTGCATAAGGTTGTCGATAACCTGGTGAATCTTGTCGGCGTTGATGTCTACGAGACGTGGTGGAATCTTGCCAGTCTCGGGATCCTGAAGATCCTTGAGGTAGAGAGGCGATACGTAACCCTCCTGGCTGATGTAAACCATACAACCTGTCTTACCCTCAGAGAAGAGCTTGTAAACACCCATACCGAGCTGTGAGCAGTATACAAGGTCGAAAGCGCAAGGAGTCTGGCAACGTACCTCGTAGCCAATCTCTACGGGACGTGACTTAACCTTGATACCGAGAGCCTTGCAGCGCTTCTCGAGGAGTGTGTTGAACATTTCTGCCTTAGACACCTTACCAAGCTCGGGGTGACCATGGTCATCGTATGAGAACTGGATACCAGACTTGAGAATCTCCTCCTGGTCGAGTGCATGGAACACACCCTCAGACACCATTGCAACACCATAGTCCATCTTAAGAAGCTTACGCTTCACGATAGCAGATACGATAAGGCTGATGATCTTGTCGATAGTGATCTTAGTCTTGTTGAACATCTCGGGGATGATGATCATTGGGTAGTGGCAAGCAGATGCGATACCAAATGCAAGGTGACCTGCAGAGCGACCCATAGCAGCTACAACGAACCAGTTAGCCGATGTACGAGCATCGTTGTAAACGGCACGACCGATTACAGAGCCGGCGTTCTTTGCAGACTGGTAGCCAAATGTAGGCATACCTGCGGGCAAGGGAAGGTCGTTGTCGATAGTCTTAGGAACGTGGATATTTGCGATTGGGTACTGCTTAGCCTCGAGGAACTTAGCAATGCGGTTAGCTGTAGAAGCTGTGTCGTCACCACCTACTGTAACCAAAAGCTTAATGTTGTTCTCCTTAAAGAAGTCTAGATTAAAATTCTTCTCGAAGTCCTCATCTGTAGGCTTGAAGCGGCTCATGGTGAGGTAAGAGCCACCCTGATTGAAGATATAGTCTACGCGGAACATATCGAGGTCCTCGAAGCGGGGATTGGGGTTGAAAAGACCCGAGTATCCGTAGTGAAGACCGATAACACGATAACCCTTTGCAAGGAATGTCTTGGCAACAGAGCCAACAACAGTGTTCATACCAGGAGCTGGACCGCCACCAGTGAGAATTGCAATAGCCTCTTTCATAGTGTATTGATTTTTATTGTTAAAGTTATTCGTTCAATACCACAAAGATAAATAATTTCTTTAAGAAATAACAAATTTTATCCACTTATTTATATTATTCGGAAATAATACGTACCTTTACACAACAGCAACAACAAAGAATCTACCATTTATGCGATACATCACACTACTTTTAGCCACACTGATAACACTTAATAGTGCACTTGCAGACGAACCATTCAACGGCCGCATCACTCGCCCCGATGGCTCGGGAGTAAAGGCCACGGTGCGCGTGGTGGGTAGCGACAAGAGCACACGCTGCGATGGCAAGGGGCGCTTTGGACTTACCAATATCAAGCCTGACGACACCCTGCAATTTATCCTCAAGCGCGATACACTGTTTGTCCCCGTTGACGGCAGACGCAGCATAGATGTAACATGGATGGAGGAGGGCGTAACGTATAGGGCCGAGGAGTCAGAGGAGTTGATGAACTACGGCTTTGGATATGTGAAGCGCCGCGAGAGCGTGGACTACACCTCAGGCATCTCGGGCGATAGAATTCGCGCCACGGGATGCAGCAACCTGCAGGATGCTATTATGATGTGCTACCCTGGACTTAGATATATCAATGGCGAACTGTGCCTGCTTACGCAAAACTCTATTAATGGCAGCTCTGCTGTGTTAGTACTCTGCGATGGCATAGAGACACGCCTGGAGCTTATCAGCGTCTACGACGTCAAGTCGGTGGAGATAATCAAGGGCTCAAACATGTATGGTTTCAGGGGTGTTAACGGCGTAGTGCTGGTCACCACGATGACTGCCGAGGACGCCCTAAAGAGGGAGAGGTAAGAGCAACACTACCATACCACTCTGACGAAAAACTTAATTTCTTGTCAGAAGCCGTGAGATGTGGTGCCAAGTTTTATTAGCACCACGACCCAATTTGTTGTCAGAAGGGGTTAGATGTGGCCTCGACATGAAAAAGCCCCGGATGGGTAGTACTCGACGTACGTCCCATTCGGGGCTTTAATTGAGAGGTCGCAGATGACCTCTTATCACAACAAATTACTTTGTGCGGTTGATATAAGAGTTATAACGCCACTTAGCATTCTCCTCCGCTGCCTCGAAGAGCTGCTCCGCCTCTGCGGGGAAGGCCTTCTTAAGAGATGTGTAGCGCACCTCCTTCATAAGGAAGTCGCGGAACTTGCTCCAGTCGGGCTCCTTAGAGTCCATAACGAAGGGGTTCTTACCCTCAGCCTCGAGCTGGGGGTTGTAGTGCCAGAGGTGCCAGTAACCACACTCAACAGCCTGCTTACCAATGGTCTGTGTACGTGTCATACCGCCCTTGATACCGTGGTTGATACATGGTGCGTAGGCGATGATGAGCGATGGACCAGGATATGCCTCAGCCTCCTTAAGCACGTTGAAGAGCTGCTGCTGTGATGCGCCGATAGATACCTGAGCAACATATACATAGCCATAAGTCATGGCGATAGCACCGATATCCTTCTTGCGGATGCGCTTACCTGCAGATGCGAACTTAGCTACCGCACCGATAGGTGTAGACTTAGATGACTGACCACCTGTGTTAGAGTATACCTCGGTATCCACGATAAGGATGTTCACATCCTCACCCGATGCAAGCACGTGGTCAACACCACCGAAGCCGATGTCGTAGCCCCAACCGTCACCACCGAAGATCCACTGTGACTTCTTAACGAGCCAATCCTTGTACTCCACGATAGTCTTGCAAGCGTCGCACTGGCAAGCCTCAGCCATAGGCAAAAGGCGTGCTGCGATATCGCGAGTAGCAGCTGCAAGGTGGCGATTGTCAATCCACTCCTGCATTACACCCTTAAGCTCCTCAGAGCAGCAGTTGCACTCTGCGATAGCCTTACGCATAACATCTGCAAGAGCCTCACGAATCTTCTCAACACCCACGCGCATACCAAGACCGAACTCTGCGTTATCCTCGAAGAGTGAGTTTGCCCATGCGGGACCCTGACCCTGTGCGTTAGTACAGTATGGAGTTGAAGGTGCTGAACCAGAGTAGATAGATGTACAGCCAGTAGCGTTAGCTACCATCATGCGGTCGCCGAAGAGCTGTGTGATAGCCTTGATGTAAGGTGTCTCACCGCAACCAGCACAAGCACCTGAGAACTCAAACAAAGGCTGTGCAAACTGCAAGTTCTTAACAGACTTAGTCTTGTCTACATGCTCTGTATAGCCGATATTCTTTGTTACATAATCCCAGTTCTTAGCCTCCTTAACCTGCTCTGCCAAAGGACGCATAACGAGAGCCTTCTCCTTTGCAGGACATACGTCAACACAGTTGTTACAACCTGTACAGTCCATAGGTGACACCTGGATGCGGAACTTGAGAGCCTTAGTCTCGCCCAAGCCCTGCTTCCACTCAAGACCAGATGCTGCAGCCTGCTCCTCAGTAGCGAGGAATGGACGGATAGCAGCGTGAGGACATACGTATGCACACTGGTTACACTGGATACAGTTCTCA
>JAGCLX010000025.1 GCA_017646785.1 Alistipes sp.
CGTCCTCAACACCTGCGAGAACTCCGAGCTCACCCTCAACTGTAACGTCGAACTGGTGTGCATACTCAACAACCTTCTTAGTGAGGGCAACATTCTCCTCGTATGGGAGGTGTGAACCGTCGATCATAACTGATGAGAAGCCCATGTCGATGCAGCTCTTGCAAGTCTCGAAGCTATCGCCGTGGTCGAGATGAAGAACAATCTGTGGCTTCTCCCAACCGAGCTCCTTAGCATACTCAACAGCACCCTCTGCCATATAGCGGAGAAGTGTCTGGTTAGCATACTGACGAGCACCCTTAGACACCTGAAGGATAACAGGAGACTTTGTCTCTGCAGATGCCATGATGATAGCCTGAAGCTGCTCCATGTTGTTGAAGTTGAACGCAGGAATTGCGTAGCCGCCATCAACGGCCTTCTTGAACATCTCGCGAGTATTCACGAGACCTAAATCCTTGTAATTAATCATATTACAAACTTTATTATAGTGTTAGAAAATTTCCGAATGAAATTCTATTATGCAAATATAAGGCAAAGATACAAAATTTTTCAACACAGTATAATAAAAAAATTAAGAAAATGTAACTTATCTCATTTTCAACAACAAACAGCCTACTGATATTGGCAAATAGATGCGAAATAATAGTGGTCAAAGCCGAGCGATTTGATAATTTTTTTGTATATTTGTCCGATAATATACTCATGCAAGCCATAACACACCAGCTTATTGACTGAGTTACAATGGGTTGCATGATGAAAAATTGGAGTAGTACGACTGCCCAATTCTTATAAAAGCCAATAAATAAAACAGAGATATATGATTAATAAGATCAATGAGCTATTAGCTGAAATCGAGGCATTTGCACCTCAGACAGCTGCTGATGTCGAGGCTTTCCGCATCAAGATACTTGGCAAGAAGGGCGTGCTTGGCGCACTTATGGAGGAGTTTAAGGCTGTTCCCGCGGAGCAGAAGCGTGAGCTTGGCCAGCGCATCAACCAGGTTAAGAACCTCGCTACCGAGCGCATCAACACCCTCAAGGAGGAGTTTGGTAATGCCGCAGCACTCAAGGCTTCGAAGATTGACGATATGACACGCCCAGGTTCTGCAGAGCAGGTGGGCTCACGCCACCCCATCTCTATCGTTAAGAATGAGATCGTAGGCATCTTCTCGCGCCTCGGTTACACCGTAGCTGACGGTCCAGAGATCGAGGATGACTGGCACGTGTTCTCAGCCCTCAACTTCCCACCTGAGCACCCCGCACGCGACATGCAGGATACATTCTTTATCGAGAGCAACCCCGATGTAGTACTCCGCACACACACATCATCTATCCAGGTGCGCACTATGGAGCGTCAGAAGCCACCTATCCGCGTTATCTGCCCTGGTCGTGTGTTCCGTAATGAGGCTATCTCTTATCGTGCACACTGCATCTTCCACCAGATTGAGGGCCTTTACATCGACCGCAACGTGTCGTTTGCCGACATGAAGCAGTCGTTGCTCTACTTTGCTAAGGAGCTCTTTGGCGAGCAGGCACAGATTCGTATGCGTCCCTCATACTTCCCCTTCACTGAGCCCTCAGCAGAGGTTGACGTGTCGTGCTCAATCTGCGGCGGCAAGGGCTGTGGCGTATGTAAGGGTACTGGTTGGTTGGAGATTATGGGCTGCGGTATGGTAGACCCCAACGTGTTGGAGGCTAACAACATCGACCCCAAGGAGTTCTCGGGCTTCGCGTTTGGTATGGGTATTGAGCGTATCGCAATGCTTAAGTATGGCGTCGGCGACCTGCGCCTATACTTCGAGAACGATGTTCGCTTCCTCAACCAGTTTGAGAGCGCATTGTAGGATTACAAGAGATTATATGTTGATTATAAGGGCGTTAAGAAATCCGCTTAATGCCCTTTATCTTTTATAAGATGAGAGCTGTACACTACATATTTTCGTTGTTTGTGTTGTTGGCATCCATGGTGCTGACACCCTCGATATGTAGTGCACAATCAGAGCGTAACATCGAGCGCTCAACAATGCCCGACAGCCTATCGCGCAGTTATCGTCATGCCGAAGCAGTAAAGCGTCTTACCATCGATAGCGACACGGTTGCGGCATGCGACATCTGGCAGAAGATAGTGGCAGAGGACACCACATATGCTCCTGCCTACTACTATCTTCACTTGCTCGAAAACGATAGACTAAAGGCCCTCGAATATGCTCGACGCGCCTATGCTGCCGACACCACAAACAAGTGGTATGTGCGTGGCTACGCATCCAGTCTTATAGCGACACGCAAGTATTCGCAAGCTATACCTGCCTATCGTCGCCTTATGCGCCTATCGCCCAAGGATATAGAGGCGTACCATGCCTTGGCGATACTCTATAGCTACAACAAGATGCCATACTCGGCGATATCGATACTCGACAGCGCGGAGCTACGCGCGGGCTACAACCCCTACCTCGGGGAGATGAAGCTACACCTGCTCATCGACACGCGCCAGTATGACAAGGCTATAGCCACGGGTAAGAGGGGTGTGATGGAGCAGCCCTACGACACGAATGCCCGCATCAACCTTGCCGAGGCATACGAGGTAGCAGGACACGACTCTCTCGCCCGCGCAACACTCGATGAGGCGTTCAAAATAGATACGACAAATATCGCTACCATACAGGCGATATCGGGCTACTACGAGCGTAAGGGTGACACACGACGTATGCTCGACTATGAGGAGCGTCTACTTATGGATAAAAGCATAGCTATTGAGAATAAGCTGCAGCGCATAGGTATATTCACCTCAAACATGACCTTCTACGCCCAGAACTACATACGCATAGGAGGCATAATACAGCGTCTTGCCATTGCCTACCCCAACAATCGCGCGGTGGTAGATTGCTATGCAGAGCACATGTTAGCCCTCGGTAATATTGAGCAGGCGGCAGAGTATCTCGCACGCCACCTATCCAACGAGGATACCACGGCCGAGCACTACATCAACCTATTGCAGATATACCACCATCTCGAGCGCAAGGATGAGCTATTCGAAGTGTTAGACGAAGCCTTACATCGCTACCCCAACAGTATCGATATAATCTCGTTTGCCGGCTTCTTGGCCTCGGAAAGCGACATGTACGACGATGCCATAGAGCTATTTAAGCTCGGTCTAAAGTCGTGCACAAACGATGGTGATCGCAGCCAGCTATGGGGATATATAGGCGATATATACCACGAGATTGGTAAGGACAGCAAAGCATTTAAGGCATATCGCAAGGCGTTGGGATACAACCCCGACAACATAGCTGTGCTCAACAACTACGCCTACTTCCTCTCGATTATAGACAAAGACCTTGACTTGGCGTTGGAGATGTCACAGCAAGTAAATAGGCTCGAGCCTGGCAACGCAACATACATAGACACATACGCATGGGTTCTCCACCGCCTCGGACGCAACGAGGAGGCTAAGAGCGCCATGAGTCAGGCGCTATCGCTAAGTGCACAGCGCGATGCCTCGCTACTCATCCATTATGCCGACATACTATGGGCACTGGGTGAGAAGTTCATGGCAGATACCTATTGGAAGAAGGCTGCCGAGCAAGGCTATGATAAAGAGGCTCTTGAAGAGCATATCACAGAGCTAAAGAGCCAAACCGAAACAGTAAAAAGCAAGAACCGATAAAGGCCCAAACAGATGATTGCGCGAATTGTAAAGATAATAGTCTGCATACTCCTCGCCACTACCCCACTCACCGCCTCGGCACAGAAGAGCACAAAGGCTGTGGAAGAGCAGCGTAAACGCGTCGAACAGTACAAGAAGAGCCTCGACAATGCCAAGCGTGAGGTCAACAACCTCAAAAAGGAGAAGTCGAGTGCCCAAGAGCAGGTGCGTGCGCTCGAGAAACAGGTCAAGATGCGCAAGGAGTACATCAGCGAGGTGGAGAGCGAGCATGCACTGGTGGAGGCCGACATGACAAACATAGGCGAGGAGATAGACTCTCTGAGCGCTGTGCTGCAGTACAACCGCGAGATCTACGCAGAGGCTGTGCGCATAGCATACCGCAACCACAAGCAGAACAGCAGTCGCTACTATCTATTCTCGTCACGCAACATAACAGAGGCAGCACGTCGCATGGCCGAGATGCTCCACATTGCCGAGAGCCGCCGCACACTTGCCGATAGCATAACGCTGCAATCCGAGCGTCTGGCACAACAGCGCGAGGTGCTCTCAGCACGCAGCCACGAGCTTGACTCTGTAACACGAGCTCTTGAGCGCGAACGCCGTGTGCTTGAGGATGATAGGGTAGCTGCACAACGCTCATTCAACGCGCTGTCGAAGCGCGAGAAGGAGGCTATAAACCAGCAGCGAAAGCAGGAGAAGCTCCACAACAATGCCGTGGCGGAGTTACAGAAGCTCATCAAAAACAATACCGTCGGAGCCTCATTCTCAAAGTCTACACGAGGTCTAAACCTCCCCATCGAGGGTGGCACGCTCACCGAGGAGGGATATGGAGCTACAATAACCGGTAAGGCTGGCGACAACGTACGCACGATGCACGAAGGTAGGGTAGAGGAGATTGTACGCATGGAGCGCACAAACCACTACACTGTATATCTCAGCTATGGCGCCCACCTGGTGACCTTCACCAACCTCGGCTCGGTATGCGTGAAGAAGGGTGACATATTGAAGAAAGACCAGAAGATAGGCACTATAGGTCGAGGTATCAACTCACGCGGAGCTGAGTACCACTACATTCGCATTGCGGTGTATGAGCGCAACTCACAACGCCAGCTCTTCGTGTCAGACTTCTTTAAGAAAAAATAGTATTGGCTATGATACATTTTTACAATCAGGACTGTAATTACTTACTAACCAACCGTTTAGCGTTGCGCAAGTGGATAAATGAGGTTATACGCCGCGAGGGATATAAGGTTGGTGAAATCAACTACATATTCTGCTCATCGGAGTATCACCGACAGATGAATCGCGACTTCCTGGGTCACGACTACTACACCGATGTCATAACCTTTGAGGATAGAGAGAGTAGAGTAGGCGACCATGTTGTGGCTGGCGAGGTATACATCGACGTAGCTACGGTGGAGGATAATGCCGACATATATGGTGCTCTGCCATTCAACGAGATGCGCCGCGTCATTGTGCATGGTGCTCTCCACCTCTGTGGACACAAGGACAAGAGCCCATGGGCAGAGAAGGAGATGCGACGCCTCGAGAACCGCTATCTCAAACTACTACGCGAAGAGATACTATGAAATTGAGCTACGACATAGTTGTTATCGGCGCGGGACATGCTGGCTGTGAGGCTGCCTCGGCAGCTGCACGCCTCGGCTCACGCACGCTGCTCATCACCATAGACATGGACAAGATTGCAGCCATGTCGTGCAACCCTGCGGTTGGCGGCGTAGCCAAAGGTCAGATAGTCAGAGAGATAGATGCACTTGGTGGCATGATGGGTAGGATTACGGACAAGTCTGCCATACAGTTCCGCATGCTCAATCGCTCAAAGGGCGCAGCGATGTGGAGCCCACGCGCACAGTGTGACAAGGCGGAGTTTTCTCGCCTATGGCGCCGCACGCTCGAGAACACGCCAAATCTCTATTTGTGGCAAGATTCTGTCACGGAGATACTCATGGACCACTCGGAGGATAAACCGCGTGTAAAGGGCGTAAAAACGCGAATGGGCGTGGAGATTGAGGCGGATAGGGTAGTGCTCACAGCGGGTACATTCCTCGGCGGTGTTATGCACTGTGGCGCAGCTCAGGCCGCAGGTGGCAGAGCAGGCGACCAGGCAGCATACGGCATCACGGAGCAGCTCGCAAGCCTCGGATTTGAAACAGGCCGCATGAAAACTGGTACCCCAGCGCGTCTTGATGCACGCACAATAAATTTTGAGGTGCTTGAGATACAAGAGGGTGACACTGAGCCGTCAAAATTTTCGTATGACACTGATACAGAGGAGGTTAAAAACCAATTGCCATGTTTCATGGTATATACTTCCAAGGAGGTACACGACATTCTGCGCACAGGATTTGACCGCTCACCCCTCTTCAATGGCACCATCTCTGGCATAGGTCCACGCTACTGCCCAAGTATAGAGGACAAGCTACGCACCTTTGCAGATAAGGAGCAGCACCAGCTATTCCTCGAGCCTGAGGGTCGCAACACAAATGAGTACTACCTCAATGGCTTCTCTTCGTCACTACCATACGAGGTGCAGCTCGAGGCGCTACGAACAATCAAGGGCCTCGAAGATGTGCATGTCTACCGCCCAGGATACGCCATCGAGTATGACTACTTCCCACCCACGCAGCTCAAGCACACACTCGAAACTAAGCTCGTAGAGGGTCTTTACTTTGCGGGCCAGGTGAACGGCACAACGGGATATGAGGAGGCTGCAGCGCAGGGTCTTATGGCGGGTATCAATGCCCATCGCTCGTTGCATGGCGAGGAGGGCGTCGTGCTCAAGCGCGACGAAGCATACATAGGTGTGCTGATTGACGACCTCGTGACCAAGGGTGTCGACGAGCCATACCGCATGTTTACCTCGCGCGCCGAGTACCGCATCTTGCTACGACAGGATAATGCCGATGCGCGACTCACACCACTGGGTCACAAAATTGGCTTAGTTGGCGAGGATAAGTATGAGAATTTGCTCAAAAAAAATAGGGCTGTAGAATCGCTTATTTCGATGCTCCGTAAGAGTTCGGTCAAAATAGGCGAAATTGACAGCTATTTAATTTCGCTGGGCGAAGAGCCTTTGACGCAGGGAAAAAAGCTTTATGACATCGTTTTGCGCAGCAATGTGACCATAAAATCGCTCATGAATGCTGTACCACGACTCAAAAAATTTATCGAGGAGAATAACTTTTCTACTGAGATTACCGAACAGGCAGAGATACAAATTAAGTATCGCGGATACATCGAGCGTGAAAAATACTATGCAGATAAGATGCACCGACTCGAAGATATTACCATTCCGGAAGGCTTCGACTACAATGCTATGCAGTCATTAACCATCGAGGCGCGCCAAAAGCTGAGTCGTATCAGACCCACAACCATCGGTCATGCCTCGCGCATTCCTGGTGTTTCGCCAGCCGACATCAATGTATTATTGGTAAAGTTTGGACGTTAACAAGAGGGTAGTATAACAAAAAAATATCCAAAAACAGTAAAAGTGTTCCACGTGGAGCACTTTTTTTTGTTGATAAAAACATTGGATATTGGTTGACACAACCTCAATCAACACCAAACCGAATTTCTTGTCAGAGTGGTGCAGATGTGTCGCTGACATGAGAAAACCCCGGATGGGTAGTACTTGATGTACATCCCATTCGGGGTTTTGATTGAAGCGGCGCAGATGCGCCACTATCACAAGAAATCGACAAGGAATTACTCTACAAGTACATTCCAGTTGTGAGTATCCTCTACGCGACCATACTGAATACCCTGGAGGTGATCGTACATCTTCTTGCAAGTCTCACCAACCTTCATACCGTAGTCGTATGTAACGTTGTTATCGAGGTCATAAAGAGCACCGATAGGAGAGATAACTGCTGCAGTACCGCAAGCACCTGCCTCCTCGAATGTAGCGAGCTCCTCAACTGGGATATCGCGCTCCTCAACTGTCAAACCGAGGTCCTTAGCAATCTCACGAAGAGTCATGTTAGTGATTGAAGGAAGGATTGATGTTGACTTAGGAGTAACGTAAGTATTGTTCTTGATACCGAAGAAGTTAGCAGCACCAAACTCCTCAACCTTTGAGTGAGTAGCTGCGTCGAGGTAAAGAACGTTAGAGAAGCCCTTACGGTGAGCCTCCTCGAGTGACCAGATTGAAGAAGCGTAGTTACCACCAACCTTTACGTCACCTGTTCCACGTGGAGCAGCACGGTCCTGATCACGCATGATGAGAGCCTTGATAGCTGCCATACCGCCCTTGAAGTAAGGACCTACAGGAGCACAGAAGATGATGAGGTCAGCCTCGTCAACAGCGCGAACACCAAGACAAGTCTTAGTACCGAGAAGTGTAGGACGCAAGTAGAGTGATGCGCCTGTCTCGTAAGGAGGAACGAAGTCGAGGTTACGCTTAACACACTCAACACAACCCTCAACAAACTGCTCTACAGTAGGTGCGGGAAGGCAGAGACGGTTAGCTGAGTTGATCATACGCTGAGCATTCTTCTCAGGACGGAACA
>JAGCLX010000026.1 GCA_017646785.1 Alistipes sp.
GACCAGATGCTGCAGCCTGCTCCTCAGTAGCGAGGAATGGACGGATAGCAGCGTGAGGACATACGTATGCACACTGGTTACACTGGATACAGTTCTCAATCTTCCACTCGGGAACGCTTGTAGCAATACCACGCTTCTCATATGCAGCGGTGCCATTATCCCAAGTACCATCCTCACGGCCGTTGAATGCCGATACGGGGAGCATATCACCCTTGAGGGCGTCGATAGGCTTACATACATCGCGTACGAAAGCAGGGATAGCCTCATCAACTACAGCCTCAGCCTGCTTGCACTCAATGTTTGCCCACTCTGCAGGAACCCCAACCTTAACTACAGCCTCGCAACCTGCGTCAACAGCAGCGTAATTCATGTTCACGATATCCTCGCCCTTCTTGCCGTAAGACTTGTAGATAGCCTTCTTCATCTCCTCTACAGCCTTCTCGATAGGAATGATGTCGGCAATCTTGAAGAACGCAGCCTGCATGATGGTGTTGGTACGTGAGCCAAGACCGAGCTCTGCAGCGATCTTTGTAGCGTTGATGATGTAGAAGTTGATACCGTTCTTAGCGAGGTATACCTTCATGTGGTCGGGCAATGTTGCGCATGTAGTCTCTGCGTCGTTCACAGAGTTCAAGAGGAACGAACCACCGCGCTTCAAGCCCTTCAATACATCGTACTTCTCGACATAAGATGGAACGTGGCATGCCACAAAGTCGGGAGTAGTAACGAGGTAGGGTGAAGTGATGGGGTTATCACCAAAGCGCAAGTGTGATGATGTGTAACCACCCGACTTCTTTGAGTCGTATGCGAAGTAAGCCTGACAGTACTTGTCTGTCGAGCCACCGATAATCTTGATAGAGTTCTTATTAGCACCTACAGTACCATCAGAACCAAGACCGAAGAACAAAGCCTCGAAAGTACCCTCCTTAGCCATAGATACCTCCTCACCTACGGGGAGTGAGAGCATTGTAACGTCATCGTTGATACCTACAGTAAAGTGGTTCTTGGGCTGCTCCGCCTCGAGGTTAGCAAATACTGCCAACATCTGAGCAGGAGTAGTATCCTTTGATGAAAGACCGTAGCGGCCACCAATGATCATAGGACGATTCTCGCACTCGTAGAATGCATCGCGGATGTCGAGGAACAAAGGCTCACCATTTGAACCTGGCTCCTTAGTACGGTCGAGAACGCATACACGCTTAACAGTTGCAGGCAATACGTTGAAGAGGTACTTCGCTGAGAATGGACGGTAGAGGTGTACGGTGATAACACCCACCTTCTTGCCCTGAGTGCGGAGGTAGTCAACACACTCCTTGATAGTCTCGGTGATAGAACCCATCGCAATGATGATGTTCTCAGCCTCAGCGTCACCATAATATGTGAATGGCTTGTACTCGCGACCCGTAATAGTCGAAATCTTCTCCATCGCCTCAGCCACCATGTCGGGCACTGCGTTGTAGAACTTGTTTGAAGCCTCACGTGTCTGGAAGTAGATATCGGGGTTCTGCGCAGTACCGCGTGTTACAGGACGCTCAGGGTTGAGTGAACGCATGCGGAACTCCTTAAGAGCCTCACGGTCGAACATTGCTGAGAGCGACGCCTCGTCGATAAGCTCGATCTTCTGAATCTCGTGTGATGTACGGAAGCCATCGAAGAAGTGTACGAAGGGAATACGAGACTTGAGTGACACGATGTGTGCAATACCTGCGAGGTCCATCACCTCCTGTACAGATGATGTAGCGAGCATTGCGAAACCAGTCTGGCGCACTGCCATTACATCCTGGTGGTCACCAAAGATTGAGAGTGACTGCGCAGCGAGAGCACGCGCTGAAACATGGAATACACCGGGGAGCAACTCACCAGCGATCTTGTACATATTGGGCACCATAAGGAGCAAGCCCTGTGATGCTGTGAATGTTGAAGTGAGCGCACCACTCTGCAATGAGCCGTGTACAGCACCTGCAGCACCAGCCTCTGACTGCATCTCAACCACCTTCACCGTATCACCAAAGATGTTCTTCTTACCCTGTGCAGACCACTCGTCTACGAGCTCTGCCATGGTTGATGATGGTGTGATGGGATAGATGGCTGCTACCTCCGAGAACATATACGCGATATGCGCTGCGGCGTAGTTACCATCACATGTAATAAATCTCTTCTCTGCCATATTTTTCATCATTTGATATTTGTTATTCGCTCTAAAATTTGTCGCCCGATGGCTATTTTTCAGACGACTGCCGTAACCCCACTTATTACCCCTTTGGGGTAGTCCTCAAGACATCTGGCGTCACGCCTATCCTTGCCTAACACTCTTTGGCACAAATGCGATTCGGCAAAAATCGGGGCAAAGGTACTAATTTTATGACAAACTTCATAGAAAATTCGTTGTTAACTTTTTAACACTACACAATATAGCACAAATTGCAGAGTACAAAGCAGATAAATAGATAGCCCAATTAGCCAATATGAGAGATATAGAACACTAAAAAAATATACATATCTTCGCTTTTCTCGTTTTATTTTGTATATTTGTCGCTATGAAGCTAACATTTTTAGGCACAGGAACATCGCAGGGCGTACCCGTAATAGGCTGCAAATGTGCAGTATGTCGCTCCACAGATAGGCGCGACAGGCGTCTGCGCACCTCTGCAATGATTGAGATCGAGGGCAAGCGTTTCATCATAGACGCAGGCCCCGACTTCCGATATCAGATGTTGCGCGAGAATGTAACACACATAGACGCCATCCTGCTCACACACATGCACAAGGACCACACCGCAGGCATTGACGATGTGCGCGCCTTCAACTTTGTGGACTACCCCACCATCCACTCTACGCATATCTACGGCAATGAGTCAACCATCAAGCGTGTAATGATGGAGTACGACTACGCCTTTGCCGAGAACAAGTATCGCGGTGTGCCCGTCATTGAACTACACACCATAGACACCCATAAACCATTTGTGGCGGCAGGCATAGAGATAGTGCCAATCGTGGGTCACCACTCCGACCGCTTTCGCTCTGTTGGTTACCGCTTTGGCAAGGTGGCATACATCACCGACTTCAGCCATATAGACCCCGAAGAGGAGGCGAAGCTGAATGGCGTAAAGGTGTTAGTAATAAATGCCTTACGCTGGGAGAATCACGACTCACACTTCTCCGTAGGCGAGGCTGTGGAGATTATCAACCGCATAGGTCCCGAGCGCGCCTACCTCACCCACATGTCACACGGCATAGGTCTATACAAGGAGGCGCAAGCAAAGCTACCCAAGGGCATAGCACTCGCCTATGACGGGCTAACAGTAGAATTATAGCATAACATAAATTTGGTATAGGCATGAGAAAAATATTAGATAATAGGGTTGTAGTAATAACTGGAGCATCATCGGGTATCGGCGAGGCGATGGCACGCGAGTATGCCAAGATGGGAGCTAAGGTCGTAATGGGCGCACGCCGTGAGGAGGAGCTACAACGAATTGCCACTGAGATTAAAGAGGCAGGAGGCAGTGTAGCATATGCTGCGTGCGATGTGGTAAAGGAGGAGGATTGCAAACAGCTAATCCAAACAGCCATAGACACATTCGGTGGCATAGATGTTATGATATGTAACGCTGGTCTATCCATGCGCGCGCTGTTTGACGACTGCGACCTCAAGGTGCTACACCGCCTTATGGATGTCAACTTCTGGGGTACGGTGAACTGCACGAAGTATGCACTGCCATGGTTGCAGAGGTCGCACGGCTCGTTGGTAGGCATATCATCAGTAGCGGGCATACACGGCCTGCCTGGTCGCACGGGATATTCAGCATCGAAATATGCCATGACGGGCTTCCTCGATACCATACGCATCGAGAACCTCAAGAAGGGTGTACATGTAATGACCGCATGCCCAGGGTTTACAGCCTCAAATGTTCGCTTCTCGGCACTCACAGCCGACGGCACACAGCAGGGCGAGACACCCCGCAACGAGGCTAAGATGATGACACCCGAGCAGGTGGCACACATCGTGGCCAAGGGCATACACAGACGTAAGCGACTATGCTTGATGGAGTGGGAGGGCCGCGGCACACACCTTCTTAAAAAGTTCTTTCCAGGTCTAGTGGACAAGCTCTTCTATGCTGTCATGGCCAGAGAGCCAGACTCACCACTAAAACAGTAATATACAACAAAGGGACCCTCCATACAGAGAGTCCCTTTGTTGTAGTTGTATAAGAGTTCTATTTCATATCATGATCAAACCTCGCACTGTTCATCTTGAGTAAGTTACTCCAGTTTGTAGCCTGATCGAACGCCAAGTCGCTATAGTTTGCGCCCTCGAAGTTTAGGTCTATCCACTCATACTTATTCACAAGCGTAACAGCGTGGTAGACAGCTCTATCGAGCTTGTGTTTATACTGATAGACAATAGCATCCAACGCCGTCTTCTCGACCTCCCTTGCATAGAGCGAGAGGGCATCATCGTTAGCCACCGCAGCGACACGAGTTACTATGTCCACGATATCATAGTTGCACGAGGTCTGATACCACGAAGAGACGCTACCGCTTGCATCGAGGAAGGGTTGAAGATAGTAGTACGAACTAGCCAAGGCCTCATCTATATCCTTTGTCGAGAAGCCATACTTCTCCTTCATGCCACTCTCACCCATCACCGACTCCTCGTCGTACAACGCGCATAGTCTGTTTACGAAGCTCTTAATCTTCTCGTTGAGTTTCTTTATGCGCAAGCTGTGAACCAGCGTAGTATCCTGCACGTTAGACGAACCCAAGCCCTCATAATCTGCATCTACGGCATACTGAACAGCGTTAACGACAGCCTCCTCACCATCATTACCATGCTTAATAAGGCCGTCTATAAGATAGAACAACTCCTTGGATGTAGCCACGGTGACGTGTCCCGATGCGAGATAGTAGTCAGTGTAGGGAATAAGCTCGGTGGAGTACTCAAGGGTATTCATCACACAGCAGATCATCATCGTGAGGGCGAACTTGTTGTCCGCAACACCCGCTATCTCAAAGGCCTCGCGTATATCACCAATGCCGAGATATGAGGTGAAATGGTCATCGCGAAGGATGCCTCGTGTCACATCATCAAACGCTGGGTGGTAGGCATTGCCATGACCACAGAAGACCATGATATACTCATCCGCAGGTGCTGCCTTACGCGCCCAAGTGATGAAGTCGGCGAGGTTCTGTGGATCATCCACCCTGTATTCAACGTCATCAAAGTCGGCAATATCCACCTTATTCTTGTCGTGGTTGAATACAAAACGCTGCACGCCACCGCTACCATCCGACAGCTCTGCGGAGTTAGACCTATAGCCAGGTGTCCACTTTATCTGTCCCACAACGTTTATGCGCTTGGGGATGTTGAGCTGACCAACGCAGAAGAAGAATGGCTCAATGGCCTTATCAAGGCCACTACAACAGTTATAATATATTATTGTATAGCTCTTCTCCGGGATGTCGTTAGCAGTTGTATTTGATACATCTGTCTCGATCGAACAGGCCGAAAAGGCAGATAGCAGCGCCACGAGGGCGAAAAATTTTATAAGTCGTTTCATGATGTAAAAAATGGAGTTGCAAAGATAACGACTTTTTTCTCGTATAACAAGCAGCCGACTCTAATTATTACATTATCACTATAATATATATGGTATTACCACTTTGGACTCGCGGAATAAAACACAACGCCATTGCGAAGAGCTGCATTTGATTAGGGTGTTGACGCTTGATTGTATCAGTGAGGGTTGTTAACAGCGGTAGATCCTCACGTCGGTGCATGGCAGCTATGTGGGTATCAGCACACTCTCGGTTGCACCTCCTCAGGATGACGGTTGTTTACACGACCAAAATTTGTTGTCAGAAGGGCGCCGAGTGCAACACTCGGCAAAAAAGGCGACGATGGGTAGTACCTCACCGTATGAAAATTTGAGGTCAGAAGTCGTGAGATGTGGCAACAAATGATAACTCCCCGGATGGGTAGTTTCATGCTTTGTTGTCAGAGTGGTGCAGTTGTGGTGCTGACATGAAAAAACCCTGGATGTATGCGATGCTAAATTTCGCGTCAGAAGGGAGCCGAGTGCAACACTCGGCAAAAATGCCGTCGATGGGTAGTACTTGACGTACGTCCCATTGACGGCATTTTTTGTTAGGGGCCGCAATCGACCCCTTATCACGCGAAATTATGCGCCGAAGTTATCAAAGAGAATATTCTCAGCAGGAACACCGAGGTTATCGAGGAGGTTTACTACCGACTGTGCCATCATCGGAGGACCACACATGAGGTAGATGATGCCCTCTGGCTCATCGTGCTGCTTGAGATATGTCTCATAGAGAACGTTGTGTACGAAGCCTGCAACATAAGGTACACCAGCCTCATCTGCCACTGGATCGGGACGGTCAAGGGCAAGGTGGAACTTGAAGTTAGGGAACTTCTTCTCGATCTGATAGTAGTCATCGAGGTAGAACGCCTCCTTGAGTGAACGAGCACC
>JAGCLX010000027.1 GCA_017646785.1 Alistipes sp.
GCCCGTGGCAGAGCCTACCCTACGAGGAGCAACTTAAGCAGACGACACAGCAGGTTGTGGACCAGCTCGTGCGCATTGGCCACCTCGACATCCCCGAGGTGCGTCCCTGCCTCGGCTCGGATCGCACTCGCGAGTACCGCAATAAACTCGAGTTCACTTTTGCCGATAAACGCTGGTTGACATACGAGGAGATTGCCGAGGCTGGCGACATAGCATCAACTCCCGCCGTGGGCTTCCACATCCCCGGTTGCTTCGACAAGGTCCTCGACATTAACCGTTGTCACCTCCAGGTGGACATCTCGAACCGCATACGCCTTGCGACAAAGGCCTTCTGCATCGAGCACGACTACTCGTTCCACAACGCACGCCTACATGAGGGCCTCATGCGTACGATGGTCATCCGCACCGCTTCGACAGGCGAGATTATGGTTATCGTCGTGTTCAACGAGAACGACACCGAGCGCATCAACGCCCTTATGTCGCACCTCCACGAGCAGTTCCCCGAGATTACATCGCTCATCTATATGATCAACGAGAAGTGGAACGACTCACTCGGCGACCGCGAGCCCATCTGCTTTGCGGGCAAGGACCACATCATCGAGGAGATGGAGGGACTCAAATTCAAGGTGGGACCCAAGTCGTTCTACCAAACAAACTCGGAGCAGGCATACGAGCTCTATAAGGTTACGCGCGACTTCGCCGACCTCAAGCCTACAGATGTACTCTACGACCTCTACACAGGTACAGGCACCATCGCCAACTTCTGCGCACGCCGTGCCGCCAAGGTTGTCGGTGTGGAGTATGTCCCCGAGGCTATTGAGGATGCAAAGATTAACTCCGAGATTAACAACATCGAGAACACGGTATTCTACGCTGGTGATATGAAGGATGTGATGAGCGACGAGTTTATCGCACGCAATGGCCGCCCCGATGTCATCATCCTCGACCCACCACGTGCAGGTGTCGACGAGCGCGTATTGGAGGTCATCAAGCGCGCTGCACCCGAGCGCATGGTCTACGTCAGCTGCAACCCCTCGACACAAGCACGCGACTTGGCGCTACTTAACGACATGTATGAGATTGTCGCTGTGCAGCCCGTCGACATGTTCCCACATACGCACCATGTGGAGAATGTCGTGAAGCTACGCAAGCGCACACTTGCCGAGTAGTATCGCTACACGCGTGGGATAACCCAATGCTTATACCATATAAATATGTATACATATTTTATTATCACTCTTGCCGTCGTCGTATTTATGTCGGCGGCAAGTTTCATAGTAGGCCGACGTAGCCGACCTACGAATATCGACGCTGCAAAGCGCCAAGACCTTGAGGCACAGCTGGCCGATAGTAAGTTGCTGCTTGCAAAGGGCGAGGAGCGACTCGAAACACTACGCCTCGAAGCAACAACGCTACGCTCGGAGCGCGACATAGAGCAAACAAAGCGCATAACGCTTGAGGAGCAACTCGCAAACCTAAAGGCTGAGTCAAAGGAGCAGCTTGAACAACAGGCAGCGACACTAAAAGAGTCGCACGAGAGGCAGCTTAAGCAGATGCGCGAGGAGCAGCAGCGACAGATGGATGAGTTCAAGACCCTGAACAAAAGACAACTTGACGACCAGCTTGAGCTAATACGAGAGCAGATGCGCACCACCTCCGAGAGTGTGCTTAAGGCACGCGAGGAGGAGCTTGGCGAGCGCAACGTGGAGCAGGTATCAAAAATTGTCGATCCCTTGCGCCAGAGCTTGAAGCAGATGCAGGAGGCACTCAACACATCAAGCAAGGAGCATAACGAGACCATGACACGCCTCGATGCTACCATACAAGCCAACATGAAGAATAGCCGTGACCTCGGTGAGACCGCCGAGCGCCTAACACGTGCCCTTGTGGGCGAGGTAAAGGTGCAGGGTAACTTCGGTGAGCTCAAGCTACGCCAGCTCCTCGAGGACCTCGGGCTAAAGAGGGGCGAGCAGTACTCAACGCAGGAGTCGCTCAAGGATGAGTTTGGAGTGAGCATTAAGGATGACGAGGAGAGGGGACTTATCCCAGACTTCATACTGCACTTCCCCAACAACCGCGATGTGATTGTCGACTCAAAGGTCAACCTCAAGGCCTATGAACAATACATCAATGCAGATGCTGGCATCGAGAGTGGCGAGACAGAGAAGACAAAGTCGCAATACTGTGCCGAGCATATCGCTGCTGTACGCCGCCAGGTGGACATCCTCGCGAAGAAGGACTACACGAAGTACCTTAAGACGGGATACTCGAAGCTCAACTTCGTGATTATGTATATGCACAACGAGGGAGCTCTCAACCTTGCTCTGATGAACGACAGCGGACTGTGGAAGGAGGCATACAATAAGGGTGTGCTTATCCTCGGCCCACAGACCATGTATATGAACCTCCGCATCCTCGAGCTCATGTGGACACAGAGTCGCCAGCTGGGCAACCAGAAGAAGATTGTCGATGCTGCTGAGGAGATGATCAAGCGCACGCAGATATTTGCTGAGCGCTTCAACGATGTTGAGAAACACCTCAAAAGGACCACCGAGGCTGTTGGCGAGGTTAAGAAGTCCATCGCCACAGGAGGTCAGAGCATCATGACCTCGGCAACGAAGCTTATCAAGCTCGGCGTCAGGGAGGATAAGAGCCATGTCAAAATATCATCGTTCTACGTCAATGAGGAGCCTACACAGATGATTGGCGAGCTCGACGCAGAGAGTGAGTCATTTGAACAAATGAGCACTCTTCCCGAAGGAAACGATGAGGCTATTGAAAAAATGTATAGAAATTAGTTAATTTTATTTTGATTATATCCTTATATTGGCGCCGAGTTTTCTACGCTTACTACTGGTCAAAAATCAGCACTTAACACTCTGATTTACAGCGTAAAGTCAGAACATAAAACTCAAGGGGAATATATAGTTTTGCACGGTGCAAAGCATATATTCCCCTTTTTATAGTTTTTGCTTATGTAGCTATAAGTATTTTTTGTTTGGAACATTAGATTTATTGTCATATATTTGCACCAGAAACAAATAGAAATAACGAAAATAAGTTTAGAAAGGTTATAGCAAAAACGAGAATCCCGCGATAGTTAAAGGGTTAATGAGAGCCGGATTTTCACCCATGCGGAGGAGGTATAGAGAGGTTTATCGTACGACCGCAGGGTACTGCAAAAGATAGAATTTTATGGTGTAAAAAGTTAATAATTGTTTGTGTCCATTGTGTGAGGGCCGTCTGCTGTGACAGTTAGACGGCCCAATTTTTTTTATGGCAACACCACTACCTCCACTCCGCATATTTATGTGATATGCAGAGATCTTAGCCCCTAACCCTCAAATTGTTACCCCAAAATTTGGGAAATTCAAGGGGGGGGGTAAATTTGGACCGTAAAAATTTGACTTAGGAGTGTAACATCTTGAGGCCGCAGAGCGTTATATATAGTGATAGACTTAAACACTGATAACATATTCAAAGATAGAATAGATATTACAATTTACTTATGAAGAGGTTATTTGCACTTTTATGTTGCGCGACAATGCTTGCAGCATGCACCAATGGAGGAAAGAGGGGCGCTGAGAATGAGACGGCGCAAGAGGCTGGGGCAACCATGATATCAAACAAGATTAGTGGCGACCTGTCGGCTCTCGCTGAAATCCCCTCTTCCATAACCATCGAGTGGCAGGAGGGCAGCGCCGAAGTTAGCGTTGACGAGAACGGCAAGTTTCTCACAATAGTCGACACATATGAGGGAGATGGCATCCATGTCGTTGTCAACGATGATGTCCGCTCATGGTGCCTTGCTGATGGCAGCGATGTGAGTTTTGTATATAAGGATGAGGCGCTTATGCCTATTGGCTCGGCATTGGATGATAAGTGGGGCGTATACTGCAACGATATTGCCGCTATGATTGCAAATATCTATAATTCGGCAACCCAGGAGGAGGCCGAGGCTAAGTATCAGGCTGTTCTACAACACATGGTCGACTTCATGTATGCCAACATGGATAGCGTACTATCTCTCAACGCACTCACTTCATACATCAACCTTGGTGGCGATGATGCTGTGGCTTCCGACATCTTCAATAAGATTGACAGACGCTTTGCCGTACTTAAGTCATATAAGAGCCTACAGACAACAATTGTGGGTGCGGAGCTTATCGACCTTGCACTACCCAATGCCGATGGCGAGGTAATCCGCGTGTCGGACCTATGCAAGAGTGGCAAGTGGGTGCTCATCGACTTTTGGGCTACATGGTGTGGTCCATGTCGTGGCGAGATACC
>JAGCLX010000028.1 GCA_017646785.1 Alistipes sp.
CTCTTCATGTGCTCGGTAAGGTGGTTGATACGATAAGTGAATAACGCGATCTGGCTCTCGGGTGAACCGGTGTCGGTTGTAGACTTGCCGTACTGGCCAAACAACTCCTGCTTCTTCTCAGGTGTCAAATACATAATGGTTTAAAGTTTTATGGTGCGCATCCTTCTCATTTCCCGAGGATTACGCTCCTGGTTCCACTCTACGACAGATCATCCTTACCTTAGATCCTGCCAGAGCGTGCGGCAAAGATACATCATTTTTCGCGAATAGCAAAGCCTTTTTCTAAGAAAAAGATAAAAACTTAAAATTTCTCAACAATGTGCCAATTTTTGCGAACTAAAAACCAAACGCCACCTCACTCACACCAACACCCTGCAGCACCGCCCCACCGCGAACATATTAACCAAAAAGATACATTTAATAGTCTTTTCAATAACTACAAAACAAATCAATAAGACCATAAACATTTTTACTTTGTAGCACACCTATTTTTCTAAATTTCCCCAAAAATTCAATTTTAATGGTAAAGATGGTTGAAATTTGGATTTTTTCACTATCTTTGTCGGTCGTATATATACATAAAAGATGTCGATTTTTACACTACATAGAGTTCTCCTTAGCACGATGGCTTTGACCATTATGCTGTTGGTGGCATGCGCTGCGCCCAAGAACGAGTATATCTCCGTTAGCGGCGAGACACTCGGCACGTTCGTGCAGGTGAAGTGCCATACGACACACTCCGAAGAGGAGATACTACAGCGCATCTTGCAGATTGACGCCGAGATGAAGGCGTCGATGTCCATCTTCGACCCCGCATCCCTACTCTCACGTATCAACCGCAATGAGTGCGACTCGCTCGACAACCACCTGCTCTACAACATCACTCTCGCCGAGCGTTACCACACCATGAGCAATGGTGCGTACGACATCACCGTGAAGCCACTCACCGATGCTTGGGGCTTTGGTCGCAACCGTGCCACCACTACACCCAACATAGACTCACTACTACAATTCGTTGGCTACGACCTCATCAAGATTAGCGACAACAGGCTCATCAAGCAGGATGACCGCGTACAGATAGACCTCAACTCTATAGCTAAGGGCTACACCGTAGACCTCGTTGCCAAGGAGTTGGAGGCTATGGGCATTGTGGACTACATAGTCAACATCGGCGGCGAGATACGCTGTCGTGGTCGTAATGCCGAAGGTAGATTGTGGTCCGTAGGTGTGGAGACGCCCTACGATGGCAACATGGCGATGGACTCCATCGAGAAGATCATCCGCATAGAGAATGGCGCCATGGCAACATCGGGCAACTACCGCCGATACTACATGACCGAGGACAACACCAAGGTAACACACACGATAGACCCACGCACTGGTTACAGCGTGTCGAGCACACTCCTATCAGCCACCGTCATAGCGCCAACATGCGCCGAGGCTGATGCTGCCGCGACAATGTTCATGGCACTGGGCTCGGAGGGTGGAGCTGTGGAGTTGGCCAAGCAGTGTGAGAGGGAGCGTGGCTGGAGCTACTACTTCATATTTGCTGACGGAGATGGCTATGCGGTAGAGTGCTCTGAGAGGTACGCTGAGTAGAAACAAACATTGTGGGACGATGAAGGCATTGATAGTCTATAATCCCAAAGCTGGCAGAGGCTCCTCGGTGAAGTTTGTAAAGGAGGCCGTTGCCATATTTCGTGAGCGAGGCATAGTGCTCGAGAGGCGTCACCTCATATTAGGTGTCAACCCTTTTGATGGCGCACTCGACACGGAGCTGGTGGTTGTGTGTGGCGGTGATGGTAGCATCAACTACGTCGTAAACTGCATGCGCCAAGCGGGCATTAACCCTACACTGGGAATAATACCCATGGGCACAGCAAACGACATGGCTAACGCCCTGGACATACCATCCAACCCTCGAGATGCAGCAATGCTTATCTTGAACGGCACGGAGCGCAACATTGACTGCTGCAAGGTCAACGACCGCTACTTTGTCAACATATTTAGCTTCGGCACCTTCACCACAGCGTCGCAGCGCACATCGCGCGAAGCGAAGCAGATATTAGGTAAACTGGCATACCTCAAGCCTGGGCTCGACGATGTGAAGGACATGCACTCGGTGAGCGTGCATATAAAGAGTGACAAGGAGGAGTACGAGGGTAACATATACATGTTCCTCGCCTTCAACGGAATAACTGCGGGCCGCATACCACTTACACGCGACTCGCATGTGGACGACGGACTGATGGATGTAATAGTGTTTGAGAAGCGCAACAAGATACTGTCATACAGCGATATGATACGTTATCTCTTGGGAGGCAACCCCGATGCGGTGCGACACTTCAGGTGCTCGGAGCTTGTGGTGAGCGCAAGCCAAGACCTCATAACTGATATGGATGGAGAGCGAGGTCCCGATTTCCCACTCCACATATCGTGCGAGCCTGGAGCACTGAAAATCAGGCTATAGCTGCGAGCAACAAACTTATAGTTACGATAGGCTTAGACTAAAAGTAAACAAAAGATAAATGAAGCAGGACGGCATTAAACGAGCGTCAATAGACAAACTCAAATCGCGTTTCGAGACCGCGTACTACTCGGAGGATATGGTAATCACCCCTCTGGTTATGTTCCGCGAGCTCGACGACATTACGGCACTAATACAGGGTGTCTCGATTGGTGTTACCGTGAGCGGCAGTGCCAAGATTAAGATCAATGGCAAGATGCACGAGCTACGCCCCAACACGCTCTTCATCTTCAACGAGAACACCGTTGTGGAGCAGGTTAAGGCCTCGATACGCTCATCGGGATATATGATTACCTACTCGCGCCAGTACCTCAACAGCATACACGTCGAGACCCAGGACCTGATATCTATCTATCACGGCTTCCTCAACGAGCCATGTGTGCAGGTTGAGCCCGAGGAGGCAGCATACATCCACGACATCTCGAAGCTCATGCGCTCGGTGCTCTGCGACTATGCCCCCACGGCTAACCGCGAGAAGATCATAAGCTCGCTCTTTGCGGCGATGTTCCACTACGTGATGGGCATCCTCCAGCAGCACAGCCTACCTGGCAACGTGAGCGTGAGCAACCGCACCGACGAGCTCTTCAACAACTTCCTCACCCTCTTACGCGAGCACTGCAGCACGGAGCGTAGCGTGGAGTTCTACGCCTCGAAGATGGGTATCACACCCAAGTACCTCTCGCTCATCCTCAAGAAGAAGAGCGGCCGCAACGCCTCTAAGCTTATCGACGAGGCTGTGGTCTACGAAGCTAAGCGACTGTTGAAGTACTCGGGCTTGAGCATCCGCGAGATAGCACTAAAGCTCAACTTCGCCTCGCAATCGTTCTTCGGCAAGTACTTCAAGCAGCGCGTGGGTGTATCGCCCTCACGCTACAAGGTTTGGGACGGCCGCACCGAGGAGATACTCGCCAACAAGGACTTCGCCTCAACACTCGAGGAGTATAGCTTGGAGCATGCCAACGACACAGACACAGACATGGAGATATAAACAACTAATCAAACAATAATTTTTTAACCAAATTAAACTATGAAAAAACTTTTCATTATGCTCACATTGGCACTCGCATTGCCCTTCGCAGCAATGGCGCAGGATGCCGAGAGCAAGACTACCATTAAGGTAGGCAACGACGCAGACAGTCCTAACGTAGAGTGGACTATTACTGCTGAGGAGGAGGGTGACGGCATCTTTGTTGTTACCTTCGACGGTGCAATCAAGGAGGGATTCCACGGCTACCCATTGACAGACTTCTCTGCACCTATCATCGAGTTTGAGAACGCTACTGTAGCTGGCGAGATGTTCGAGACCCTCACACCCGAGGAGCACGGCATCGACGAGCTCACAGGTGAGCCTTCGTTCATCTACTGTGGCCAGGCTATCTACGTTCAGAAGATCGAGGCTAAGGCTGGTCAGAAGGTTGCAGGTTTCATCAACGCAACTATCTGCACTAACGAGACTAACCAGTGCACAGCTAACATCGTGGAGTTCACTATCCAGATGCCAGGTGTTGCAGTTGCTGAGGCTGAGGCTGACGACGACGCTTCAACAGCATCAGCACTCGACTGGAGCTCTATTATCACAGCTATCCTTTGGGGCTTTGCAGCTCTTATGACACCTTGTGTATTCCCTATGGTGCCTATGACAGTGTCGTTCTTCGTTAAGGGTTCACAGTCACCCGCACAGGGTCGTCTTCGCGCGTTGATGTATGGTATCTTCATCGTAGCTCTCTACGTGTTGCCCATCGCCATCATCATGAGCTTGACACTCTTTGGTATCGACGTATCGGGTGATATCTTCAACTTCATCGGTACACACTGGATTCCTAACCTTATCTTCTTCCTTATCTTCATGGTATTCGCAGCATCATTCTTCGGTGCATTCGAGATCACATTGCCTTCAAGCTTGGTTAACAAGAGCGATGAGGGTGCAGATAAGGGTGGTTTGATTGGTATCTTCTTCATGGCACTTACCCTCGTATTGGTATCATTCTCATGTACTGGTCCTATCGTTGGTAACGTTATCATCGAGGCTACAAGCGGTAGCACAAACATCTGGATGCCTATCATCACTATGGCAGCCTTCGCTATTGCGTTTGCATTGCCCTTCACACTCTTGGCATGGTTCCCAGCATTGCTTAAGAACCTTCCTAAGAGCGGTGGTTGGTTGAACTCAGTAAAGGTTGTTCTCGGTTTCATCGAGATCGCCCTCGGTTTGAAGTTCTTGATGACTGCAGACCAGACTATGCACTGGGGCTTGCTCGACCGTGAGACATACCTCGCTATCTGGATCGTTACATTTACCCTCTTGGGCTTGTACTTGCTTGGTAAGCTCCGCTTCGCACACGACGACGAGGTTAAGCACGTATCTGTATTCCGCCTCACACTCGCTATCGCAGTGTTCTCATTCGTTGTTTACCTCATCCCCGGTATGTGGGGTGCACCACTCAACGCTGTATCAGGTTACATTCCTCCTATGAGCACTCAGGATTACCGTGTTAGCGGTCACCATGAGAACGTAAACTCTGGCCGCAAGTATGCTGACTTCTTGCACTTGCCACACCAGCTTGAGGGTCACTTCGACTTTGAGGAGGCTGTAGAGGCTGCAACAGCTGCTAACAAGCCTATCTTCGTTGACGTAACTGGTCACGCATGTAACAACTGCCGTGAGATGGAGACTATGGTATGGAGCGACGACCAGGTATTGCCTATGTTGCGTAACGACTTCGTTATCTGTGCTCTCTATGTTGACGATATGACAAAGGTTGATGGTGGCAAGCGTCTTGGCTCTATCAACTCTAAGTTCGCACAGGAGCGTTGGGGTGTTAACGCACAGCCTGGCTACATCCTTCTCTCACCCGATGGCGAGACAGTTCTTGCAGGTCCTCGCGGCTACAACACCGATATCGAGGCCTTCGTAGAGTTCCTCAACAAGGGTAAGAATGGCGTTAAGTAATCGAATAGCATTACGCCAATAACGCACTACCCCCGACTGCGGTCGGGGGTAGTTTTTTTGCATTGGTAAGGAGTTAAGAGAAAAGGTAACAATCAAATAGGTTGCGCCTAATTTCTTGTCAGAGTGGTGTGGTAGTGGTGCATCACAAAAGAACCCACCCAAGGGATAGTACACTGACGTACAGCCCTGGGTGGGTTACTTTTAGGGATGTGCCGCTAACGCGCCACTATCACGATAAATTTATGTGCATGACCTCATCTATACCCTCAATCTTTGCTATAGACTCCATGGCTAACTGCAACTCACTGAGCGAGTGAACCGAGAAGTCGATGGTACATATAGCTATGCGGTCGATATTCTCTGTGGCGAGAGAGGACATGGTTAGATGGAGCTTATCGGTTATGCAGTCGATAAGGTCGCTCATGAGGTGGTAACGGTCGATACCCTTGATGCGTATGCGCACGGGGTAGAGGAACGAGGGGCTCTCGTTGAATGTTACATTGGTGATGGAGTCACCATACTGCGACGCCATGCGGATGGCGATGTGGCAATCGCGCTTATGTAGCGTTGTCGAGCCGTCGTTCTCTTTGAAGCCCATCACCTCGTCGCCAGGCAGCGGATGACACTTCTCACAACGCACATACTCGAGGGTTGGCAAGTTAGCGAAGTAGCCACGCAGGTAGCGCTTAGCGCGGTATGTCGACACATGTCCCATCCACTCGGGCTCGGGCTTAGCATCCTCGGAGGTGCCAATCTCTACGCAGTCACCACGATGAAGCACCGTGCGTAGCGACTCGAGCTTACCATTGATGCGGGCATATACGGCCTGGGCACCCACCTTGCTGTGTATCTCGAATGCGAAGTCGAGGGCTGTAGCACCCTTGGGGAGTATAACACCGCGTCCCTTGGGCGTGAAGACCATGATGTCGTCGTTGTAGAATGAGGATGTCACACCATCCATAAACTCCATATCATGACTATCGTCGGCAACATCCTGAAGCACATACTTAAACTTCTCGAGCCATGCCGCAACATTCTCCTCGGTGCACTCTGCAGCACAACCAAGTCGTGAGTTACGCACCATACGCTCAGAGGATATATGCACCTCCTCCCATATACCCTGCTCGCTGAGTAGCTTAACGTGGAAACTCTGATAGCCATTCTCCTTAGGGGCGTCGATGTAGTTTGCTACGCTTCCTGGCTTCTCCTTGAAATGGTCTGTTAGTGCAGAGTAGATGCGTAGGCTCATAGCCTTCTCGCTCACACCTGCGCACACGGGGTATATGATACGTATGTAGTGTTTGCCATCAGCATGCTTCAGGTCGCACCCCTTAGCCTGCATCTTACGCCAGATGCTGTAGGGACGACGGTAGCGTATCTCGGTGCGGACATCGAGGTTGTGCTCCACCATTATCTTATCTATAAGATCAGTGAAGCGCGTAAGACGCGGCTTGTCGGCCTCGCGCTCCGCCTCGAGCATCCTCTCCAGCACCGCAAAGTCACGAGGACAGCGATAGCGGAATGAGAGGTTTTCAAGCTCTGTCTTAATGTGGTATAGACCCAATCTGTTTGCCAAAGGGGCGTAGAAGTAGTCCGTCTCACCCGCAATCTTCATCTGCTTATCGGGGCGCATGCTGTCGAGCGTACGCATGTTGTGCAGACGATCGGCAAGCTTAATGAGCAGGGCGCGGATATCGTAGTGCACCGACTCCAATATTTGACGATAGTTGTCCACCTGCTTGGAGTGCTCGTAGCTATCCTTCTTACGCTTGGTCACCGTATCTACAAGGAAGGCCACGTCGTCACCAAAGCGCTCGCGTATATCCTCCACGGTATAGTCGGTATCCTCCACCACGTCGTGCAGGAAGGCCGAGATTATTGGGTTGTCACCCAGTTCGAGCTCCTCAGCAACGATGCTCGCCACGGCTATGGGGTGGATGATATATGGCTCGCCACTCTTACGACGCTGACTGCTATGTGCCTCGGCAGCAAGCTCGTAGCCACGACGAATACGCAACAGCTCCTCTTCGGTGGTGCGCTCGCTAAGGTAGCGGAATAGGCGCTCCACGCTGTTATCTATTTGACGGGTGTAAATATCGCTCATGAGTATCG
Organism: Alistipes sp.; assembly: GCA_017646785.1. The sequence continues at coordinate 7,590 of JAGCLX010000028.1, forward strand.
GGTTAATAATTATCGAAATACAAATGGGGCATACCTACTACAAAGGTAGCAAAAAAATCTCTCGTTATCACACTTATAGTCCAAAAGTTTTCAAAAATTTGGATTTTATTTCTATATTTGCAATACGAATAACACTATTAATCGAGATAAACCATGAGAAAATTTCTTAAGAGCATCTTCACTATCTTAGTCGCAGCTTTATCGGTGGCGTGTACAGATCCAATACAGCCTGAGCAGCCTGAGCAGCCCGAGCAGCCCAACGACAATACTTCAGATATCTTTGCCTTTGAGAGTAAGGATCTAAAACACACGAAACTTAGCCTCAACATCGTTCCCGAGGATAAGGAGTTGGAGTATGTGGTGCTCTTTGCCGAGAAGAAACACTTTGTGGCTAACGGCATCGACACGCGTGAGGAACTTATTGAGGATGACCTCGCCATGCTCCGCGACTATGCCAACTACTACAAAATCACCATCCGCGAGTTTCTCGAGGGCATGAAGTGGCTTGTGAAGGGTGATAAAAATGGCTACACAGTCACCAACCTCTACCCCGCTACCGAATATGTCGTATACTGCTACGGCGTGAATGTCGACGACGAGAACTACGAGCCTACCACCGAAGTCTACTATGAGGTTATCACAACCACAGCACCCGAGCTACAGAGTATCGAGTTCGACATTAAGGTTAACGTTGATGGCAATAGCGTTGCTGCTACCATGACCCCAGACAACTACGACGGCCTATACTACAGCTATATCATCTCGGACAGCGACAACTATTACCTCCCTGAGGGTGCTGAGTTTAACGCCGATTATGTATCGCACTATCGTAACATCACGTTGGACACTTTCAACGAGCTTATAAACAATCAGGGCACCCCTGCTGAGCAGTTCTGTCATAGCGGCGAGGTGACACTCAACAAGCGCCTTAACCCCAACACCAACTATATGGTCGTATGCTTCGCCGTTAGCGACGAGCAGATGCCAATACTCTGTTCTTCGCCATGTGTAGCATACTTTGCGACCAAGGAGAGCAACATGAGCGATCTCACAATCGACATCAAGGTTACCGACATCTCGCAGTATAACGCGATGCTCACCGTGACACCATCGGAAACAAACGAGAAGTATGCCTGCGTCTTTCTCTCTGCATCACAACTCCCCCCATATGAGAGCGAGTACGAGCAGATGATGTTTATAATCGAAAACTTCGACCCCGCAATCTTTAGTGGTCCATTTAGCGAGGCTCTTACCCCACTTATGCCCAGTACAGAGTATGTCGTAGTGGCATTTGGCATAGAGAACAACCTACCCACTACCGATATGTTCAGCTACCGCTTCACATCACTGGAAGCAGGAATAAGCGAGGTCTATATCGAGAGCATAGAGATAGTAAAACTCTTTGACGCCAAGGAGATTATAGCACTCGACAACTCCTACGCTAACGCCCTTGCCGAGTGTGAGTGCATAGCCATTGTTGAGGCTAAGACCAACATCCCCACCGACAAATTGCGCTTCTGGTGGTTCGAGGAGTGGATGCGCGTGGAGTATAGCGAGGAGGCATTCCTCGAGGACTTGCTCATGTACGACTACGCCAACAACCCCGAGATTATGGATATGTACTACAGCTTGGATGAGCAGGACCGCTTCCTCTTTGCAGGTATTGCTGAGGATGAAAATGGCAACATGAGCGAGATATTCTACACTGAGCCATTCATCATGTCGAAGGATATGTGCGACCCTGCTGAAGAGTTTTTCACCATGGACACACGCTCTAATATGATAATGTTTAAGCGATGATATACTTCAACTCCGACTATACGGCAGGTGCACACCCCAAGGTGATGGAGCGCCTTGTGGAGACAAACCTTGAGCACACCGTGGGCTATGGTAACGATCCCTATACTGCGCGAGCTAAAGAGCTTATACGCAAAGCTATAGGCTGCGACGACGCAGAGATTATGTTCCTTGTTGGAGGCACACAGACCAACGCCACAGCCATTGACGGCATACTTGCACGTCATGAGGGTGTGTTGGCTGCCGAGAGCGGTCACATTGCCGTGCATGAGTCGGGAGCGATAGAGGCATCGGGGCACAAGGTGCTCACCCTACCCCACTATGCTGGTAAGGTGCACGCCGAGGATGTGGAGCGCTTCATCGCGGAGTTCTATGCTGACGAGACCTACCCCCACATGGTGGCACCAGGCATGCTCTACATATCGCAACCCACGGAGTATGGCACGGTCTACACGCTTGCAGAGCTGGAGGCGCTGAGTGCCGTGTGTCACAAGCACAATATTCCGCTCTATATAGATGGTGCGCGCATGGGCTATGCCCTTGCTGCCGAGGGTGCAGACTTCACGCTTAAAGATATAGCACGCCTTGCTGATGTATTCTACATCGGAGGCACGAAGCTCGGAACACTCTTTGGCGAGGCCCTCGTTGTCACCAACCGCGCACTACTTAAGAACCTCTTCCCGCTTGTCAAGCAGCATGGAGCGCTACTCGCCAAGGGTAGGTTATCGGGCGTGCAGTTCGAGGCTATGTTCTCGGATGGACTATACTATGAGATTGGTCGCCACGCCGTAGCATTGGCACTGCGCATACGCGAGGCATTTCGAGCCAAGGGCTACGAAGTGGTCATAGAGTCACCCACCAATCAGCAGTTCTTCCGTCTACCCAACGAGGTCATAGATAGCCTACGCGCAGAGGTATCGTTCGACTATTGGGGAGCACGTGGCACAACACACAGCGTCGTACGCTTTGTAACAAGCTGGTCAACAACCTCTCAAGATGTAGACAGGCTCATAGAACTGCTATAAACAGCTACACAACAATTAATTAGGGAGCTTAGCATCGCTAAACTCCCTAAATTCTTTAATTCCCCTAAATTCACCCTTACTCCGCGAACAAGATGCGCTCAGGGCCCTCATACTCGGGGAGTGGCTTGGGTGTGTAATCCGCATAGCCAATAGAGATAACACAGAGGATGCGGTACTCCGCGGGTATCTCGGGCAATACCTCCTTTACATAGTCCTCACTACGCTGGCTCTCGGGGTCGTCCTGCAATGTGCGGTAGTCACCAACATGCACCCAACACGATGCAAGACCCTCATCCACAAGGGCAAGCTGCAAGACCGTAGCCATGATAGCTGCATTTGTCTGCCACATGGGTGATGCCTGCTCATCTCCCATAACAACGATTGCAGCACTCGCCTCCTCCAAAAGGCTTGAGCCCCAGTCGCGTAGGCGACCAAGTGCATGCACCTTATCGAGGTTTGTCACAGCCATGAGGCGTGTTGAGCGTGTATTCTTTGATGATGGAGCGCGCAGTGCTACCTCCATTGCCGAGCGAAGCTTCTCAGCCTCCACGGGCTTACCTGTATAGCGACGTGTCGAACGACGTCTTCTTACTACTTCCTTAAATTCCATATATACACTCTGTTTTATTCTACTACTCCTCGGGGATAATCACCCACATAATAAGGTATACAAACAGCGACATACCACCCACGAAGGTTGCCAATGCCATGATAAGACGAACCACCGTGGGATCAACACCCAAATACTGTGCTAAGCCACCACAAACACCGCCAATCATACGGTTATAACGTGAACGAAATAGCTTTTTCTCCATAACACACAATTAATTGTTTTGATTTATTGCAAAAATAGTAATTTTTCTTTAATTTTGAACCAATTATATACAAAAATAGTATGAAAGAGAAGATTACCGTAGCGCTTATATACGATTTCGACGGCACACTTGCCCCAGGAAACATGCAAGAGTATGACTTCATACCGGCGGTGGGTAAGAGCAACATGGAGTTCTGGCACGAAGCAAACACCCTGGCAGAGGAGCAGGATGCCGACCAGGTGCTGACATACATGGCACGCATGCTCCAAGCGGCGCAGTCGAAGGGTCTGTCGCTACGACGCGAGGCATTCCGTGAGTCGGGTCGCAACGTCAAGTTCTATCGTGGCGTGGAGGAGTGGTTCAAGCGCATAAACCAGTATGGCGAGGAGCGCGGCGTGCGCATCCTGCACTATGTCAACTCTTCGGGACTCAAGGAGATCATCGAGGGCACAACCATAGCTCACGAGTTCAAGAACATCTACGCATGCTCCTTCCTATACAACATCGACGGCATAGCCTACTGGCCAGCCGTGGCAGTAAACTACACCAACAAGACGCAGTTCATCTTCAAGATAAACAAGGGCGTAGAGTCGGTCTTCGACACCAAGGATGTAAACCGCTTCATGGAGGAGTCGAAACGCCCCGTACCCTTCTCGCGCATGATATACTTCGGCGACGGAACTACAGACATCCCATGTATGAAGTTGGTTAAGAACTTCGGTGGCCACTCCATCGCCGTCTACAACCCCGAGGAGGAGGGACAGCGCACACTGCTCAACGAGCTTATACGCGACAACCGCGTAAACCACGTCTGCCCTGCGGACTACTCCGAAGGCTCCGAAGCCGACACCATCGTCAAAACCATTATCGACAAGGTGGTTATGGATCAATGCCTTGCAGAACTCGAAGTAGCACGCGAAGAGCGCAAATAGCTGCTTCTTACGCGACCATCATTACACTAAATTCCATGCTATCAATAAGTTAGATAGCATGGAATTATCACATCTACATAACTCCCTGATAATCAGCACTATGAAAAACTCGCAAATTTACATTTTGTAACAAGCTGATTTTCCGGCACTTAAGCAGCAGGGTGCGGAAAAATTAAGCGCCAAAAAGTTTGGAAAAACACCCCGCGCGATATTAACTTTGCAAAAAAGTTGAACCCCAAAACCGACTACAGCTATGAGGAGCAAGTTACTACTACTGGTTTTATGCGCTGCATTAGCCTCGCTCACATTAGAGGCGCGAGCACAGAGCGCAGAACTCACGAACGCTTACGACACGCAATATGGTGTATACAAGCCAAGCGAGGGTGGCTATAATAGCGAGGAGCTACCATGGCACAACGACATACGCTTAGGCATTGGAGTACCAGGCCCTATACACATCCTGGTTGTCGGGGGCATAGACACAGATATCGACCCCGACTTCTCAACAACCACGGCAAGCGACAATCTCGCCGAGGCTCGCTACTACGACACCGCATCTATTTATCTACCACCACTCACCCTCGAGTACAGCCGCTATTTGAAGGAGTGGTTTATGATTGGATGTAAGGTTATGTACTCGTCGATATACTACCACGAGCGCCACATCGCTACCCACAAGAGGCTTACCACACACTACGACAACACGCTGGGCATACACCTTAACATGCGCTTTGAGTATCTGCGCAGGGAGATATGCAGGATGTACTCGGGCATAGGCGTGGGTGCCACATTGCGCTACTCCAAGGAGGCTATCGTCGGTATACCTATGTTAGACATGACCTACGTCGGCATGACCGTGGGTAAACGCCTCTATGGTTTTGCAGAGCTGGGTGCAGGCATTAGCGGCTGCATACGCGTTGGAATGGGTTGTAAATTCTAAATCATAATGGCTATGAAACGACTTTTGCAATATACTATTGCTGTGATAGTTATGCTATCGACAGCATCGTGCGAATGGGAGTCGGGTGACACCCCAAGTGGCAAGAAGCTGGGCTACCAACTATGGAGCATCGCCCACGAGGACCTCACTCGCATAAACGAGATATTTGACTTTGTAGCCTACTACAACATGCTACAAACCATCGATGATGAACAGCAGCGCAAGGAGTTTATAAACCGATACTTCAACGGCGCCTACATCAACATCGAAGGCAACGTACACATGATAGTCCACAACACCAGCTACGGCTCCAACTACTACACCATAATCGAGATGTGTAGCGACCACTGGCGCGTAAGACGTAGTGGCGGTTATGGCTATGACATGACCATAACACCAACGACTGACGACACATACAGAGTGGAGCTAAGCGACTTCTATAACCTTGAGTCTAAGGGCTATGGCTCATTCATAGGCACACTCTACTACATCGACAACATACCCGTCATCGGCTACACAGGAACGCTCACAATGGTGAATGGCGAGGAGAGCCTCAACAAACCCCTCACCATAACCACCGAAATCACCGACACGCTATCGTACACCTACCCATACGCCTTCTCTCGAGGCACGATGACCATCACGGCACACGACGCCATATACAACACTACGGACAAGGCAAAGGTGTCGATACTCCACAACACGAATAACCAAATTGTTATAGAGTGCTACGGCAATGTCACAGGTTATAACATTTGGTAGAGAATTTTAGTTATCTTTGCGCCATGAAACGTATTGTATTTGCGACAAACAATGCCCACAAACTTTCCGAGGTGAAGGCTGTATTGGGCGATGGCTATGAGCTTGTAACCCTCCGCGAGGTGGGTATTACCGAGGATATTCCCGAGACTGGCGCTACGCTCGATGAGAACGCCTCAATCAAGGCGCGATATGTCTACGAACGCACCGGCTTGGACTGCTTTGCCGATGACACAGGCCTCGAGGTGATGGCTCTTAACGGCGCTCCAGGAGTTCGCTCTGCACGCTACGCCACCGATGGCCACGACTTCGCTGCGAACAACGCGAAGCTACTCCGCGAGCTCGAGAGCAAGGAGGATAGACGCGCTCGCTTCCGCACCGTTATATCACTGATACGCAACGGTGTAGAGCAGCAGGTGGAGGGTATTGTCGAGGGCAAGATAGCCACCTCAATGTCGGGTAGCGAAGGCTTTGGCTATGATCCACTCTTCATACCCACGGGCTATGACTCAACCTTTGCAGACATGAGTGCCGACGAGAAGAACGCCATCTCGCACCGCGGTCGCGCCGTAGCAGCGCTTGTCAAAATTTTGTAATTCACACAACGATATACTTATCAACGATGGGACTGTCCTCAACCAATAAGGGCAGTCCCTTTATCTTTAGAAATTGCATTTATGTATATTGCTACGCAATAATCTCACAAAACAGGCGTTATAAAAGGAAAAATTTGTATCTTTGCAAGTTGATTATGCGAAAACTAATATACATACTCTGTTCGACACTTGCTCTACTCACCACAGCATGCTATGAGGGTGAGAAGAAGAGCAACACCAAAATTGATGATGACGTGATAGCCATTGTCGATGGCGTGGAGTTGCGCATAGATGACGTCAAGCGCGATATACCCGTGGGCATCACTGGCACAGACAGCGTCACATTCATGAGAATGTATGTCGAAAACTGGGTGCTCAACCGCCTGAAGATGAAGCGCGCCGAGGAGGTGCTGACAACATCGGAGGATATAGAGCGCCTCGTGGAGGGCTACCGCCAGTCGTTGATGATGCGCCAGCTCGACCAGTACTACATCGACAAGACCCTCGACACGGAGATTACCGACAAGCAGATAGCGGCATACTACCGAGCTAATAGTGCAGCCTTCAAGCTCGACCGCAACATGGTGCAGGGCGTGGTAGTAAAAGTTCCCAAGAGCTTCCGCAACACCACCACCCTAACAACCGCGATACGCAACTCGGCAAAGGCTAAGGAGTGGCAAGAGCTCGACGCCCTGGCCGAGAAGCACTCACTCAAGGTTATAAACATGGCGTCGCAGTGGGTGTCATACTCCGACTTCCTGAGCAACCTACCCACGGAGCGCTCACGTTCGTACAACGACCTTATCACCAAGACCTCAGTGCAGCAGATGACCTCTGACGATGCGCTCTTCTACTTCATCATCACCGACCGCGCACTTAAGGGCGAGACAGCCCCCTTGGCATCTGTCGAGAGCGACATTCGTCGCCGTCTATTTGCTGAGCGCCGTGCCGAGGTGGTTGCCGAATACGAAGATGAGCTCAAGCGCGAATCGGTGTTGGAGGGCCGCGTGATGGTGCGCGACGAGGTGTTACTCAAGTCGATGAGCTACACACAGCCCATCGAGAACGACACACATACCATCATTCGTAATGCCGAGGAGGAGATAGCCGAGGAGGAGCCAATCCTCAACGACACAACCACGCTGAAGCAGTAGTACGACTAATAGTGAAACGATATAGAGAATTATGATACGAAAAATTATGATTATCGCGGCAGTTGCCGCAGGGCTTATAGCAACCACAGAGAGCGTACAGGCACAGGAGCGCCGACAGGTAATGCTCGACAAGGTTGTAGCTGTTGTTGGCGGTTCATCAATCCTCCACTCTGAGATGACGGAGTATGCCGAGGCACTCGTTGACCAGCGCCGACAGATGGGCTACACCTCCGACCGCGACCCCATGAATGAGGCTCTCGAGGCTCTCCTCGAGCAGAAGTTGCTATACAACCAGGCACTCATAGACTCTGTGGAGATCAACTCTGCAGACATCGCAGGTAGAATTGAGGATTACCTGCAGATGCTCATCCAGGAGGCTGGTGGCATTGCCGAGCTTGAGGCTAAGGAGCACATGCCCATCTTCACATACCGCGAAATGTTGCGCACACGCTACGAGGAGCAGTCCTATGCACAAGCTATGAAGATGCAGGTGGTGAGCAAGGTTACCGTTGTCCCTGGCGAGGTGGAGAGATACTACGAGCGCATAGACAAGGATAGCCTACCCATGATTGGCGAGCAGTATGTATATGCACACATCACCAAGTTCCCAGCCTCACTAAAGGATGCACAGCGTCGTACCAAGGAGCGCCTCCTCGACATGCGCGAGCGTGTCATCAAGGGAGAGACCAAGTTCACTACACTGGCACGCATGTACTCCCTCGACGGCTCAGCCATCTATGGTGGCGAGATGGAGCCAGGTCCATCATCTATGTACGTACGCCCCTTTGCCGAGGCTCTCGAGAAGCTGAAGCCCGGCCAGGTGTCGGAGATTGTGGAGACGGAGTTCGGCTTCCACATCATCGAGCTCATTGACAAGAAGGGTGACATCTACCACTGTCGCCACATCTTGTTGCGCCCCAGCTTTACACGCGACGAGCTTATGCAGCCCGCACACGAGCTCGACAGCATAGCACACCTCATACGCACAGACTCCATCACCTTTGAGGAGGCGGCACTACGCTTCTCTGACGATGCCTCGTCGCGCCACAACGGCGGTATTGTATCGAACCACGATATTCTTGCACGCCAGGGTGTCTACGATGGTGCGCGCCTTACAGCAACGCGCTTCCTCAAGGAGGACTTCGGACAGATGCAGGGCAAATCGTTGGAGGACTACAACGCTCTGATGCGACTAAATGTAGGCGAGGTATCAAACTCATTCCAGACCACCGACCTCAATGGCAACCAGCTCAGCAAAATTGTTAAGCTCGTGCAGATAATACCACCACACACAGCATCGCTCACCGAGGACTACATCCGCATCGAGGAGATGGCGCTTCAAAACAAGCAAGACCAGGTCTACAACGAGTGGCTAAGGGGTAAGATTGAGGGCATGTACATCTACATAGACCCCGCGTACCGCAGTAGCGAGTTCGAGTATGATGGTTGGATAAAGTAGCTGATTTAACCCTATGAGATTGAAGTATATCTTTCCGATACTCTTTGTTCTGCTCACCGTCAGTGTGTTCTACATCACTGCCAGTGAGCACGACTATGTTACATACTCCGAGGCTGAAGCACACCATGTAGCGCCTCAGCAGAACAACGGCGACAGACGAATGGTCGACATGATAGCCGACGACAGCTACCTCATCGAAAAGGGCGACTCGACAATCTTCATCCTCGTGGGTAACTTCGCGGCACACCACAACGGTGCGGTCATCCTCGCCGATAGTGCCGTGCGATACTCCAACCAGAGCTTCGAGTGCTTCGGCCATGTGCTTATCAACCAGAACAGCACCTATGCCTATGGCGACCGCGCAGCATACAACCGCATAAACAGCTCGGTGACGCTCTTTTCGGACCTCATCAAGGTCGTAGATGGCGAGGCTGTAATGTACACCTACGAGTGCACGTTCGACACCGCCAAGGAGGTGGGTAGATTTGGTGGCGGATGCTACGTAGAGAAGGGCGAGAGCCTCATGGAGGCAGACCGTGGCTACTACTACACTGACACACACGAGCTGATAGCTGTGGACAACGTCGAGATGCGCGATGCCACATACCAGATGACTGGCGACTCGATAATCTTCAACACCCAGACCGAGGATGCCCGCTACTTCACCAACACCAACATCTGGAACAACAAGGAGGAGTATCTCTTTGCAAATGAGGGCTCTTACACCAAAGCACGCGACCTACACAACCTCACACGCGACGCCTATATACTCTCTCCCGAGCGCGAGATATGGAGCGACTCGCTGGAGTATAATGGCGCAGACAGCCACATCATCGGCCGCAGCAACATCCAAGTGGATGAGAGCGAGCAGATGATAATGGGCTTCGCGGACTATGGTGAGTGGTGGGACGAGCCAGGCAACGCACTCTTCACGCGCCGTCCCTCGATGATTAACTACGACCCCGAGCAGGGCGACTCACTATACCTCGCAGCCGACACCATGTGGCTGTACACCATTGCTGTGCTACCACCCGAGGTTAAGCGCGACACTACATCTACGGAGGAGAACATGCGTGGAGAGGACGCGGCTATGGACCGCTCTACAGAACGCGGCATCCCTGAGGAGGAGGCTACTAACATGGAGACTGATGAGGCTGATGAGGCAAACATTGTAGAGGAGAGTGCCGAGGAGGAGGGGGCTGACGACCAGATAAGCTCTGCGACCGCTTCGTTCGACACAACAGCACTAGACAACGCTCCAGGTGAGGATACCCCATTCAAGGGCGAGGAGAGGGCACTCAACAACAAGCGCAACCGCAATGAAGAGAACAAGGGTGCAGAGCCTCGCGCAACAAACAACCTTGACCCCTCACAAACACACAAGGCTCCCAATCGTGATATCTCAGCGAGAATGGCTACCGACACCACACAGATATCTGCACCAAGAGAGCAGAAGGCTGCTGAGGAGATGGCAGAGGAGATGGTTGTTACGGACAGCGCCTCTATGGTCGAGGCTATCGACAGTCTGGCGGCGGACTCTACGCTTCTCAACGACACCATTCCCGTGCCTACAAAGCGTCAGATACGCTATCGCGCCAAGATGGAGAAGCGCCGTGTACGCGACTCTATACTCGCCATTGAGCGAGCTATACGCGACAGCATCGACTCCATAAGGATGCGAGAAGAGGACTCCATACAGCAAATTCGCGACTCGCTACTAAGAATCAAGGTCGACTCCATCATCGCCAAGCGCATCGAGAAGAGCTCGCGCATAGCAGACGAGGAGGCAGCACGCATAGCACGCATCAAGCAGCAGAGCATAGAGCGTGAGCACAGAAAAATCGACAAGGCTAAGGCTCGTGCCGCACGCCGCGGTAGGGAGTACACAGGCCCCGACTACACCATAGACAGCATGGCTGCAGACTCCACTCTCGACAGCATACAGAGTCAACGCCGTGAGGCTGCAGACTCCATGGCGCGCGACTCACTAAACATCGACTCGCTGGCAGTGGACTCTTTGGCCGTAGACTCTCTTGCCTTGGATTCGCTGAACACGGAGCCGCCATTCCCCGCTGACAGCACGTACAAGATGATTAAGGCATACCGCCGCGTGCGTATGTACCGCACAGACACACAGCTGGTGTGCGACTCACTCACGCTGCTCAACACCGACTCCATAATCCGTCTATATCGCGATCCTATACTCTGGAGCGAGGGCAACCAGGTGACATCCGACTCTATGGCTATATACACACGCAATGAGGCGATAGACAAGGTGCACTTCATGGGCGACCCAATTATGGGTATCGAGATTGACACGATGTACTACAACCAGGTGAAGGGCAGGGAGATGATGGCATACTTCGCCGATGGCAACCTGCAGCGCAACGACGTGAATGGCAACGCACAGACCATCTACTACCTGCAGGATGAGGGTAGCACCGACGTTAATGCGCTCATGTACATCGAGAGCGCCGGCATAAGCTTCTACCTCGTAGATGGCGGCATAGACAAGATAGCATACAAGCAGAACCCCGAGTATGTCATCTACCCTATGACCATGATTCCCGAGACCCAGAAGCTACGCCTCGACAACTTCGAGTGGCACAACGACAAGCGTCCATCGCGCGACTCAATCATCGACCGCACGATACGTCCCACACGCCGCGAAGATGCCATGATACAGCAGAAGCCTCGCTTCCGCATCACCGAGCGCATCAACTACGACCGTCGTCGCCTCACCGAGAACCGCATGTGGGAGGACCGCGTGGATGAGCTATCACCCGAGATTATCGAGTGGCGCGACTCACGCCCCTCAAACCAAAAGAGATAGAGCATAATGAAGCTACATCACACTTTCAGCATAGCTGTGGCACTGGCAATGCTACTCGCAACCACAGCCTCGGCACAGCAAAGCGCAGAGCATGAGCTCCACCGCACACGCCTCACACCCTACCCCACGGCAAGTGAGGCGACACAGCATAGCCTCGATAAGCAGCGCTACATGCAGCCCATCACTGAGTGGACGAAGGATAGCGAGGGCGTGCTCTGCGGAGAGTTCACCTACCCCTTCTCGTGGGTCGAGCGCCAGATATTCGTGCGTATAGAGGGCGTAGGTGCACCCTATGAGGTCTACGTGAATGGCAAGCTCGCAGGCGGCTCAACAAATGGCCATGCCGCGACAGAGTTCAACATCACAAAGCTCTCGCGCGAGGATAAGAACACCCTTCAGCTACACATTCTCGACAACAAGAGCGTGGCTGCCATCGAGAGCTTCGACATCGCAGCGTCTGCACCCGTAGCATACGTCATGTCGCAACCTCGCGTGCGCGTACGCGATATATACTATCGTGCGACTAAGGGTGTGGGCTCGGTGGTAAATGTCGACTTTGGCGCTATCATGCACAACCAGACACTCGGCGAGAAGACATCACGCATATACTACGAGCTGTACCTCAACGATACCACACGCCTCAGCGCTGGTCATCTCGACGTCAACCTCGGCATGTATGGTGTCGACACGATGCGTTTTGGAGCCCCTGTGCCCGACTCTGTGCTCTGGAGTAGCAACACCCCCACGCAGCTCTCTCTACGCCTTAAAAACCGCATTGCAGGCCGCGATGTGGAGTTCTACGACATTCCCCTATCACTTAGAGAGCTACGCTACGACAACGGCACGTTCTACATCAATGGCAATGCCTCTCAAATTGAGTGGGCTGAGGTATCACCTAATGCCACAGCCGAGGATATAGCATCACTCCACAGCCTTGGACATCGCGCTATACGCTTCACAGCGGGTGGCGTGACAGAAGAGACACTGGCAGCATGCGACAGCTTGGGCATATACGTAGCCATCACAGCCCCCATCAACTCATCGAAGATGGGTACATCGCGTAAGCGCGGCGGCAACCCATCAAATAACCCACGATGGAAGCAGACATATATCGAGCGCGTAATGCAGATGATATATACCACACAGCGCCACCCCTCGGTTATAGCCTACTACCTTGCCGAGGAGAGTGCAAATGGCATCTGCTTGTACGAGGCATACCTCGCTGCCAAGGCTATTTCGGGTGACCGCCCCGTGTTTTATGAGGATGGCAATGGCGAGTGGAATAGCGACAAGTAGTGTAAATAGTTAAAAAGCGCTCTACAACGCTATTTTGTGCAAGAAATAGCATATGCCGCATAACACTGATTTACAACAGCTTGAATAGCACCTCTAAAAAAAAGTTGTAAAAAAATTTGCAGATATAAAAAATTGTAGTACCTTTGCACTCGCAATCGAAAAGATAGCAAATGCCTCTTTAGCTCAGTTGGTAGAGCACGACACTCTTAATGTTGGGGTCCAGGGTTCGAGCCCCTGAGGGGGTACAGAAGAGAAGAACGAGAGTTCTTCTCTTTTTTTTGTGCACACTCAGAAACGAGAATCTTTGAACACACTATACTTAGGCGGATTGAGAGCGTGTAAGCTAAAAGAATACATTGATGGCCGCAGAGGTATGAAACACTGCCAAAACAGATCGCATACCACCTAAAATGGTAGTAATACAGCAAGGGCTGTCCAACGATATATTGGACAGCCCTTATTGTTGACTAATGGCTGAATATACTGCCTTATCACAACTTATGATGCGATATCACAATACTGCTTATACTTGCGCATAACCTCGTTAACATAGCCCAAGGTCTGACCACTACCTGTGAAACGGCCGCTATGGACGATATCGAGTTCGTAGTACGCGGGGTCGGACTTCTTGATAAGGTAGTCGCGCACCGTAGCCCAAGAGTTGGGGTTAGCGCCCTCGCTACGAGCAAGACGGCGTGCATCCAAGACATGTCCTATACCTGCGTTATAACTTGCAAGGATGATACTCAACCTATCCTCCAGGGGTGTAGAGGCTGGTATACGGAGCATGGTATCAAGCTCCGAGAGCAGCATGCCCGCAAGGCGCACATTTGTCTCAGTATCGTTGATATCCTCTACCGGGACATTAAAGTGTCGAGCAACAACGGGGCGTATCTGCATGATGCCCATAGCTCCCTGGCTCGATTTAAGGTTCTCGATGAAGCGCGACTCGCTATATGCTATAGCGCTCATAAATCGCCAATCAAGACCCTCCTCCTCACCGACCTCGCGCATAATGGGGTCGAAACGAGAGATAATACATTGCTCTTCCGCTGTCTCAGCGAGAGCCTCAGAATTGTCGGCAGCCACATCCTCCGCAAACTCAACAGTACTCTGAAGAGTTGTGCTGTGCGACTGTCCCAACGTTGATTCATAAGCCACAAATACAGTGGACATAAGAACCACAAGCAAGAACTTCTTTAACATTTTTTAGCAGTTTGTGGGCTGCTTATACCGGTGTAAAATACGCCGTTAGTCGTAGAACGACCACGAAATACCCAACTTGAACATACGCGGGTTCAGCGGATAGCGAGCAACCTGGAAGTACTCACCATTGCCAAACAAGTTCTGATTCAAGTGCTGAAGTTTCAGCAAGATACGCATGCGCTTCCATTTAGCCGACACAAAAGCATCAAGGTAGGGATAGTTACCTATCTTAACCTCGCGCTGATTGAAGAAGCTGGAGATTGCAGGGTTGTAGCTTGGAGCGTAGTAAGCCGTGTTGAAACGGCCATCCAAGCCTACCTGCACACGTAACACATCGCGCACAACCCAAAACTCGTAGTAGTACGAGAGGAAGGCGCTAACGAGTGGTACGGGGAGCACATGTTCATCGGACGTAATTTGCACCAATGCCCTGTGATCGAGGTGGAATCCCGCGAAGCGGAAATCCTTGCGAGCGTACAAACTCGTGAGGCTGACTGTTCCTGAGTGCTGAGCTACGCGGCTATCGTTGCCATAGTAGATCATGTTACTCATAACGCCCTGCCATGCTCCGATCTCGAGTGCGATATCGGGGACAGAGAACTCAACCTCAAATCGAGTTTCAGACTCCTTCTCAAAGGAGTTAAACCACACATAGTGGTTTGAGAATAGATTCTCGTGCCAATAGCTTGGCGAACGGAGCTCCTGACGGAAGCGTCCGGTGAGAATCAGGGGATGTTCACGGATGAAGGCGCGAAGGGTGATCTCAGCACCCGCCAACAGATCTCCACCACGATAGCCCGAAGGGTGATACTTAGCATCTGCCCTCCATTCAGCATATCGCTTTATCATACCGCTTGCCGCGCCATATACATACCACGACGAGCGTTTATCACGTGTCATATCTCCACGCACATAGTCCTGCAAGCGGAGATACGAGTAAGTGTGTATATCGTAGCCTATACCGCCATCAATAGTCGACACCACGCCATAGCGGTCCCATGGCTGCACCTGCACATAGAGCTTATTCGATATCAAGCGCTCGGAGATTGAGTCGCGTGTGACATCGGGATTGATGTACCAATCCTCGTAGTAGCTATGCGTAGTGGGTGTATAGTTACCATCACCGTCGTGCTCACCGCGCTCGTTGGTGAAGGTAGAACGCTTATCGGTATAGACCTTAGACCATGTGTTATACTCAAACTGGTGGCCCACATATATTGTCGAGAGGTCTGCCAACGAGAAGTCATACTCCGTAACGCGCTCCAGAGGTATGGCGATTGCCTGCTTAACGACGAATGAGTTGTTGCGGTAGTGGTTATGCGCCTCCGCCGTAGCAAGACGCATGGGCACACCCGAGGGCATCTCGAATACCGTATCGGCAATAGCCCACTCGCCCACGACACCACCATTCTCACGCGTGTCGACCATGTTGTTCATGTATGCAGCATGCACCGAGTAGCGCTTACCCGTGTGTGCCATACCCACCGACAGAGCATGGTTCTTGGTACGCTGCCAGTCATAGCGGCCCATGGTGCTACGCGCCTTGTAGCTCACGTTAGCCGAGGTCGAGGGGTTGATATTCTGTGAGTGTACAAGCTCGAAGTGCTCCTCACGATAGCGCTTCTGACCCGACTCCAAGTAGGTCATATTCGTGAGCGCATCCTTACCATTATAGAATGGCACGTTCTCCACACGTGCTGTGTAGGCGTCGTAACTACGTGCAAAGGTAAAGTCGGGGTCCTGGCGACGGTCAAACCAGTTGATGGGCTGCGACGACTGTCCCAAGCCACCCAGCGCCATGTCACCCACACCCTTGCGGTAGAAGACATAGTCTATGCGCCAATCTGCCAAGGTGGAGTCGAGAGGCAAGACGTTGACACGGTTGTAGTAGCGGTCGATGTTCCACTTCCAGTTGGGCAGAGCGCGCACCGTATCGTTGAAGTAGTACGACTCGAGGGGGCGGCGCTCGCGCTTCTTCTTCGTATCCGTAGAGTCGGCCTGCTCCGTGCCTTCACCCTCCATACCCTCCGTATCGGTG
Source organism: Alistipes sp. (assembly GCA_017646785.1). Next base: position 24,440 of record JAGCLX010000028.1, read on the forward strand.
CCCTCCATGCCTGGGATACCCGCGCCATAGATGCTCGTATTCTCGCCATTGCGCTGTGCACGAGCCATAGCTGCGGCATCGAGCTGTGCATACGACAAATTGGGCAGCATGATTGCCACCACAACAGCCACAGCCGAGAGTATCCAGCGCATAGTCTTCATTCCTTATCTCACTCCTTTATTTGTTGGCACGACCGCCCAAAAGCCACATCACCGTAGACACAGCAATATACAAAACGATAATTGCAAGCACAGAGTATGCAGGCATGAGAATTATTATCGCCAAGGCAGCTGCAATAAATCCATAGCGCAACTCGTTACCCTTGATGCCAAAGCCCTTGAACTTGAGGGCAAACATGCGAATGGGGCTGATGAGCAAGAGCGCTGCCGCGATTGAAATAATAAGGATGTTCTCCTGGTATAGCACCACCCTACCCGACTCAGACAACATCGCTAACGACATTAGCATAAGTGCATTAGCAGGCGTGGGCAAGCCCTCAAACTCAGTCGACTGCGTGGTATCGATGTTGAACTTCGCCAGGCGCAACACCGAGAATGCTGCGATGATGAGCACGACATACTTCAACCAACCCATAACCTCGGGACACAAGTCGTAGTATGACGACGAGTGCACATAGAGGTCATACATTACGAGTGCAGGGGCTAAGCCGAATGTCACGTCATCGGCCAGAGAGTCAAGCTGAACACCGAGTGGCGACATCTGATTGAGCAGGCGAGCAGCGAAGCCATCGAGGAAATCGAAGATGGCAGCCGCGATGATTAGCCAGAAGGCTACATCGTAGGCGTGGTACTCCAGCGTGAAGATAATCGCTGCACAACCCGACAAGAGATTTGCCAGTGTGATGATATTTGGTACGGTGAACAACCTTATTTTCATATTGTTACTTATCTCAGTTTCTATAATTTTTGGTGCTGTTTTTGCTAAAAACAAACCCAAACATTTTGCAAAGATACAAAAAAATTTTATCTTTGTGTAAATTTTATAAATTTAACGCTCTAAATTAACACATATTGAGCCGATGAACAACAATCGTTACTGCGTGATTATGGCTGGTGGTGCTGGCACCCGCTTTTGGCCGATGAGCCGTCAGAGCTATCCAAAGCAATTTTTGGACATCCTCGGAACAGGCAAATCGTTCATCCGACACACATACGAAAGATTTAACACTATTGTTCCAAAAGAGAACTTCATCGTAGTGACAAATCAGCGCTACAAGGAGCTCGTCTTGGAGCACATCCCCGAGCTCAACGAGGAGCAAATTCTATGCGAGCCAATAGGTCGCAACACCGCCCCTTGCATCGCCTATGCTGCATATACACTGCAAAAGATAAACCCCGAAGCGGAAATGATAGTAACACCCGCTGACCACCTGATACTCAACGAACAAGAGTTTTATAATGTGGTCATGCAGGCCTTAGAGTTCATCGGTAAGAACGACACACTGATGACCATTGGCATCACACCCACACGCCCCGAGACGGGCTATGGATATATCCAGCGTACCAGCAACAGCAAGATATGCAAAGTGAAGTGTTTTACCGAAAAGCCCAACCGCGAAATGGCCGAGGCATTTTTGGAGTGCGGTGAATTTTTGTGGAACTCGGGAATCTTCATCTGGAAGCTCCGCGACATCCTCAGCGCACTCAACCAACACCTCCCCGAGCATGCCGCCCTATTCAACTCCATTGCCGACAAACTACGCACCCCCGAGGAGGCTGAGGCCATCGAGCATATATTTTCGGAGTGTCGTCCCATAAGCATCGACTACGGCGTTATGGAGATGGCAAGCAACGTGCACGTCATCAACGGCGACTTCGGATGGAGCGATGTCGGAACATGGGGTTCGGTATACCAGCACATACGCAAGGACCGCTACGCCAACGCCTATAACCCAGAGCAGGTGCACATATACAACACCCGCAACACACTCGTATCACTTCCCAAGGATAAGGTCGCAGTGGTAAACGGCCTCAAGGACTACATCGTTGTGGACACCGAGGATGCACTTCTAATCTGCCCCATGAGCGACGAGCAAAACATCAAGACATACATCGAGGAGGTGCGATTTGCCACGGGCGACAAGCACATATAAGCCATCGAAAATCTGAGTATACAGGGTCTTTAACTCCACGGCGGAGCTTAAAGACCTTTTTTTTGCACACTTTGTCAATAAATTGTTACAAAGATTTGCCATTCCTCTATTATTTCTATGAAATAATTTTTACTTTTGTCGCGTTATTTTGGAAGATGTGTATGTGCACACCAAATGGCATGGTCATGGCAACATGATTTTTAACGTTACAGAAATATAGAATTACGACGAAATATGAAGAAGAAAGAGAAAGACTTTGAAGAGATTGGCCTCACCCCTGAGCTCTTCGATGGTAAGCACCAGGTGATACCCATCATCTCGGGCGGCGATGACACCATCGAGGATGTTAAAATCCCAGAGGTGTTACCAATCCTCACACTACGCAGCTCAGTGATATTCCCTGGCTCGGTAACCCCCATCACCGTGGGTCGTCCCAAGTCGATAGCTCTGGTGCGCGCCGTGGAGGCTGATGGCGGCATACTCGGTGCCGTGCTCCAGGTGGACAGCGAGATTGAGGACCCACAGCCCGATGACATGCACAAGATTGGTACGTCGGCACGCATCCTCAAAATTCTCGACATGCCCAATGGCAACCTAACTGTCATCCTTGCCGGTTTGGATAAGATCGAGGTTGGCGAGTACACCATGACACAGCCCTACTTCAAGGCTGCGGTTACCCCCATCCAGGACTCAACACCCGACCCCAAGAGCGTTGAGTTCACAGCCCTCGTGGAGTCTATCAAGGAGGTGACGCTAAACATTATAGACATATCATCGGCGATGCCCAAGGAGGCAGCCTTTGCTATCAAGAACCTCGATTCAAGTCGCGCCATCATCAACTTCATCTGTACCAACATGGATCTCTCGGATGATGACCGCCAGCACCTTCTCGAGGCACCAGGCCTCTTGGCACGCTCGCGCCGTCTGCTCGAGATATTGGTGCGTGAGCAGCAACTCGCCGAGATTAAGAACGAGATTCAGAGCCGCGTAAAGCAGGATATAGACAAGCAGCAGCGCGACTACTACCTCCAGCAGCAGGTGCGCGTAATCCAGGAGGAGTTGGGCGATAGCGTCGACGCCGACATTGAGCGCCTACGCGAGGAGGCTAAGAAGAAAAAGTGGTCGGAGGCGACAGCTGCACTCTTCGATAAGGAGGTAGCAAAACTCGAGCGTCTAAACCCCTCTATCGCTGAGTACTCGGTGCAGATAAACTACTTGCAGCTGATGCTCGACCTACCATGGAACGAGATGACCGAGGATAGACTCGACCTCAACCTTGTACGCGAGCAGCTCGACAAGGATCACTTCGGTCTTGACGAGGTTAAGGAGCGCTTGCTCGAGCACCTTGCAGTCATCAAGCTCAAGGGCGATCTGAAATCCCCTATCCTCTGCCTCTATGGCCCTCCAGGAGTTGGTAAGACATCGCTCGGCAAGTCGGTAGCCGAGGCTCTCGGTCGCAAGTTCGGCCGCATATCACTCGGTGGCTTGCATGACGAGTCGGAGATTCGTGGTCACCGCCGCACATATATCGGCGCTATGCCTGGTCGCATCATCGAGACCATCAAGCGCTGTGGTGCGTCAAACCCTGTCATCATCCTCGATGAGGTGGACAAGGTGTCGCGCTCGAACCATGGCGACCCCTCAAGTGCCCTTCTCGAGGTACTCGACCCCGAGCAGAACACCACCTTCCACGACAACTACCTCGACACGGAGTATGACCTCTCGAAGGTGCTCTTTATCGCTACGGCAAATAACGTGAACAACATATCGTCGGCACTGCGTGATCGCATGGAGATGATAAACATTCCTGGTTACATCCTCGAGGACAAGGTGCAGATTGCGCGCAAGCACCTCATCGCCAAGCAGCGTGAGGCACACGGCATCACCGAGGAGCAGTTCAACATCACCGACGAGGCTATCGTGCAGATTATCGAGGACTACACTCGCGAGTCGGGTGTGCGCACTCTCGACAAGATGATTGCAAAGATGGCTCGCAACCGCGCTAAGGCCGTGGCTTTCGAGAACGAGTATACGCCATGCGTGGGTAAGGAGGGCGTTGAGGATATGCTCGGCAAGCCTAAGTTCCACAACGACCGCTACGACATAGCTGGCATGCGTGGCGTGGTTACAGGCCTCGCATGGACTGAGGTGGGTGGCGACATCCTCTACGTGGAGTCTATACTCACCCCTGGTAAGGGCAAACTCAACCTCACGGGTAACCTTGGCGACGTGATGAAGGAGTCGGCAACCATAGCTTACGAGTGGGTGATGGCACACCACCAGGAGTTGGGCATCGACCGCAAGATGTTTGAGGAGTGGGATATCAACATCCACGTACCCGAGGGTGCGGTACCCAAGGATGGTCCTTCGGCAGGTATCACCATGGTGACCTCTATCACCTCGACATTCACAGGCCGCGAGGTCAAGGAGCGCATTGCTATGACTGGTGAGACGACACTACGTGGCCGCGTGACAGCCGTGGGTGGCATCCGCGAGAAGATACTCGCAGCAAAGCGCGCCGGCATCACCGAGCTCATCCTCTCGGAGGAGAACCGCAAGGATATCGAAGAGATCAAGGAGGAGTACCGCGAAGGTCTTATATTCCACTACGTACGAACCAACGACGAGGTGCTTCGCCTCGCACTAAAGTAATACGCGATGAGAGTAGCAGCCATCATCCCCGCACGCTATCAGTCGACACGCCTTCCAGCCAAGCCCCTAAGGAAGCTTGGCTGCAAGAGCATTATACAGTGGGTCTACGAGGCGGTGCACGCAGTAATTGAGGATGTCGTCGTGGCCACCGACGATGAGCGCATCGTCGAGGAGGTCGAGCGCTTTGGTGGTCGCGCCATCATGACAACTACAGAGCACCGTTCAGGCACCGACCGCTGTGCCGAAGCACTCTCGAAGATTGAGGGTGAGTATGACGTGGTGGTAAACGTGCAGGGCGACGAACCATTCATCCGCAAGGAGCACATCGAGGCTCTCATCAAGTGCTTCGACACCCCCGCAACGGATATTGCAACACTCGCTAAGGCATTCACCAAAGAGGAGAGCAACAACATACACAACCCCAACTGCGTGAAGGTGGTCACCGACCTACGCAACAGAGCCCTCTACTTCTCACGCGCTACGATACCCTATCAGCGAGATGTGGAGCCAACAGAGTGGGTAGAACGCCACACCTACCTCAAGCATATCGGCATATATGCCTTTCGTGCTGCTGTGCTCAGGGAGGTTACTGCACTTGACACCACAGCCCTGGAGCGCACCGAGAAGCTCGAGCAGCTGCGCTGGCTGGAGCATGGCTACCACATTAGCGTGGCGATGACAGAGTTTGCCACCGTGGGCATAGACACCCCCGAGGATCTGCAGCGCGCAGAGGAGCTACTAAAACAGTTATAACCCGAACAACACAATACACAACGTGACTACGCCAACCATAATTGCAGGACCATGCGTCATTGAGCCCAACGATGTGCTCGATGAGGTGGCTCGTACCATTGCCGAACTTAACAAGGAGCTCGGCATTGACATCGTTTTGAAGGCCTCATTCGACAAGGCTAACCGCACATCTATACACTCCTATCGCGGTGTGGGCATGGAGCGCGGACTTACCATGCTTGCCGACATGAAGAGCCGCTACAACCTGCACATAACTACCGACATCCACGAGGCTTGGCAGGCTGAGCCTGTGAGCGAGGTAGCCGATATCGTGCAGATACCAGCACTCCTATCTCGCCAGACCGACATCATCACCGCAGCAGCACGACACGCCAAGGTGGTAAACATCAAGAAGGGACAGATGCTTTCGGCGGAGGATATGCGCCACGCCTACAACAAGGCACTCGAGAGCGGAGCTAAGGATGTATGGCTCACCGAGCGCGGCAATATGTTTGGCTACAACAACCTCGTTGTCGACTTCCGCAACATCACCATCATGCGCGGCATAGCACCTACAGTAATCATGGACTGCACACACTCTGTGCAGCGCCCCGGAGCTAATGGTTCGCAGAGTGGTGGCGACAATTGCTACATCGAGTCTATGGCCCTCGCGGCAAAGGCTTTTGGCGCCAACGGCTACTTCTTCGAGGTGCACCCCACACCCGAAAAGGCCCTGTGTGATGGTGCCAACTCACTACACATTGACAAACTTAAAACACTAATAAATAGGCTTATACAATAAATGGACATGGGAACCGAACGAGAAAGAATCCTGACTATTGGTCGTAACACCATAGCCACCGAAGCACGAGCACTCTCAACAATCGAGAAACGCCTCGACGACTCTTTTGCTAACGCTGTGGAGTGCATCCACAACTGCCGCGGTCGCCTTATCATCACTGGCTTGGGTAAGTCGGGACATGTAGCACGCAAAATTGCAGCTACGCTAACCAGCACAGGCACACGTGCATCATTCCTCCACGCCACCGAGGCGTTGCATGGCGACTTGGGAATCATTGCACCCGACGATGTTGTCATGGCACTCTCATACTCAGGCGAGACAGAGGAGGTAGTGCGTGTCGCAGAGTTTGTTGCTACAAACAAGAACACGCTTATCGCCATGACTGGCAACAACGACTCGTCATTGGCTAAGTATTCCGACATCGTGCTTAACACACACGTAGAGGATGAGGGCACAATCCTTGACATCGTGCCTACATCGTCGACAACCGTGCAGCTCGCTATGGGTGATGCCATCGCCGCAGCACTCATGCACATACACAACTTCCATGCAAGCGACTTTGCGCGCGTGCACCCAGGAGGTTATATTGAAAAACGTATCAAAGACTCAAACATAGAGTAACAACCATACTGACATGAGGCTACGTGAGTACATTGATAAATTGGAGGAGAGAGGAGAGCTTCAGCGCATAACAACAAAGGTTGACACCCGCTACGAGATTACCGAGATTACTGATCGTATATCGAAGAGCGAGGGTGGTGGCAAGGCACTACTTTTCGAGAACACAGGTACGGACTACCCCGTTTTGATGAACATGATGGGGTCGGATCGTCGTGTGGCAATGGCACTGGGCGTAGAGGACCTATGCGAGATATCTGAGCGTATAGACAACATGCTCAAGGACGTTATGACACCTAAGAGTAGCCTCATGGACAAGCTACGCATGCTGCCACTGCTTGCCGATATGGCTAAGTGGTTTCCCAAGAAGAGTAGCGCACGCGGTGAGTGTCAGGAGATAGTGTGGCAGGGTGAGGATGTAGACCTCACAAAGCTACCTATTCTCACCTCGTGGCCCTCAGATGGCGGAGCATTCATCACCCTACCCATGGTCTGCACCAAAGACCCTGATACGGGCACCCCAAATATGGGTATGTACCGCATGCAGGTCTTCGACAGGTGTACAACTGGTATGCACTGGCATAAGCACAAGACTGGCGCGCGCCACTACGACGGCTACAAACGCCTCGGAGAGCGCATGCCCGTGAGCGTGGCTATTGGTGGCGACCCCGTATATGCATACTCAGCCACAGCCCCCATGCCCGACAACATGGACGAGATGTTGCTTGCGGGCATGCTGCGACAGAAGCCCGTGAAGATGGTTAAGTGCCTGACCAACGATATATGGGTGCCTGCCGACTGTGACTTTGTGCTCGAAGGATATGTAGACCCCGCCGAGGAGCTTACCGTCGAGGGACCCTTTGGTGACCACACTGGCTTCTACTCGCTGTCGGACCTATACCCCCGCTTCCACATCACCACCATTACATCACGCCGCGACGCTGTCTACCCCGCTACCATCGTGGGTATCCCCCCCATGGAGGATGCCTACATCGCCAAGGCTACGGAGCGCATCTTCCTTGCCCCCATACGCCTTGTCATGCAGCCTGAGGTGCGCGACCTCTACATGCCTATGGAGGGCACAGCACACAACCTCGCCTTTGTCTCTATCGCTAAGCGCTATGAGGGTCAGGCCTCGAAGGTGGCACAGGGACTGTGGGGCGCAGGACAGATGATGTTCAACAAGTATATGCTCATTGCGCGCCAGGAGTGCGACATACGCAATAATGAGGTGATGTGCCGTCTGTTGCGTAACGTCGATTTTAAGCGCGACATCATACACGCCGAGGGTATTCTCGATGTCCTCGACCACACGACACCCACGCTCGGCTACGGCTCGAAGCTCGCTATAGACCTCACAAATATAGAGAAGACGGAGGCCACACCATGTTCAGTAGCCGAGGTGTTCACCCCAGCAGGGGGCGTGGCAAGCATCAGCAGGGAGTAC
>JAGCLX010000029.1 GCA_017646785.1 Alistipes sp.
ATTATTGAACCTGAAATACATAACTAACGTTAAACAATCAAATGAAGCGCATTTTGGTCGTAGGTGCCGGTGGTCAGATTGGATCTGAGTTGGTGCCATATCTTCGCTCAATCTATGGTGCATCGAATGTCGTTGCAACCGATGTAAAACACAATGCTGTATTGGCTGAGGCAGGTCCATTCGAGAGCCTCGACGCACTCGATGCTAAGCAGTATGCTGAGCTCGTAAACAAGTACAACATTGACTCTATCTTCAACCTCGTAGCGCTCCTTTCAGCTACTGGCGAGAAGAACCCTCAGTTGGCTATGCGCATCAACATGGGTGCGTTGGAGAACTCTTTGGAGATCGCACGCGAGAAGAACTGTGCAGTGTTCACTCCCAGCTCTATCGGTGCTTTCGGTGGTGACTTCCCCCGCGACAAGACTCCTCAGGATACCGTTATGCAGCCTAACACTATCTATGGTGTTTGCAAGGTTACTGGCGAGCTTCTCTCTAACTACTACCACTCACGCTTCGGCGTTGACACACGTTCAGTGCGTTTCCCTGGTATCATCTCTAACGTGACACTCCCTGGTGGCGGTACTACCGACTACGCAGTAGAGATCTACTATGAGGCTGTTAAGGGTAACAAGTTCGTATGTAACATCGCTCCCGACGTATACATGGATATGATGTACATGCCTGATGCACTCCGCGCTACTGTAGAGCTTATGGAGGCAGACCCCGCAAAGCTTAAGCACCGCAACTCGTTCAACATCGCAGCTATGAGCTTCACTCCTGAGATCATCCGCGAGGTTGTTGAGCGCCACGTGCCTGGCTTCCAGATGGAGTATAACGTAGACCCTGTTAAGGATGTTATCTCACGCAGCTGGCCTAACTCTCTCGATGACACATGTGCTCGTGAGGAGTGGGGTTGGAAGCCTGAGTGGGACCTCGAGTCTATGACAAAGGATATGCTTGAGAAGGTTGCTGCAAAGCTTAAGTAATCTTTTTTGAGATAGGGGCTTAGTGCCCATTATTCGTGCGGCGAGTGGGAAATACGCAAGTATATCCCATTCGTCTTTTTTTGTACATATATTCTATGCCCGGTGCCACCTCTTAGACATAGTTTGGCAGTGGGTGGAGGTTGCGATTATGGCGTTGTGTGGAGCGAGCCTTTGTTTATATGACTCATAATCCCTTCGTGTGCTGCAAATTTCCTTAATACTTCTTGTGGTGGATATTGATTTTTTAGAGTAAAATTTGTATCTTTGCCCAAATCGCAATTATTGAATTTCGAAAAGCTATGGTAATACGAGATAAGAGCGCGTTGTTTGGAACACTGTTTTTCATGGTCATTGTGGCGCTGTTTCCTGCTGTTGCATCAGCTCAGGTTGCTGAGCCTGAGGGCGATGCAAAAGAGCCTACGGCGGAGTGGGTGAAGCTAACACCCCAGGAGTATATCTTTAAGTGGCGAGAGATAGCCGTGGAGCATATGGAGGAGTATGGCATCCCTGCAAGCATCACCATGGGTCAGGCGATTCTCGAGTCGGGATATGGCAATGGCTACCTTGCGCGCGTGGCGAACAACCACTTCTGCATCAAGTGCAAGAGCTCATGGACGGGTGCTACGATAACCCATGCCGATGACGACCCCAATGACTGCTTCCGTGTCTACGAAAGTGCCGAGGATTCGTTCCGCGACCATGCCGACTTCCTCAATGAGGGCAGCCGCTACGACTTCTTGTTTGCCTACGACGCTGACGACTATAAGAGTTGGGCTAAGGGACTCAAGAAGGCGGGCTACGCCACAGCGAGTGACTATGCTGAGCGCCTTATCGGTGTCATCGAGCGCTACAACCTTCAGCTGCTGGATAAGAAGAATGGCATCAAGCAGTATGACGAGTATCTCGCATCGAAGTATGACATGGACCTCGCATCGCTCCAGCTGAGTGTGGCCAACACAGCTGATGAGAGCACAGAGGTTGCCGTGTCGGTGTCAGCGGCATCATCTGCCGAGGGGTCTATCAACGATATAGCTACGGCGTATGCAGATAGGGGTATCGATCCCAATAATTTCCGCGTGACAATCAACGCGCATGAGGGCTACAACGTCTACCTCACCAACCGAGCACACTACGTTGTGGCTAAGAGTGGCGATAGCTATGAGTCGTTGTCCAAGCTTTTTGATGTGTCGGCTGCCAACCTCCGTCGCTTTAACGATGTGGCTAAGGGCTCGCAGCCCAGTGAGGGCGATATCGTCTACATCGAGCGCAAGCTCCCATCATGGATGGGCCAGGAGCTCCTGCACACCGTGTCGCAGGGTGAGACGCTCCACGACATTGCGCAGCTCTATGGCATACGCCTCAAGAGCCTATCGAAGATCAACACCATGCGTAGCAATGCCGAGCTTGTAGCTGGCCGCACAATACGTTTGCAGTAGGAGAAATTAATTAAAACAACTATATATGAGTACGTTACGTGAGAAGATCCTTGAGGCGATAGTCAAGAAGTCTACCCTCAAGCAGCAGATTTTCGATAATACATTTTCAACATTCAACGATCTCAAGGAGGCGCTCTTTGAGATGGCCTCGGAGATAGATGATGAGCTTGATGGTAAGCTCGACCGCCGTGTGCGTATCGAGTACCGCGACCGTGGTAAGTTCGAGGCGCAGTTGCAGGTGGCTTCCGACATCCTGCTTGTGCAGATGCACACCGATGTCTTTGAGTTTGACTCCAACCACATCATCTGGCAGAATGGCTACGTGCAGCAGGACAGGGATAACTCATACGTGGGTGTCATCAACATCTACAACTTCCTGTCGGACTCGTTGAAGTACAAGCGTACAGCCGATGAGGGCTACCTCATTGGTCGCATCTTCATCAACCGCGAGAAGTGCTTCTGGGTTGAGGGCAAGCGTCAGACTCTTGTGCGCCCCATGGCTTTTGGCACGAAGAAGATTGACCGCGAGGCACTCGTATCGATCATCGAGACAGCCATCAACTACGCTCTCAACTTCGACCTCCTTATGCCACCCTACGAGGAGAACATTCGCGTCACTGTCGACCAGTTCAACTCGAAGCTCGACAACTCGAAGTTCACAACGGGTAAGCGATTGAGTTATAATTTTTCTATCGATGATATTTAAGCCGTTAGGAGATATACGAATAACTAAAACTTAAACCTATATGAAAAGACTATTTACAACATTTGTGATGCTTCTCGCGGCGGCGACTGCTATGGCGCAGGTGAGCTACCTCGAGATGGTTGAGGCGCGCGAGGTGCCCGCTAAGTACATAGCTCCAGGCTCGCTCACACCCGTGGAGGGTACACACCAGTATATGGAGCTCGATGGCCGCAGCGTGGTGCTCTACGACTACAATAAGGAGTCGAAGGGTGAGGTAGTATTCACCACCGACAACCTCATCATGTCGTACAAGACATCACCCGATGGCACAATGGCGTTGTACGAGAAGTGGGAGGGTGAGTCACCCCGCAAGGAGATCTACCGCCACTCGTTCACTTCGGACTACTACATCGCTTGCCCCGATGGCTCGACAATCAGAATTGACGATGTGCGCGATGTCTCGTTCTCGCCCGACAATCGCTTCCTTGCCATGAGCTACAACAACGACCTCTTTGTCTATGACCTTGTCACCAACGAGATCTACAACATCACCTCGGATGGCGAGTGGAACCACATCATCAACGGTACCACCGACTGGGTATATGAAGAGGAGTATGGCTTCACCAAGGCATACGCTTTCTCTAACGATGGTCAGGAGATTGCCTACCTCAAGTTTGACGAGAGCCGCGTTAAGGAGTTTGAGATGATGCGCTTCGATAACACGCTCTATAACAAGGCCTATAGCTTCAAGTATCCTAAGGCTGGTGACGATAACTCTATCGTTACGCTCCACGTCTACAACCTCTATACTCGCGAGACTCGCGAGGTGCCAGTAGGCGAGAATACCGACCAGTATATCCCACGTATTGGTTATACCCCTTCGGGCAACCTCTTCTTCTATCGTGTCAACCGTCTTCAGAACCACTTTGAGGTTGTTATGGTCGAGGCTGACGGCACTCAGCGCGTTATCTACAACGAGCAGGATGAGCGCTATGTGGAGCGCCCCAACGAGGCTACCATCACCTTCATCGACGAGGATCGTTTCATCGTTCGCGAGGAGACATCTATAGGCTGGTTCCACCTCTACCTACACTCTATCGCCGAGGGTCGCCTAAACGCTATCACCGAGGGTGAGTGGGAGGTTACTCAGCTTGTCGGCCTCTCTGCTGATAACAAGACTGTGTACTACATGTCTACAGAGCAGTCGCCCCTCGAGCGTCACCTCTACTCTGTAAACATCGACGGCACGAAGAAGCAGTGCTTGCTCTCTAAGCCTGGCTACTGGCGAGTATACCCCTCTGCAGATATGAAGTTCTTTGCTGCGGAGCACTCGGCTACAGACTGCTATCCCACAGCTGCGGTATACAACGCTAAGGGTAAGGAGGTACGCTCGTTGATGCTCGAGCCTAAGAGCGACGCGACACCTGCCTACCAGCGCAACTACTACACCTTCACCACTGAGCGTGGTGACGAGCTTCAGTACTTCCTCATCTACCCCGAGAACTTCAACCCCTCGAAGAAGTACCCCGTGCTCATCACTCAGTACTCAGGTCCTGGCTCTCAGCAGATTGAGAACCGCTATACTACCGACTGGGAGGAGACCCTCGCACGCAACGGCTATATCGTGGCATGCTGCGATGCTCGTGGTACTGGCTACCGCGGTGAGGAGTATAAGAAGGTGACATATGCAAACCTCGGTAATGCCGAGGTGCAGGATCAGATCTCATTCGCACGCCACCTCTCTCGCCAGGAGTTCATCGACGCATCGCGCGTAGGTATCTATGGCTGGTCGTATGGTGGTTTCATGGCTCTTGGCTGTGCGCTTAAGGGTGATGGCCTCTTCAAGGTGGCTATCGCTGTAGCTCCCGTTACCTCATGGCGCTACTACGACTCTATCTATACTGAGATCTACAACGGCTTGCCATCTGAGAACCCTGAGGGCTACGACAATAACTCGCCCATCAACTTCGCTGACCGCCTCTCGGATAAGACACGCCTTCTTATCATCCACGGCACAGCAGATGACAACGTACACTTCCAGAACGCTATCGAGATGTGTCGCGCACTCAATCGCCATGCTAAGCAGTACGACATGATGGTGTATCCCGACCAGAACCACTCTATGCGCCCCAACGACATGGTTAACGTGCGTCAGAAGATGGTTGATTACTGCCTCGAGAACCTTTAATTTATTGTGATAAGGGGTCATTCTCGGCCCATCACTAAAAGTAAGACCCCACGGGCTGTACGTCTTGTACTATCCCGTGGGGATCTTCTTTTGTGATAGACCAAGCCTAACCCCTTCTGACAAGAAATTTAGCCTACCGCTGGGCGGCCTCTTTTGCGATGCACCACTCTGATAAGAAATATCTTATCTCCCTAAACTCCTTAACTTCCTTATCCTCCCTAATTTCGTGAATTACCGCAAATTGTTGGCATGAGATTTTATAATCTCATAAAAATGACGTATATTTGCAGACTAAAATAACATAATTGAATATTAAGCTGTCGCGACAGATGAAGAACATTCGCAACTTTTGTATTATAGCACACATCGACCACGGTAAGAGTACGCTTGCTGACCGTCTTTTGGAGAAGACAAACACCTTGAACCAGCGCGAGATGCAGGCTCAGGTGCTCGACGATATGGACCTTGAGCGTGAGAAGGGTATCACCATCAAGAGCCACGCCATACAGATGGAGTACAACGCCCGCAACGGCGAGAAGTACACGCTCAACCTTATTGACACCCCAGGACACGTCGACTTCTCATACGAGGTGTCGCGTGCCATCGCATCATGTGAGGGCGCTCTCCTTGTTGTAGATGCAACACAGGGTATCCAGGCACAGACAATCTCGAACCTCTACCTCGCACTTGGTCAGGACCTCGAGATTATCCCCGTGCTCAATAAGATCGACTGTGAGTCGGCGATGATTGACGAGGTTAAGGATCAGATTATCGACCTTATAGGCTGCAAGGAGGAGGAGATACTCCTCGCATCGGGTAAGACAGGCCAGGGCGTTGAGGATGTCCTCGAGGCTATCGTAGAGCGTATCCCTGCCCCCGAGGGTGACGAGAACGCCCCATTGCAGGCCCTCATCTTCGACTCTGTGTTCAACCCCTTCCGTGGCGTTATCGCCTACTTCCGTGTCTTCAACGGCACAATTCGCAAGGGCGACCACGTTAAGTTCTTTAACACGGGTAGCGAGTACGATGCCGATGAGATTGGTGTGTTGAAGCTCAAGATGCAGGAGCGTGGCGAGATTAAGGCTGGTGATGTAGGTTATATCTGCTCGGGTATCAAGAACTCTACCGACGTTAAGGTGGGTGATACAATCACCTCTGTAGCAAATGCTTGCACCGAGGCTATCGCGGGCTTTGAGGATGTTAAGCCCATGGTCTTTGCGGGTGTATACCCCGTTGAGGCAGACCAGTATGAGGATCTCCGCGCATCGCTCGAGAAGCTCAAGCTAAACGACGCATCGCTCACATTCGAGCCTGAGAGCTCTCTTGCCCTCGGCTTCGGCTTCCGTTGTGGCTTCCTCGGTCTTCTCCACATGGAGATTATCCAGGAGCGCCTCTATCGTGAGTTCGATATGGACGTAATCACTACTGTGCCCAACGTGTCGTACCACATCACAACCACTCAGGGCGAGGAGCTCGAGGTGCACAACCCCTCAGGCCTTCCAGAGATTACCAAGGTGGCAAAGATCGAGGAGCCATATATCCTCGCGCAGATAATCACCAAGGCAGACTTCCTTGGCAACGTGCTTAAGCTCTGCATAGACAAGCGTGGCGTGATGAAGAACCAGACATTTATCACCCAGGACCGCGTTGAGGTAAACTTTGAAATGCCCCTCTCGGAGATCGTCTTCGACTTCTACGACAAGCTCAAGAGCATATCAAAGGGTTACGCCTCGTTTGACTACCATCGCACTGGCTATCAGCTTAGTAAGCTCGCCAAGCTCGATATCCTGCTCAATGGTGAGGCTGTCGATGCGCTCTCGTCACTCATCTACGCAGACCACGCCTACGACTTCGGTCGCAAGATGTGCGAGAAGCTCAAGGAGCTCATCCCCCGCCAGCAGTTCGACATCGCTATTCAGGCAGCTATCGGAGCTAAAATCATCGCTCGCGAGACTGTGAAGGCTGTGCGTAAGGATGTTACTGCCAAGTGTTATGGTGGTGATATCTCGCGTAAGCGTAAGCTTTTGGAGAAGCAGAAGGCTGGTAAGAAGCGTATGCGTCAGATTGGCTCAGTGCAGGTGCCACAGTCGGCCTTCCTTGCTGTTCTCAAGATGGACTAATTTGTAGAGAGTATAAAGAGTTTAGGGAGTTTAAGGAGATGGTCAATAAATTGATTTAGCCCTCCCTAAACTCCCTAAATTCGCTAATAACAACCTATTGCAGTAACCAACTAAAACCTATAACTATGAAAAAACTAATCCTTACACTTGTGCTTGGATTGAGTATCTTCAGCCTCTCGGCGCAGGGATATCAGCCCTCGGAGGAGGTGCGTCGCTCGCAGCAGGAGTTTGCTGAGGACCGCTTCGGTATTTTCATCCACTGGGGTATCTACAGCATGTTTGCCCAGGGTGAGTGGTACTTGCAGAATGCACAGGGTATCAACAGAGATGAGTATGCCAAGGCTGCAGATGCCTTCTACCCACACCGCTTCGATGCTAAGGAGTGGGTGTCGGCAATCAAGGCGTCGGGAGCTAAGTATATCTGTTTCACAACGCGCCACCACGACAGCTTCTCGATGTGGGATACCGCAGAGTCAGAGTTTAATATTGTCGATGCAACACCCTTTAAACGTGATGTGCTTAAGGAGTTGGCTGAGGAGTGTCAGAAGCAGGGTATAGCCCTCCACCTCTACTACTCGCATGCCGACTGGTCGCGCGATGACTACCCTCGTGGTCGCACAGGCTGGGGTGTAGCGGGTCGCGACGGCTCGAAGATAAACTGGGATAGCTACTTCAGCTTCATGAACAACCAGATTACAGAGCTGCTTACAAACTATGGCCCTATTCGTGCTATGTGGTTTGATGGCTGGTGGGACCACGACGAGGATGCTACGCCATTCGACTGGCACCTCGACGAGCAGTATGCCCTTGTACATAAGTTGCAGCCCTCGTGCCTTGTAGCTAATAACCATCACCAGGTGCCTTTCGAGGGTGAGGATATTCAGATTTTTGAGCGCGACCTGCCAGGTGAGAATACCCACGGACTCTCTGGTCAGGACATCAGCCGTTTGCCTCTCGAGACATGCCAGACGATGAACGGTATGTGGGGCTATAAGGTTGTAGACCAGAACTATAAGTCTACAGAGGCACTCATTCGCTACCTCGTGAGCACAGCAAGCAAGGGTGCTAACTTGCTTCTTAACGTAGGTCCTCAGCCCAATGGTGTGCTCCCCGCAGTGGCTGTCGAGCGCATGAAGGAGATGGGTGAGTGGATGGCTGTAAATGGCGAGTCGGTATATGGTACTACCGCGGGTGATATTCCACAGCAGGATTGGGGATGTACAACACGCAAGGGTGATCGCCTCTATGTTCACGTCTTCGAGCTCGACTACGACATGTTGTACTTGCCTTTGGATTGTAAGGTTGTGTCGGCAAAGGCTCTTGTGGATGGCAAGCCTGTTAAGTTCCAGCGCGTCAAGGGTGGTGTTCTCTTGGAGGTTGGCAAGGTGCAGGATAAGGCAGACTACGTAGTAGAACTTATCACAAAGTAGTTGAATAATTCTTGAAAATTATTAATAATTATCGCAGTCTACAGTTGTAGATTGCGATTTTTTTTCTATCTTTGCACGATTAACGCGCGAATGCACACGTGTGCGAGGCGTGTGTGTAAATGGAAATTACATAAACAACAATAACTAAAACTTTTTAACGATGCAGATTAAAGGTATTATTAAATGGCTAGTGTTGATTTTAGGTCTCGCTAGCATTTGGCAGCTCTCGTTTACCTTTGTTACTCGCAACGTCGAGGCAGAGGCTGAGAAGCAGGCAGATCCCAAGGCTTATTTGAATGAGAAGTGGGATGACAAGGTTTACATGGGTTACACCTATGGCGACTGCAAGTCTAAGGAGTTGAACCTCGGTCTTGACCTTAAGGGTGGTATGAACGTAACCCTTGAGATTCAGGCAGGTGACGCTATCCGTGTTCACGCTTTGGATGACAACCGCGCAGGTAAGAAGGATGCAGAGCTCATCGCTCGTATCGACCGCGCTATCGCTAAGGCTGAGAAGCAGGAGCGTGAGGATGCAGTAACTCGTGCAACAGAGGGTGAGGATGCAGCAAACGTTATCGCTGTATATCTCGACGCTATGTCTAAGGAGGACCTCCAGACTATCTATGGCAAGACTGAGACTGCTCAGATTGCTGAGGATTTGAACTTGTATGTTACTGGTTCAGTGGATAATATGCTCCGCGTACTTGGCGAGCGTATCGACCTTCTTGGCGTTGTGCAGCCCAACATCCAGCAGATCCGTGGCACAAACCGTATCTTGGTTGAGTTGCCTGGTGTTGACGATCCCGAGAACGCAGCTAAGCTCCTCGCGTCAACTGCTAACCTCGAGTTCTGGGAGGTGGCTAGCAACGATATGTGCAATGCTCTTGCATCATTCCTCTTCGTTGAGGCAGACCAGCTTGTTTACGAGGCTCTCGTTGACGAGAACCCCGAGATGAGCGCTACTCCTTTCAGCGAGCTCCTCACACAGACCTACAAGTTCAAGGCTCAGGATGGCTCAGAGATGGATGGCTTCATCGGTGGTATGATCGTGGCAGCTGCTGAGAAGCAGAACATGGCACAGGTTAACGAGTACCTCCAGCTTGAGAACGTTCGTGCTCGCTTCGATGAGATCACTGATGGTCAGGTTAAGCTTGCTTGGTCAAATAAGAACTCTTTGGAGGGTACACGTGGCGGTGTTCACACACTCTACGCTCTCCAGGGTGTGGGGGGCTTGATCCCCGCTATGGATGGTTCAGGCATTGTTGATGCTAAAGCTACTACTGGTCAGTTCGGTGGTTATGAGGTGTCAATGATAATGGACGGCAAGGCAGCTATCGAGTGGGGTAACCTCACCGAGAAGAACATCGGCAAGCCTCTTGCAATCGTTATGGATGGTGTTGTTTACTCAGCACCTAACGTAAACGACCGTATCGACGGTGGTAGTTCATCAATCTCTGGTAACTTCACTCCCAAGGAGGCTGAGGACCTCGCAAACGTACTTCAGTCAGGTAAGGTTCCTGCACCTGCAACAATCATCTCTTACGAGGTTGTTGGTCCATCACTCGGTGCAGAGTCTATCAGCGCAGGTCTTCTTTCATTCGTGCTCGCTTTCGTGCTCGTGCTTATCTACATGGCATTCTTCTATAAGACTGCAGGTATGATGGCTAACTGCGCCCTCATCTTCAACGTCTTGTTGCTCATGGGCGTGCTCGTATCTACAGGTGCTGTATTGACACTTCCTGGTATCGCCGGTATCGTACTTACTATGGGTATGGCTGTGGATGCTAACGTCATCATCTTCGAGCGTGTTAAGGAGGAGTTGCGTGGCGGTAAGGGCTTGATGCTCTCTATCAAGGATGGTTTCAAGAACGCTTACTCTGCGATCATCGACGGTAACCTCACTACAATCATCACTGGTGCCGTTCTCTTCTTCTTCGGTACAGGTCCTGTTAAGGGCTTCGCTACAACCCTTGTACTTGGTATCATCACATCGCTCTTCTGCTCTATCTTCATTACTCGCGTATTGCTCGAGTGGTGGTCTGAGCGTCGTGGCACATGTGACTTCTCTTCAAAGATGACTGAGAACTTCTTGAAGAACGTTAAGTTCTCATTCATCTCAAAGCGTAAGTACTCATACATCTTCTCAGGTGTTCTTATCATCGCTTCAGTTATCTCATTGTGCACATTGGGCCTTAACCAGGGTATCGACTTCACAGGTGGTCGTCAGTATGTTGTTAAGTTCGACCAGGCTGTTAATGAGGATAACATCCGCGAGAGCCTCGAGACATCATTTCAGGAGTTCAACGATGCTGCTAACACATCATTGGAGGTTATGCGTATTGGTAACGTTGCAGATAACACTATCCGTATCAAGACTCAGTTCGAGCCTACTGACGAGATGGTAGCAGCTGCACAGGCAGGCATGACAGAGGATGAGGCAGCAAAGGTTAACGCTAACTATGTTCTTGAGAATGTTCTTTATGGTGCTACTAAGGAGTACTTCAAGGATGATATTACCTTCGAGCAGTTCCGAAGCACACAGTTCGATGTTCGTGGTATCGAGAGCAGCCAGCAGGTGGGTGGTACAATCTCTACTGAGATGACCAAGAACTCATTCATCGCAGTTCTTATCTCACTCGTAGCTATCGGCATCTACATTGCTATCCGTTTCCGTCGTTGGCAGTGGGCCTTGGGTGCTACAGCAGCTTTGGCACACAACGCATTCATCGTTATTGGTGTATACTCAATGCTCTACGCAGTGATGCCTTTTGCAATGGAGGTTAACCAGGCGTTCATCGCGGCTATCCTTACCATCATCGGTTACTCTATCAACGATACAGTGGTTATCTTCGACCGTATCCGTGAGTACATCGGCCTCTATCCTAAGCGCAACATCAAGACTAACATTGATAACGCTATTTGCGCTACCTTGTCACGTACCATCAACACATCTGGTACAACATTGGTAACCCTTTTGGCTATCTTCATCTTCGGTGGTGAGACTATTCGTGGTTTCGTCTTCGCATTGATCGTAGGTGTTGTCATCGGTACATACTCTTCAGTATTTATCGCAACTCCTATCGCATACGACTGTCAGCGTAAGAAGGCTGCTGAGGCAATCGAGGAGTAATTTCTTGTGATAGCGGCGCATCTGCGGCGCTTCAATCAAAGCCCCGAATGGGACGTACGTCAAGTACTACCCATCCGGGGCTTTTTCATGTCGAGACCTCATCTAACCCCTTCTGATAACAAATACGGCTGAGGGGAAAGGTTGTGGGCACTTGGGTGGAGTTGTGCTTGGAGGGTTCTGATGGGTTCTTGTGAGTTTGGTGGGGAGGTTGCTACCCTGTTTGTCATTCCGAGCGTAGTCGAGGAATCTCCTCGAAGCCGACAAGCGACAACGTTGATGTTGAGTTGTCGCGTAGGAGATCCTTCGCTTCCGCTCAGGATGACAGAGGGTGCTCAGGATGACAGTTGTTGCGGAGTAGCCCACTCCTCATTAGAACCCATCAGAACCCAGTCTGCGGCAATATCTCCCTGCCCACGGCCATGTAAAGAGAATAGGGGCTGTCCTACGCGCATTAGGACAGCCCCTATTTATGGTTAACAACTCGGGCGTGTTACACCTTAATAATATTGTCAATACCCATATCCCTCACCTTCTGCAGCAACTCGTCGTTGTTGTCCGACACCACCAATAGCTTGTCGCCAGGTAGTAGCTGTGTGAGGCCCTTGGGCACGAAATACTTCTCGTTGCGGTATACCATGACCACAAGGGTGTGGCCTGGCAGACGGATATCTTTTAGCGTATCGCCATTTTTCAGCAGCGCATCGTTAACCTCAATCTCCGAGAACTCACTTCTAATGTGGTCGGGTACGGTGAGTTTAAATGTCTGCTGAGGCTCCTCGTATGATAGTCCGAGCCAGTTTGCCATGCCACTTACCGTTGTGCCTTGTAGTACTAGCGATATGATGGTAACAAGGAAGACTACATTAAATATATAGTCGGAGTTTGCCACATTGTGTGTGATGGTATATAGCGCAAAGATAATGGGCACTGCGCCACGCAAACCCACCCACGACGCATATATACGAGCCTTACCCGAGAACTTCCTGAATGGCGCCATGCAGATGAGTGTAGAGATGGGTCGTGCGACAAAGGTCATAAAGAGGCCTATTGCCAGAGCCATAAGGAAGACGTTGGGATCGAAAAGGTCGTGAATGTTAACATATAGACCCAAAATTAGGAACATTACAATCTGCAATAGCCATGTGAATGAGTCGAAGAATGTTCCGAGCATGTTTCGATACACGATACGGTAGTTGCCCACCACAAGACCAGCAATGTATACTGCGAGGTATCCGTTGCCATAGGCTATTGTGGTAAAAGAGTAGGTGAAGAATGCACATGCGAGTAGTAGCACCGAGTAGAGCGATGCGTTGCTACGTATGTTTATTCGGTTCATCACCCACACTGTAGCGCGGCCGAAACCGTAGCCGAGGGCGGTGCCGACAACCATCTGTACTACAAAATTGGTGATGGCGCCATACCACGTTACGTTACCCGCGCCAGTGGCTATGCTCACGAGCATTACCGTAAGGATGTATGCCATGGGGTCATTACTACCGCTCTCGAGCTCAAGCAGTGGACGCAGATTTTGGCGTAGTCCCTGCTTTTTGGTGCGCAGAATGGAGAATACCGATGCTGAATCGGTAGATGACATCGTGGCAGCGAGCAGTAGTGCCATGGTGAACGATATCTTTACGTCGACATATGGCGCAAGCATGTAGATGAATAGACCTACGATAAGTGCCGTGAGCGTAACGCCCAGCGTTGCCATGACGATACCTGGTGCGATGATGGGGCGTATCTCTGAAAACTTCGTATCCATACCACCTGAAAATAGTATGATACAGAGTGCCACCATACCGATAAACTCTGCTGTTTTTGCTGAGTTGAACGATACGAAGTCATTGTAGCCAAAGAGTATTCCCACACCGAGGAATAGCAACAGCGCAGGTGCTCCAAGACGGTATGCCGCCTTACCAGCCAATACAGCAACAAAGAGTAGTAGGGCTCCTACAAGCAGGAAGTTTTCAGTCAGCATAATTAATCAAATATATGTAAATATAATACTTGTCAAATTATCAGTTGCAACTAACCATCACTCGCACAGATCTTAGGAGCGAATAATCGTTACTTTGTCAACTAAAATATCCTCATATATAGCATACTCATAGAGTGCTAATGCTACGATTGAGCCATCCTTAGTGCGACACTCCGTGACTGTCAATGCCGAGATGTTTGATGTCTCTATGCTCTCAAGGCGATTGTAGTCCTTGGTAGCAATTGCAGCCTTGAGTTCTTCACTCTTATCGTGTGTGTAGAAGCGTTCCCGATAGCTCATGTAGCTTTTAGTTGGAGTGTGGTATGGTACCTTGTCATTGTTGATGATTCGTACCATCATCACACACCATCCATATAGCATTAACGCTCCACCACCCACAATTAATGCCATTTCCAGTATGCCATCTTTGGTGCTTGGTATAAAAATGGTAGCAATCAGCAGTGCTATACCAGTAATAGCAGAAATAATAGGTTTTGTAATTGGGCGGCGTCGTGGTTGCACAACGCCATTAGGCAAGGCATATAGTGCCTCGCAAATCTCTTGTCTAATCATAATATATTTGTTTTATTTAGCTATTGTTTATTATACTTTGGTGCGCACCATATGTATAGTGCGCTAATTATTAAAAGTATAATATTGGCTAAATAATAAGCCTCCGTAGCCGACATACGTAGTGATGGCGGGCTGTGGAGACAAATAATATTTTATGGTTATACAATCCGTATCTTGCTGCCGAAGTGGTATTATCTATAGCGGCTGTTGTTCTTGTATATTGCTGTGCGCGCTCAATGCCATTATTAGTTCGCAATGTGGTGCGCACTATGGGTGTAACGTTTTGTGTTGTCGTAGGGTTTACTGCTAATGCAACACTATTGTTGATACCTAACGTAACGATAGAATGACTGCTATCTTCATCGTGGCACTCGTGGGTGACATCTGTGTGGTACGCATCGATGCATGAGGCGTAGCTCTCCGATGTGGAGAGCATCACAAGTGTCATGATCAGGAGTGTCACAAGGCGTATGTAGCGAGTCTTTGTCATTGAGCCACAAAAGTGTAAGTTATTGTTCCTACATTGCTCACGGGAGCCTCAGGGTCGATGTTAAATAGCGTGCCGGCATTGAGTGCGGCGTTGCGTGCATAGCTATCCAACTCGGGGTTGGTCGAAGAGCGTACAATGGCGCTGGTCACCGTGCCGTTGCGGTTAAGCCTAACCTCTACGACAACCACACCCTCGCCCTTCGCTCGGTAGGCGGGCTTGTATAGTGAGGCGCGCGCCGTGCGAGCCACTCTCTTTGTTCCTTTCACATAGTTGATGTCGTATGATACGGTTACCGCACCCTTGAAGTTGCTATCCTTGCCATCACCCTTCTTGCCTCCGGCGCCAGTGCCTGTGCCGCCCTTGCCGATGCCCTTGACATCGCGCATGCCACTCTCATAGTCGCTGCGGTTCGATGCCATGTCCGATGCCACTTTATCCATCATCTGCTGCGTCTCGCTGTCGTAGGTTTGACTCTGCGATCCACCCTCCTCTGCAGACTCGTTAGACTGCACGTTCTTCACCTTCTCGATGGCGGCAAGGCGTCGGTTGATATCCTCCTGTAGCTTGTCGCGCTTCTCCTTGAGCTTCTCTATCTCCTCTGCTGTAGGCTCGGCATCGACAAATTCCACGATGTATTCTATGGGTCGCACTTCGACATCAACGCGTGCTGTGGCGATGAACACGCCTCCGAGTATAGAACTCACTATAACAGCTATTATGCCCATGCGATGACTATATAGCCATTCACCAAAACTCTCCGAGCGAATATCTTCAAGATCTACGTGAGAACGACGACGCACTCTTGGCTGTTGGCGTGATGGACCTCTGTTCGTTGATATGTTTTTCGAGTCTGTCATGTGTTATAATATTTCAGAGCAAAAGTAGTAATTTTTTTTATTTTTTTTAGTATATTTGTCCCATTAATGCGATTTTATCGTTTGATAGTAACTAAAAATATATAGAGTTATGGCAACCAAACAATGTACTCTTGCCGCGTCAATTTCTTTCGAGGGTAAGGGTCTGCACACAGGATTGCAGGTTAAGATGACAGTAAATCCCGCTGAGGAGAATCATGGCATAACATTTCGTCGTGTTGATCTTGAGGGCGCTCCCGAGGTGCCTGCATTGTGCGAGTATGTGTCGGACACATCGCGCGGTACAACAATAGAGAAGGGCGAGGCTAAGGTAAGTACCATAGAGCATATTATCTCAGCACTTTGGACACTCGGCGTTGATAATGCAACTATCGACATCAATGCCCCCGAGACTCCCATCATGGATGGCTCGGCTCTTGAGTATGCAACACGCATTACTGAGGTGGGTGTAGTGGAGCAGAACGCTGAGCGTCGTTACTATGAGGTGACAGAGAAGCAGGTATATACTCTGCCAGAGAAGGGCGTAGCTATCGTATTGTATCCCGATGATGAGTTCTCTGTGTCGGTACACGTGGACTACAACTCAAAGGTTGTGGGCAACCAGTATGCTACATACAACTATGCTGACAACTACCAGGAGAATATAGCTATGTGTCGTACCTTCGTCTTCCTCCACGAGCTTGAGCCTCTGATGAAGATGAACCTCATCAAGGGTGGTGACCTCGACAACGCTATCGTCGTTGTGGAGAACCCCGTAACTGATGAGCAGCTCGACCACCTCAAGAAGGTGTTTGGCAAGGAGGATATCCGCATCACTGGTGGCTACTTGAACAATCAGCAGTTGCGCGCTAACAACGAGCTTGCACGTCATAAGCTCCTCGACCTTCTTGGTGATTTCGCCCTACTTGGCATGCGCATTAAGGGCCGCGTATGGGCTACACGTCCTGGCCACTTCGCAAATACGGAGTTCATGAAGGAGCTCTCACGCTCGATACGTCGTAGCGGCGAGAAGCCACTGTTCAAGTATAGCGCTAAAAATCAGCCCCTTTTGGATATTAACCAAATCAAAGCATTGCTTCCTCACCGTCCTCCATTCTTGCTTGTAGATCGTGTGTTCCACATTGATGAAAACGCCATTGGAGGTATCAAGCAGGTCTCTATGAATGAGCCCTTCTTCGTAGGTCACTTCCCCGAGGAGCCTGTTATGCCTGGTGTGCTTATCATCGAGGCATTGGCACAGTGCTGTGGTATTCTTGTGCTTAACCGCGTGGAGAACCCCGAGAGCTACTCTACATACTTCCTTAAGGCTGATGGCGTGAAGTGGAAGCGTAAGGTTGTCCCAGGCGATACATTGCAGCTTGAGTGTCACATTTCGGATATGCGTCGTGGCATCTGCACAGCCGAGGCTAAGGCTTTCGTAGGCGGACAGTTGGTGTGTGAGGCGATACTCACCGCACAGATTGTCAAGAATAGATAGTAAACACAAAATAGGACATAAACAAATATCAACTTTCTATGATTAGTAATTTGGCATACGTACATCCCGATGCTAAGATTGGTAAGAACGTAACTGTCGAGCCCTTTGCCTATATCGAGGGTGATGTAGTCATTGGCGACGACTGCTGGATAGGCCCCCACGCCTGCATCTATAATGGTGCTCGTTTGGGTAAGGGCAACAAGGTGCACCCCGGTGCGTGCATTGCATGCCTCCCTCAGGATCTTAAGTTCGAGGGTGAGCAGACTACAGCTGTGATTGGTGACTATAACGATATCCGAGAGTGTGTAACCATCGCACGTGGTACAGCATCACGAGGCACTACTGTCGTTGGTAGCAATAACCTCCTCATGGCTTATGTGCACGTTGCACACGACGACGTTGTGGGTAGCCACTGCGTCATCGCCAACCGCGTATCTCTCGCGGGTGAGGTGGAGATTGGTGACTGGGTAGTTATCGGTGGCCACGCAGCAATTCACCAGTGGGTACACGTTGGTGACCACTGTATGATTCAGGGTGGTGCTCTTGTAACACAGGATATCCCTCCCTACATCATCGCCACAAATGGCGAGACACACTACGCCGGCATCAACAAGATTGGTCTTTCGCGTCGTGGCTTTACCGAGGAGCAGATTGCTTCTATTCACAACACTTGCCGCATCCTCTTCCAGAGCGAGTTGAACTACCAGTCTGGATGTGATAAGGCCGAGGCGGAGGTTGCTGAGAGCCCTGAGCGTAACAAGCTCATCGAGTTTATTCGCGGCTCGAAGCGAGGTGTTATCAAACAGTATGTTTCACGCCGATAGTTACTGTTAGAGAACTTCAAAAAATAAGTGCCTGTTCAACAAATATGCTGAACAGGCACTTATTGTATCAACTCAGTTGCAGTGTCTACTGCGTGACCATTGTTGCTTCGTGCTACTTCTTCATGAGCGACGCGACTTTTTTCATGCGACGCTTTCCTGCCGACGACTCATCGTCGTTATAGTAGCCATATCCGTAATCACTCTTGATATGTCTTACGCCATTGAGTATTACGCCCATGTTGTGGAAGCGCTTCTCAATGTTAAGACGCTCGATGTCGCTGAGCTGCTCACACTCGAGGCTGTCATGGCGCACAACATATAGAGTCAAGTCTACGTGGGTGTCAATGATGATGGCATCAGCAATGGCAAGTGCAGGTACGCTGTCGATGATTACATAGTCGTAGCGTGCGCGTAGCTCACCAATAAGCTCTGCCATGCGCGCAGACATCAACATATCAATTGGGTTAGTGGGCAGAGGACCTGCAAATACCATGTCTACGCCATTGACTACACCCTTAGTGATAATGTCGTTGAGTGAGCTTGTCTTACCTACGAGGTAGCTGCTTGCTCCAAGCGTGTCATTGCGGTGGCCGAGCTGCTTAGAGAGTGTGCAACGACGAAGATTAAGGTCGACAATCACCACGCTCTTGCCACTAGCTGCCAATGTTGCTGCGAGGTTCGCAGCTACGAATGTCTTGCCGCTATCGGGTAGCGATGATGTGACCATAATCACCTTACTATCTTTATACTGGGGCATAAAGCTGAGGTTTACGCGCAGCATGCGGAATGCCTCGCTCACAGAGTCGTAGCTCTCCTCGTTGACAACGATGCACTCACTCATCTTGCCCGCGTGCATAGGAATCTCTCCAAGGCATGGAACAGTGATTGCACCCTCGATATCGCTACGTGAGCGCACCTTAGTGTTGAACATCTCTCGTAAGTAGAAGAGTGCAAAGGGTAGTGCCAAAGCCATGAAGAGTGCTCCAACGTATATCATTAGTGGATTGGGGCTGATGGGCTTATCGTCACCATGTGCAGCATCGATAACACGAGTGTTGCTATTGGCAGTGGCATTGGCGAGGGTGTTCTCCTCGATCTTTGTAAGCAGGTAGATGTAGAGCTGCTCCTTTACCTTCTGCTGACGCATAATAGCAAGCAACTCGCGCTCCTTTGTAGGTGAACCCTCCATGCGGCTATCTGCCTTGACCTGTTCGCGTCTTACCTGCTCCATCTGTAGCTCAAGGGTAGCAACGTGCGACTCGAGTGACGATATCACCGCCTCGTGCATAGCTACAAGCTGTGTCTTGAGGTTAACAAGTATGGGGTTGGTAGTGGTCTCAGACTGTGATAGACGCTGGTACTCCAAGAGGCTGTTGTTGTATCGCTCAATCTGTGCAGAGAGGGCCTCCGAAGCACCTGTAGCCAAGGTGATGGATGCAGGAATAAGGCGAAGCTCGTCGCTATTCTCGGTTGCATACTCGTAGACATATCTTGTCATCTCGAGGTTTGCCTCCAGAGATAATGCATTTTCTTTGAGCTGCTGAATCTCCTCCGCGCTTATCATCGCCTCATCTACGGGGCTGAAGATAAGGTTCTCTCTCTTGTAATCAGAAACTTCAACGTCAATAAGGTTGAGCTCATCGCGCAGTGTAGCAAGGCGCTCGTTGATAAACTCTGCAGTGATTTGAGATTTCTCGCGCTTAGCGCTCACGGCATTGATGTCATACTCCTCAATCACGCCGTTGATGATGTCGTCGGCACGCGCAGGGATATCATCCTCTAATGCAATCGAGATAACTGATGCCTGTTTATTAGCCTTGTCGCATATCAAAATTTCACGATAGTGCTCAATAGTCGAATTTAGAGTACTCTTTGTTACTGTCACCTCGCGAGTGTCAAATGCAAATGGTGTTGCTGCGAGGGTGAGCTTACCAAGAGGTGTGACGATGGTGTCGCCAGGTGCAACCTCAGCGGTGAATTTATCATCATCTTCGAACCCGTGAATTCTAACCATGCCACTCTCGGTGACGCGATACTTGAACGAGCCCTTAACGGTGTCTGCACCCTCGGTGAATGTAGCTACCATAGGTACACAGCCATAGAGGTCAACTGGTGTTAGACCATCTCTAGTTGCGTATTGTGTAGAGAGATCGTAGCGATTAACAATCTTCTCCATTACGTTACGTGACTTGATGAGCTGAATCTCGGTGTCAATAGAGCTACCGCCACCCATGCCACCAACAAAGCTGCCCAATGCCATGAGGTCCGAACCGATAGACTTCTCTTCGCTCTCCACCATGATGGTCGCCTTACGTAGATACTTGGGCGCTGTGCTCTGGATGTAGAGCGTAGCTGCACCAATGAACACCACGGCCGAGAGCAGATACCAATACCAGTTCGATAGTATCATGCGAACGCAATCTTGCAAGCTGATTTTTACGGTATCTGATGTGTTTGTATCGAGGTTTTCCTCTCTATATTGTGTCATATACGTTTGGTGTTTTATAGTTATGAGTATATGTTCCTATTTTTGACCTAAAATTGTAACCAAGAGCGTTGCAATTGATACGGCAGTTGAGGTGATGGAGATCCAGAACGAGCGGTTCTGGTTAATCTCAGCTGCTGCAGCCCTATACTTGTTGGGGCTAACGAGGATGATGTCGTTCTGCTCGAGGTAGAAGCAGGGTGACGAGAATATCTCGCTTGAGCGTAGGTCGAGTTTTGTTACAATACTCTTGCCGTCTACATTGCGAATAACTGCAACGTCAGAACGGTTACCATAGATGGTAAGGTCGCCAGCCAAAGCAAGAGCCTCGAGGATAGATATCTGATCCTTGCCAATGCCATATCTTCCGGGCTTGGCTACCTCGCCGATGACTGAGAGGGTAAGGTTCTTAAAGCGTACATTTACCTGTGGGTCGACGAGGTAACCACCCTCTACGATGCGTCGCTCAATCTCCGCTGCGAGCTGCTCACGTGTCATGCCAGCACAGTGTACCTTACCAATGATAGGTA
This sequence comes from Alistipes sp., assembly GCA_017646785.1. The sequence goes on from JAGCLX010000029.1 coordinate 21,208, forward strand.
CGTTGATATATCCCTCGCTGTCGATTGTAAATATCTGGAGGCTTGTTTCGCCAGTGGTGCTTGTTGTACCATTACCCGAGATAGAGATGTAGCCCGATGATGAGTTGAATGGGATGGCCAATTCGGGTGTGCTACTGTTGATAACGATGGTAACCTGATCGAGTGGCTTAAGACGAATGAGGTAGTTGTCGGGAAGAACAATCTCCGATCCGCTCTCAACATCCTGCAAGTAAAGTACATTCTGGTGTGCAGCGTTGCAAGCTCCGAGCAGAAGCATTGCCGCGAGTGATATAAGTCTGAAAATTCTCATTCGTAGCATCGTTATTAACTATGTTAAGTTGTTGTGTTATACGTTTTACAAATTGCTAAAATGCCAATGACGTAAGCATATATACAATATCCGCACAAAGATAGGAAAATTATGCGAAATACCATGCTTCGAAGGGGATAATTCATAATTTTTTCCTATATTTGTTCCCGTAAAGTAGATACTCGTGTAGGGTGTTGAAACGAAAAATATAATAAATACTAAATGATATGAAACGATTAATTACTCTTGCCGTGGCAGTTATGGCCATTGGCACAGCTACAGCCCAGCAGGATAAGGGTGGCATCACTGAGGCTATGATGCAGGAGATTCGCCTTGGACAGACTAACAGTGCAGCCGAGCGTGCAGCGCGTAATGCCATGGCGTTCAACTCGATTAGTGACCTTGCAACAAATGCCGACAACCTTGCGATGATCGACACCCACTTCTCTCACCGCGTAAAGACTAAGGGTATCACAGATCAGCACCAGTCGGGTCGTTGCTGGTTGTTCACCGGCCTTAACGTTTTGCGTGCCAAGATGATTGAGGAGCAGGGTCTTGCCGAGATGGAGTTCTCGCAGAACTACCTCTTCGTCTACGACCAGTTGGAGAAGTCTAACCTCTTCTTGCAGGCTGTAATCGACACCAAGCACCTCCCCATGGAGGATCGTCAGGTGGAGTGGTTGTTCAAGAACCCTCTGAATGATGGTGGCCAGTTTACAGGCGTGTCTAACCTTGTTATGAAGTATGGTGTTGTTCCTGCAGAGGTAATGCCCGAGAACTACCAGTCGAACAACACCGCGCAGGTGGGTAACCTCATTAAGCTCAAGTTGCGTGAGTTTGGTCTCAAGCTCCGTAACCAGAAGGATCGTCGCTCAACCGTTGCTCTCAAGACAGAGATGCTCACCGAGATATACTCTATGCTCGTTCGCGCATACGGCGTGCCTCCCACAGAGTTTGAGTGGACACGTCGCGACAAGGATGGTAATGTTGTTGACACTAAGACCTACACACCCCAGTCATTTTATGCTGAGTACTTTGGTGACCTCGACCTTGAGAATGACTTTGTTATGGTGATGAACGACCCCTCGCGTGAGTATCACAAGGTCTATGAGATTGAGTACGACCGCCATGTGTATGATGGTGACAACTGGGTATACCTAAACCTCCCCATTGACGAGGTTAAGGCTCTTGCCATCGCTTCAATCAAGGATAACACAGCGATGTACTTCTCTTGCGACGTGGGTAAGTTCCTGCTCTCGAAGAAGGGTACTCTCGACATCAATAACTTCGACTATGAGTCGTTGATGGGTGTTGAGTTCCCAATGAATAAGGAGGAGCGTGTTCGCACATTCGCAAGTGGTTCGTCACATGCCATGACACTCATCGCTGTTGACCTCGATGAGGATGGTAACGCTAAGAAGTGGATGGTTGAGAATAGTTGGGGACCTCAGTCTGGTTGGAAGGGCAACCTCATTATGACTGATGAGTGGTTTGAAGAGTATATGTTCCGTGTTGTTGTAGACAAGAAGTATATCCCAGCCGAGACACTCAAGCTTTTGGAGCAGAAGCCCATTATGCTTCCTTCGTGGGATCCTATGTTTGCTCCCGAGATGTAAGAGTTATGGCGCAAGAGATAGAGCGAAAGTATAAGGTTGTGGGCGAGTATAAACATTTCGCCCACAACTCTATGCACCTTGTGCAGGGATATATCGCATCGGGTAGTCGCACGGTACGTGTGCGCATTGGCGATGGTGGCGCGTGGTTGACAATCAAGGGCCCATCGCAAAATGGAGGCCTCTCGCGCTATGAGTGGGAGCGGGAGATAGAGGTTACGGAGGCAATGGAGCTTTTACAGCTTGCCGAGGGCGCAGTGATAGATAAGGTACGCTACTATGTAGACTATGCGGGTCACACCATCGAGGTAGATGAGTTCCATGGTGATAATGAGGGTCTTGTTGTTGCCGAGATAGAGCTTGCAACGGAGGATGAGAGGGTAGAGCTTCCCGCATGGATAGGCCGCGAGGTCACAAGTGAACGACGCTATTACAACTCCCACCTCCGCGAACATCCTTTTAAGGATTGGTCTCAAGAGGAGCGTAAATAAATATGGTGTCCCAAAAAATATTGGACACCATATTTTTATTTATAAGGAGTCTGCTATTGCTTACTTTTAGCGCTGTTCTCCTCAATCTTGATGCGGGCAATCTCAGCCTTGGCAGATGCCACAGCACTCTTATTCTCCTCAATAACAGCCTTTGTGCGAGCCTTAGCTGCTGCTATCTCCTGCTTTGTGCGTGTTGACTCCTGCTTGTAGCGTGTGTTTGCGTCAGCCAATCTCTGCTTAGCCTCTGCCACCTTGCGTTTCTGTTCCTCAACAACAAGCTTAGTGCGCTCTTTCTCAGCGTTTAACTCCTCATATGAAGCATCAAGACGCTGTTTAGCTGCCTCGGTGATGCGACGCTCCTCGTTCTTAATCTCATCGATGGCGAGCTTCTGCTTGGCCACTGCACGGTCATACTCAATCTGTGCCTCAGCAAGGGTCTTGCCTATGGGATTTTGTGCTGATAATGCTCCTGCTGATAACAACACCATAAGGGTCAATAGTACTCTTTTCATAACCTAATCTGTTTGGGGTTTCACACTTTCACTTATACAAATATAAGCAAAATTTCCCAAAACGAGAAGGAGGGCTAGTAATATTTTTACCAACCCTCCCTAAATGGCGTGTGTGACGCCTATCGAGTGAACTCAACAACGATAGATGTCATGGGTGCAACCTTGAGGTTGTCCATCTTCACGCTCTCGCCTGTGAGTACATCGCGACCCTCGATGAGGCCATTTGTAATCTCAGCATATCGAGCCCAAAGCACTGTACGCTCCTGGTCGGAGTTGTTAACGTATACGAACACCAACTCCGTGTCGTTGTAGCGGAAGAAGGCGTAGGTGTTGTCGCGGTCGATGAAGTGCATGGTCTTACCAGTGTGGATGACCTCCTTCGACTTGCGCCAGTTCATAAGGGCGTGTGTGTGGTCGAATACATCCTTCTGGTCGCCGCTCTGCTCCTCGCGGTTGAAGAGGTTAACGGCGTCACCCTCCCAGCCACCGGGGAAGTCTACACGAAGCGTTGGGTGGCCCTTTGAGCGGTCTGTAGAGCGGAACATAAGCTCGTCGCCATACAGTATCTGAGGCATACCGCGCATTGTGCAGAGTAGCGTAGCGACAATCTTCATCTTGCGAGCGTCGCCCTCACATACGTCACCAATACGGTCAGTATCGTGGTTCGCCGCCATAATCATCATGTTTGAAAGATCGTGGTAGACAAAGTCGTGCGATACTACGTCATAGATGCGTGTCATGCCCTGACCCCAGCCGGCGTTGCCACTCTCGGTCATCGCCGAGCGTATAGCATCGTGAAGCGGGAAGTCCATGATTGACTTAAGGTGTGAGTTGAAGCCATCCTTGTTGTAGTTGTCACCCTGCCAGTATGCAAGCTGTGGGATAGACGATGTCCACACCTCACCCACGATGTTGAAGTTGGGATACTCTGCCATCACAGCCTTACACCACTCGCTCATTGGGCCCTTCTCATTGTAGGGGTATGTGTCAACTCGGAAACCATCGAGATTAGAGTACTCAATCCACCAAATAGCCCACTGCTGGAAGTAGCGTAGTAGGTATGGATTGTCGAGGTTCATATCTGCCATCGAGCTATCAAACCATCCACTCTCCATCTGGTAGAGGTCCGCCTTAGAGGCGTTGAAGTCCATGTTAGTTGAGAATGTCCAGTTCGACTGAGTGTACTTATCCCACTGGTGTGTCCAGTCTGCAAAGGGCTGGTCGTTGTACCACCAGTGTGTCGTAGAACTGTGGTTAGGTACGATGTCCATGATAACCTTAAGATCGCGCTTGTGACACTCCTCTACATAGGTTTTGAAGAGGTCGTTGGTGCCGTAGCGTGGGTCGATGAGGTAGTAGTCGCTGCATGAGTAGCCGTGATACGACGCGCCATTCTCGTTGTCGAAGAGTAGGGGAGTAGACCAGATGGCTGTAGCTCCGAGGTCGGCGATGTAGTCGAGGTGAGCAATCATACCTTCGAGGTCGCCACCATGACGGCGACCAGGCTTTGAGCGGTCTGCATTCTCCTCGGTATCGTCGGTGCTGTCGTTAGTGGGGTTACCATTTGCAAAGCGATCTGGCATGATAAGGTATACAAAGTCGGCTGTTGTGAAGCTCTCACGCTCGCGTGAACCCTCTCTGCGCTCGGCAATGGTGTACTTATAATCAAGCTTGCGCTTGCCGTTAGTGAAGCGTAGGGTGTAGTCGCCCGCCTGAGCCTCATTGCTGATGGCTACATCCACGAAGATGTAGTTGGGGCTCTCGGCCTTGTGTATGGCGGTGACCTCCACGCCTGCACCTGTGGGCAGTATCTCAACGTCACACTCCGCGATTGCCTCGCCGTTGACCATAAGTTGCAGCGGCATCTCCATGCCTACCCACCATGATAGTGGCTCGATATGCTTAATGTCAATCTTGGGCTTTGCAGCCGTGGCAGCGAGTGCCACAGCCATAAACATCACAATTGTTATTACTCTTTTCATATTACTGCTTTTTTACCAATATGCGGTAGTTCCAAGGTGCTATGTACTCGTCGACGTGGCTGTGTAGCTCCACACGCTCACCCGTGATAGCATCGTGGTATGTACCAGCGTAGATGCCTGTGTTGAAGTCGGCGTGAATGGTGTAGGGCGATAGGTTCATTATAGCCACCACGCGGCTACCACGTACCTCTCGCACGAAGGTCATCATGCAATCCTTGGCGTTATTCTCGATCTCTATAATCTCGCCGCCTCGCTCACCGGCAGCCAATGCCGCCTCGCTGTGCTTGAGTGATGCAAGACGTCGATATAGCTCCGTAGTGCGGTTCTCGGCGTATAGCTCAGTGGGGATAGAATCGCGCTCGAAGAACTCGAACGAGTGGTTGTAACCTACCTCCTGACCTGTATAGATAAGGGGCATGGTTGATGGCATAAGGAAGGTCATTGCGGTCATCACCTCCAGTGCGTTGCCAAATCGCTCTTGCTCCGAGCCACTCCACGAGTTCTCATCATGATTTGAAGTGAAGCTCATGCGCATCGCCTCGCGTGGATACTTAGCACGTTCGGCGTGTATGGCGTTGCGTAGATCCCACACGCGGCGTGCTCCCTTGGCTATGTCGCACATAATATGGTGGATGTTCCACTGGTAGCTCATGTTGAAGGCCTTGTCGAAGAGGTTATCCTCCTCAGCCTCAGCCAGCATGAATATGTCGGACTTGATAGCATGCAACTCTGCTGCTGCCTCCTGCCAGAACTCTATGGGTACGAGCATAGCCATGTCGCAGCGGAAGCCGTCAACCTTAAACTCCTCTACCCAATAGCGCATAGCCTCTATATGACCGCGCCACACATCATGGTTAGCATAGTTTAGCTTTGCGGTGTCTGTCCAGTCCCATGGTACCTTGGCCACACCATTCTCGTCGCGCTCGTACCAATCTGCGGGGCGCTCCGTAATCCATCGTGCATCACGCGCTGTGTGGTTAGCCACCCAGTCAAGGAGAACTTTCATGCCCAGTGCATGTGCGCAATTCACAAAATTGCGGAAGTCATCCTCCGTGCCGAACTCCTCGTTTATGCCCTTATAGTCGCGGATGGAGTAGTACGAACCAAGTGTGCCCTTGCGGCCCTCGATACCGATAGGGTAGATAGGCATAAGCCAGATGGCGTCGATGCCTATCGAGCGAAGAAATGGCAGGCGCTCCATTGCCGCAGCAAACGTCCCCTCAGGGGTGAGCTGCCTTACGTTAAGCTCGTAGAGCACTGCAGAATAGCTCCATTCGGGATTTTTGTATGTCATTAACCCTTAAATATAGACGGAGTACGCCACCCGATATGAGTAGCGTACTCCAGATGTTTGTAATTACTTAGACAAAAGCATGAAACCCCATGGCTCAAGCTCTACAACATCACCAGCAGCGAAGCTCTTAGCCTGGCCACAAGCGCATGTGTAGTCACCAGCAGCCTCCTCAGTGATAGTGAGTGCAGCGGGCTCAGCAGAGAAGTTGAAGATGCACAACACCTTGTTGTCGCCCTTCTCGCGTGTGAATGCAAGAACTGTCTCGGGAGCGTTCTCTACATATACGATAGGAGCCACCTCGTCACCAGCAGCAAGAACATCGTTGTTGTGACGGAATGCGCAGAGTGACTTGTAGAAGTCGCGATACTCCTTGCCATACTCAAGGTCAACAAGCTCCACTACAGAGTCCTTCTCGAAGAACTGAAGACGGCGGTTAAGAGCAATCTCCTGACCAGTGTAGATGAGTGGCTGGCTCTTAGGCAATACGAATGTGAGAGCTGCGAAGGTCTTGTGTGCATCGCCCATGCGCTCGAACTCAGTACCTGCCCATGAGTTCTCGTCGTGGTTAGATGTGAACATAAGGCGCATTGCGGGTGCAGGGTACTTCTCGTCGTCGCGTGCGAGGTACTCCTTCAAGTCTGCTACGGTCTTAGCGTCAGTCTTGATGGTGCCGTCACCAGCTACGTTCTTAGTCTCGCTGCCACCCTTAGCCATAGCGTTGAAGATGTGGTGGAGCTCCCAAGCGTAAGTAGCCTCGAAGCCTGCCTCGTGCAACCACTGCTCCTCACCCTCAGCCAAGAGATAGACATCTGGGTTAATCTCACGAACCTGCTTCCAAGCCTCAGCCCAGAAGTCACCAGGAACATTCATAGCAACGTCGCAACGGTAGCCGTCAACACCCTTCTCAATCCAGAACTTGAGGGCATCGATCATAGCAACACGCAAATCCTCGTTCTTGTAGTTAAGCTTAGCGATATCTGTCCAGTCGTACTCTACGATAGGAAGGCCTGTAGCCTCGTCCATAACATACCAATCAGTCTTACCCTCTTTCCACCAGTTAGCATCGCGTGATGTGTGGTTAGCCACCCAATCGATGATAACCTTGAGACCGCGGTCGTGAGCTGTAGCAAGGAACTTATCGAAATCCTCCATAGTACCGAACTCAGGGTTCACGGCCTTGTAGTCGATGATTGAGTAGTATGAGCCGAGAGTACCCTTACGGCCATCAACGCCGATTGGACTAATTGGCATCAACCATACGATATCTACACCCATAGCCTTAAGCTCTGGGAGG
>JAGCLX010000030.1 GCA_017646785.1 Alistipes sp.
AATCGAGAGCTTCGAGTTACCATCAGCCATAACGATCTCACCCGATGAGTGCATGATGCGCGATACCACAAACTGGCGGTTGATAAGCATATGCGCAATAGCGATAGTCTTACCCTCGAGCATCTCGTTTGTGAACTCTACAGAGTAGCGGTGTGGCAAGTTAGACTCGTTGCTCAACGCCTTAAGTGCCTCATCCTCCTTCTTGAAGTCAACACGCATGACATAGCGCATGATGATGATTGTGGCAATGATGCCGACAACACCCAAGGGATAAGCCACAGCGTAACCAAGTGAGATAGACTTGGTTAGCTCGGGGTCTACGATGCCCGAGTCAGCAAATGCCTGCTGTGCAGCACCAAGACCAGGAGTGTTTGTAACAGCACCCGACATGATACCCACCATTGTAGGCAATGGCTCGCCAGTGATGTAGTGGATGGCGAGGGTTACACCAGCACCAAGCACGATTACAAGGGCTGCAAGACCGATAAGCTTCAAGCCACCACCCTTGAGTGATGAGAAGAACGAAGGTCCCACCTGCAGACCGATGAAGAACACAAAGAGAATGAGACCAAACTCCTTGACGAAATGTAGGGTGTCGTGGTGGATTGCATCCGATGCATCGAACATGCCGAGCACATGACCCGCTGCGATACCCGTAAAGAGAATCCAGGTCATACCCAACGAGATACCCTTAATCTTGATGCGACTCAAAGCCAAACCCGAGGCAATGACAATCGCCAAAATGAATACAGTATGTGCTACTGATGGGCCCAGAAACACACTGTCAAACCAATCTCTCATATTGGTAAAAATTAGGGTTAGTTATATAAATATGTGTAAATTGCTTGAAAAATCAGGGCGCAAAGGTAATTAAACAATTTCTATTTAACAACTTTACGCCCATTAATTATATTACCGTATCGCTTTTCACCTATAAATCAACTCTTTGAGCGATTTATAACATGCTCCATAATCATCACCACGATGACTCCAACGGCAAAACCGTTACCCACCAAGGGCTGAATAACCGCAGGTGCGATACCCTTTGGCATAAGCTGGAAGAGCATGGCTACCATGATAGGCAAGCCGAGCGTGAGAGCATCGGCAAAGGTCGTAGCCGAGCGTGTCGACTGCATCATCTCGTAGGATGCTGCGAGCTGCGTGCCCATCAAAAATAGCAATATTACACCGATTACGGGCGAGGGGATTGCCGTGAGCACCCAGATGACATCGGGGAAGAGGGCACACGCCGCCAGCAAGAGTGTAGCGGGGATGAGAGCATAGCGCGAAGCACAGCCCGTTGATGCAATAACACCCGGACTCATAGAGTAGTTCACAGGACCGAGGACACCCATCGCACCTGCCACGATGTTCATAGCACCCGTAATGCGCATACCGCGCTTCATGCGCTTGTCCATGTCCTTGATGCCGAGCATGCCACCGAGCGACTCCATAGAGCCTATATCGTTGATTGCAAGTGCAATATAGCAAATCACAAACGCTACAACGAGGCTCCAGTCGAAGACAAACTCCTCGACAACGAGGCCACGCACCGAAGCAGCACTTTCGACATGCTGTGGTGCATCAAAAATGGTAAAATATACAGCGCTACCCACCACCAGAGCGGCAGGAATTACAAGGCTCTTGGCCACGCCCTTGAGGTTACGATTGGCAACAACCATAAGCACCACGCCCACAACCGCAAAGAGAAGTCCGAAGATATGCTCATCGTGTGAGGCGCGCGCAGGAAAGACCAGATTTGTAATGGTGGGGGCAAGCGTAGTGGCGATAAGCATCAGTATTACAACAACGATGCGGGGCGTGAATATGCGCTGCACATAGCGCATAAGGCCGCCAATCGTAAGAAGCGTAACCAGCACGCCACCAATAGCAATCGAGCTATATATCGCCGAGACATCGGCACTCGCCGCGAGCGACGCCATAACACCCACAAGGAGCACAGCGGCGGGACCCACAACAATAGGCAAGCGATGTCCCCACAACACCTGCAAAAGGCCCGCGATGCCCGTAACGGCAAAGAGCCTCTGCGAGAAGAAGAGTCGCTCCTCGGGCGTACCCGTTGCCACAAAGACGCTTGTAGATACAACGGCGATACAGAGCACAAACCACTGAATGGCGTACATCGCTAACTGCCCAGCAGGCAAGCGGTCATCAACATTATATTTCAGGTTCATAGTCTTATAAATATTTACAAATCAATACTCTATCTTATCCACCGTATCCTCCCACTTGCGGAATGCAGCGAGGGCCTCGTCACGCATAAAGTGCTCGCAGTGGATGCTTCGGCGGTCGTAGTCCAGGCGCAGCTGGTCATAGATGAACGAGTCGTCGAAATCTATCGCCGCGGCATCGCGCTTGGTGTTGGCATAGCAGATGCGGTCTATGCCCGCCCAATATATCGCACTCAAACACATGGGGCATGGCTCGCACGAGGCGTAGACCGTACATCCCGAGAGGTCGAAGGTAGCAAGCTCCCTGCACGCATTTCGTATCGCCATAACTTCGGCATGTGCCGTGGGGTCGTTATTCGGAACTACGCGGTTAGCACCCGTAGCCACCACTTTGCCATCCTTGACGATGACCGCACCAAAGGGACCACCGCCCTCGTCAATATTCTTCACCGAGAGCTCTATTGCCATACGCATAAATCTTCTGTCGTCAGCCGAGAATGTCTTACTCTCGGGCAGACCATGTTGTTTGTCTATCATAGTCATAACGCTTAATTAGTGCTATGTACGGCACAAAAACTACGCAAATATAGGAAAAATTTCTCATTACTATTTTTTTTTACTATCTTTGCGCGGTTGTAATCATAGCAACACAACACTTTTAGGATATACAAATTAACTAAAAAACCATATTATTATGACTATTACAGCATCTGACATTAAGATTGGCATGTGCGTTGAGATGGAGGGTAAGACATTCATCGTTGTTGACTTCCAGCACTGCAAGCCCGGTAAGGGTCCCGCATTCGTGCGTTCAAAGCTCAAGAAC
>JAGCLX010000031.1 GCA_017646785.1 Alistipes sp.
CAGGTCCTCGGGCGTCATCTCCTCCTCCTTGACGGGGATACCATATCGCTTGGCTATGATGCGTAGTGCCTCAGGATAGGTGGCACTCTCGCTCTCCATCACGAAGTTGATGGCATTGCCGCTCTTACCACAACCGAAACACTTGTATATACCACGTGCAGGCGAGACCTTGAACGATGGGGTCTTCTCCTGGTGGAAGGGACAGCACGCCTCATAGTTTACGCCCTTTCGTTTGAGCGTAACGTAGTCGCCAACAATATCTACGATATTGGCAGCAGCGTATATTCGGTCTATGGTTTCACGATCAATCATCGTGCAAAGATACTAATTTATCGGTAAAAAACAACACACTCTTCGCCACTACAGCAGTCCTGCCTTGTAGTAGAGCACTATAAGCTCCAAAACAGCATCCTCACCCGTGGGGTCGTACTCCAGTTTTAGGTTGGTGCCAAAAAGCTTGGCTATGGCCTGGTAGAAGCCCGCGGTGAAGCCCGAGCGTATATCCTTGATTAGCGCAAATGCCGTGTAGTTGGTCTCGCGATCGAGGAGCTTAAGCAGTATCTTACCCTCATAGCGCGTCATCTTCCACAGTACGGGTGTAAGCTCCTCTTTAAGAGCATCTTCCAGCGCCTTTGTATAGGCTTTACGATCCTTTTTTATCTGTAACTTTTCGAGGTCCTCATCCAGCTTTTCAAGACGCACCGCCGCATCCAGCGCAAGAGGGTACACCTTTTTCACAGCACGTATCATACGCTGATGCTCCGCAAGGTTCAAGCCCACGCCTACTCGTATCGGCAATAATGTTATGCACAACACCGAGTCGCCACTCCTATCCCTCTGCCAGCGCGCTGCCGATGCACCTTTAACACGCTGACGACGTCCCTGCGCTGAGGCATCGACAGTTGTGGCGAGGAGTGTCGCGACAATAAACATTAGGAGTAAAAGAGTGCGCTTCACGGCAAAATATCAATTTATCACTACAAAGATAACGTATTAATCACCAATATCATCTGCATATTGAGTTTTTTTTGTACCTTTGCTCTATAATTTAATTATTCGGAATATGTTAGAAAATGGACTTAAGCACCAGAGCGTGATGGTTGTCAACGAGGGCAACACCGCAGAATTTATTGGCTCGGGAGATATGGCCGTCTTGGCTACTCCCGCAATGGTAGCACTCATGGAGAACGCTGCAATGATGGCCGTAGCACTCCACCTCGAGGAGGGCGACACCACCGTCGGCTCGATGATATCTACCTCACACCTCAAGCCCTCAAAGGTTGGTCGCTCAATCAGCGCCATAGCAGAGCTCACAGAGGTTGAGGGTCGCAAGCTCACATTCAAAATCTCGGCATACGACGGTGACACACTCATCGGCGAGGGTGACCACGTGCGCTTCGTAGTTAACCGCGAGAAGTTCTTGGCGAAGCTGTAGCCATAGCTTTTCCGCGATAAAATTTTGTCATTTCAAAACTTTACACGCTATTTGCGGTCGCTTACGAGCAACGATTGAGCTATGGTGTAACGGTAACACAGCAGATTTTGGTTCTGTTATTCTGAGTTCGAATCTCGGTAGCTCAACCAGAGAGTCCAACAGGCGCCACTTTTATAGTTGGCTCGCGTGTTGGATTTTTTTTGTATATTTGCATAAACACCACCCTACTATGGCATACCCTATAGAGAATAAACTCGTCGTGGCAGTATCATCATCTGCCCTCTTTGACCTCTCGGAGTCGGACAAGATATATAACGAGTGCGGCTTGGATGAGTATCGTCGCTACCAAGAGGCCAACATCGACAACCCTCTGGCTAAGGGTGTAGCCTTTCCATTCGTAAAGCGTCTGCTGAGCTTCAACGAGATATTCGCCGAGGAGCAGCCCGTGGAGGTGGTACTCCTCTCGCGCAACTCCCCCGAGACAGGACTACGCGTATTCCGCACCATCAAGCACTACGGACTGGACATCACGCGCGCATCATTCTTCTCGGGCGAATCGCCATATAAGTACCTTCCGGCCTTCAACGCTTCACTCTTCCTATCGGCCTCGGAGCGCGATGTTAAGCGTGCCTGCGAGGCGGGATATGCCGCGGGACGTGTGCTCGACAGCGAGGTGATGGATGATGTTTCGGACAACGAGCTACGCATAGCCTTCGACTTCGATGGCGTGATTGCCGACGACGAGTCCGAGAAGATATACAAGGAGCATGGCCTGCAGGCATTCCACAAGCACGAGGCCTCGACACAGCGTCCCCTCGACCCAGGCCCTTTGGCAGACCTACTAATGAAAATTTCCAATCTACAGAAGCTTGAAACAGAGCGCATTGCACACAACCCCGACTATCGTCGCTGGCTGAAGATATCCATAGTAACTGCGCGCAACGCACCTGCACACGAGCGCGTGGTGAACACCCTTAAGAGTTGGGGTGTGGAGGTCACCGAGGCATTCTTCTTGGGAGGCATATCCAAGGACCGCGTCTTGGAGATTATGCGCCCACACATCTTCTTCGACGACCAGATGTCACACCTCGACCATCTGCGTAACGTGCCAGCAGTACACATCCCCATGGGCATTGCAAACGAGTAGCACACAACATGAAGCAGCTATTTAGCAACGCCATATCAGCCATAAAGCGCACCCTTGCGAAGCTCTCATTCCGCACGGGAGTAATGCTTCTTGTGGCATGCGTCATCTTCTACATACTCTCCTTTGCCCAGGCCTTACTACCCATCTCCGCAGCCACAAAGGGCGTGCTATGGTTCATTCTCTTTGGCATGGCAAAGACCACTCAGTATGCTGGTCTAACGGTTATTGGTGTGGAGGGTTGGAAGCGTGTGAAGAGGTGGATGAAGGAGCGCTTCAAGGCCATCTAAGCGGCAAACTAACCTATTATATATCTCACTTAGCAACAGCGAGTTGTAGCAGCGCCTGGCTCTCGAGAGCACTCTTGGGCGCTATGTTGTAGTGTGCCCACTGCCTGGTATATCTATTATCCTCGGCGGGCAGATTTCTAAGTAGCGCGATGCTACGCTCGGCATAGTCCGACACACCTACGCTGCGACCATAAGCATATATCGCGGGGGCTACGAAGTTGATACCGAGCAACGTGCGTCGTGTAGCGCCAAGGCGAGGGGCGAGGGGTGTGGCATCGCCAAGCAGATTGCACCAATACTCCGAGATAGGAGCACCCAACATCTCCTTAAGGTCATTAGACGAGGTGCAACCAAGGATATTCGTGATGGTTATAGCTCCGCCATGTAACAGCGCAGCCACCTGCACAAGGTGTAGCAGTGGATGCTGATATGGGTTTATGCACTCCACGCACCACTCATCGATACTCATGGGTTTGATGGAGTACTTTGCAGCAAGATGGGCAAACTCCTGGCGTAGCATCGCAGCATAGCCTCCGTCGCCACACAGTTCCAAGAGTCCCGAAGTACCTATCAACAGGGCCTCGACACCTCGCAGCGTTCCGCACTCACGCATGATGACGCCATAGGCAACCTTACCCGCCAGTCTCTCTGCCGCCACCCTATTACGCTTGGTCACAAGGTAGCGAAGCAATAGACGGTATATGGTCTGCGCCCAGTCACCACGCGAATGGCTGTGCATACTCTCTATGTCGTCACCCTTGCGCTCAAGACGCTCAAGGCACAGACGATGGTAGAGCGCAGCACGCTCAGCGTCACTCAACGCCACGATGTCGGGAGTTGCGCCCGCCATAGCACCTACTACATGAGGTTAAGCTCAAGGAGCGCCTCCTCACTCATCATAGACTTATCCCACTGGGGCTCAAAGGTGAGAGTGATGTTCACCTTCTCGACACCCTGCACCTTACTCACCTCGCGGTGGATGTCTGCAAGGAGCATATCTGCCATGGGGCAGTTGGGCGCTGTGAGCGTCATGATGATGTCGGCGGTACCCGAGGGCTCGAAGTTAATCTCGTAGATAAGGCCGAGGTCGTAGATGTTCACGGGTATCTCGGGGTCGTATATATTCTTGAGTGTGAGAACGATGTTCTTCTCTACGTTCAAAATCTCTTCTGGAGTCATTATTTCACTGTCTTAGTGTAAATTAGTGCATCGAGTTTCATCTGCTGAATCATGGCACGCAAGCCATTACTACGCGTTGGCGAGAGGTTCTCACCCAAGCCTATAGCGTCGACAAAGTATAGGTCCATCTGTGCTGCTTCCTGGGGTGTGCGACCATCCATAACGCGCACCAAAAGGGCGATGATACCCTTAGTGATGATGGCATCGCTATCTGCCGTGTAGCGCATCTTGCCATCCACCAACTCGGCACTCACCCACACACGCGACTGACAACCCTCGATGAGGTACTTATCGGTACGCTTAGCGGGATCGATGGCGGGAAGTGAGTCGGCAAGGCTGATGAGGTAGTCATACTTATCGAGCCAGTCGTCGAACATGGAGAACTCCTCGACAATAGCATCCTGTATTAAGTCGTTTGTCATAACTTTATATCTTCTATTTTATACTATTAAACTCTACTATGGGGCGCTCGGAGGTTGCCCAGGGGCTCTCAACACCCACTAATGCTGCGGTGGTGGGGGCAACAACCGTCATGCTAACCGTGCGCGTGATGCGCTGTGGGACTATGCCCGCTCCCGACATGATGAGTGGCACGCTGCGGTCGTAGCGATATCCCGCATGTGATGTCGAGCGGTAGTCGCCACTCTCGACCATCCAGCCGGGCATGAAGTCAATGACCACATCTCCCGAGCGCGTAGCGTGGTAGGACTGCTGCATAAGACGCATACGTCCCTCACCAAAGCTGGTGTTGCGCAGTGCCGTTGCCGACATGGCACTCGACACACCGCGTAGCTGTAGCAAAAACGTAGCCACCTCCTCCTGTATCGAGGCGATGTTCAACTTCTTACCATGTAGATACTCATGGTCGAGGTATAGGGCATTATTAGCGAATCCGAGTAAGTAGTTTCCCGAGCCATAGCGCGCACCAAGAAAGGCATTCACGATGACCTCCATCTGTCGATGGTTGAAGCGCTCACGCTCATGTCCATCCTGGGGGTTATACGATGGCGATGTGCCGTGGTCCGAGGTGAGCACGACCAACACCTGACGCTGACTACCCACCTGAGCATAGACATACGACAAGAACTCCGCGAGGTCGGCATCGAGACGATAGAGCATATCCTCATACTCTATAGACTCTGGGCCGTAGACCTCAGCGATATAGCGGGGCGTGTCGAGTGAGATATTTAGCACATCGGGAGCGTCGTCGCTACCCATACCCTCGTGCGCCACAACCTGAGCTGCAAACTTAAGCACAATTTTATTACCCGCAGGGGTGTAGCACATAGCTCCGTATGCCGAGTCGTCGAGTGTGAGGCTTACATCGCTCAACAGCTTGGTGCTCTTACCCTTGATGCCCTCAACCACAGCCACCTCATCGTTGAGGTAGCGGGCGACATCGCCCACAGGAGTCCAGCGGCCGAGGCCATAGAATGAGTTTGTGCCCTCGCTATTGTATCGCGCCACCCATACTGGCAGTTGGTCGAGGTATGCAGACGACGTGGTCCAGTATGTCTTGTTGCGCTCCACCCAGTATGCTACGCCACTTCGACCATTAAGCACGATGGCGGTGTGTGGGTCGACAGCCACGGTCACCTGCTTGCCACGTGGGTCAGCAGCCATGACCATATCACCCAGCGTGGGTGCGTGCATGCGGTGGGCAGAGCAGCTTATCGAGCCAGTACTAAATGGCACGGGGTGCGACTTCTTATCCGCCACGAGCTCCTCGCGCGTGCCGTCCACATGGTTCCACCAGTAGCCACCAATAATGCCATGCACAGAGGGTTGTGCACCTGTAGCTATGGTCGCAAGGCCCGCCTCGGTCGTTGTAAGCGAGTAGTCGTACTCCGCATCCGTGAAGGTTACGCCCTCACGCATAAGGCGCTTGAAGCCACCCTCACCAAAGCCATCGGCATAGCGCTCCAGAACGCCAGAACGCAACGAGCCAACGACGATGTTTACCACCAAGCGTGGCTTAGTATCTTGAGCCGCAACACTGCATGGCGACACAAGCAACATGCAGCATGCAAGCACACTATAAATCAATCCTCTCATAAAATCTCGAAAAATCCCACAAAGTTACACATTTATCTGTAACATACGCTCGAAAAACTCTTTTTCTTCTGTCAAATCTACATCATGCAACGATGCTATAACCTCAAGTTGCTTATTACAGAAGGTTCGATAGCTCTCGCCAGAGGGATTGAAGGGCCTATGTTCCATTGCAGATATAACCCTCTCGACCTGTTGCATACGCTGCTTAGTTTGTTCCGAGAGCGCTGCATTGAAGAACTTTGTGGCTATGTAGTCCACCGCCTGCTGTGCGGGGTGCGCCATATCGCTCTCATAGAAGCGGTAGTCGCGCAGATCATCCATCATGATTTCGTAGGCGGGGAAGTATGCCACCCTATCACCATGCTTAGCCACCACCTCCGCAACAGCAACACGCAGCGTAGCCTTGCTCAGCGAGTTATCCTCAAGACCTTCGCCAATATGACGCACAGGACTAACAGTGAAGAGTACGCGGCTGTCGACACCCTCCACAATACGTCTTAGTGCCTCAACAACTTCCGTAACAGAGAGTAGCCTACGCTCAAAGAGTCTTGCTGGCTGCTTATGGCAGTTGGCAACCACCCTACCCGACTCACGATGAACATAGCTCCATGCCGTGCCCAACGTAACGATTAGGAGGTCGCAACTTTTCAATGCATCACCTCCGCACTCGAGTGCTCGCTGCATAGCCGCCGTAGCCTCAAGTGGCGTAGCACCCGCTATCGAGGAGTGGAAGGCATAGTTCACATATCTACCATCGAGTTCCACCATCATAGCATCATCCACCCCCTCAACACCATTCACTGCACTATTCATCGACTCAATGGCATGGGCAATGCTGGCAGGATTGAAGAGTATACCTGTGGGCGAATCTACGACATTAAACTTTCGCTTACGCAACCTCTGGGCTATGTTTGTTGCGAAGCACGAGCCGAGGCATACGATGTTGTCATCGTACTCCAGGGGCGTACTCCACGGTGCTATATCTATCTCTGTGCGAAACTTCATACTACGATTTTAGGGCAAAGATACACAAACAACCGAAAAAAAGGCTATCTTTGCGCTATAATTTGTTAACAACCCATTAAGAATAGCTACGTTACTATGAAAAAGAATATCGTTTCGTCGTTCGATGTAGACCATCGCACGCTCGATGCAGGACTATATCTGCGCTCGGTATACACCATCAACGAGGAGTTTGCAGTGCGCTCATGGGATTTGCGCTTCCGTGCACCTATGGCACATGCTCCACTCGGCTCGGGTGAGGTACACACCATCGAGCACCTCATGGCTTACTACCTACGTCTGGATGAGAAGATTGGCTCATCTATCGTGTCATTCTGCCCCATGGGCTGCAAGACAGGCTTCTACCTCTCTACAATGCAGAACGTCGAGGCTGAGGACATCCGCATGGCTTTGGCAAAGGTATACAAAGAGGTATTCCCTCTTAAGTCAGCAAGTGACGTAGTGGGACTAAACGAGATTCAGTGTGGCAACCCAGGCCTCTACGCCATCGACAGCACCAACGCCGCCATGGCTGAGTATATGCGCGTGTTGTTCACCGCCGAGGAGGCTGCAGCAGCAGGCATAGGCAGTGTTTACGAAAAGTGGTGGTAGTGGGTATGAGAGTTCTTATCTGCGCACCTACATCGCGCGAGTACCGCGCCATGCGCTACGCCTTGGACAAGGCTACAAACCTAAGCAACGCCTACGACCTCGTGGAGGTGGGTATCGGCAAGGCACTATCCTCTGCAGGCCTCTCGCGTGCACTCACGCTCGCCGAGGCTAAGGGTGTGAGCTACGACCTCATTGCTGTCATTGGCTTCGCCGCGGCAGCCCTTGGTCGCAAGCAGGGAGACATCATCATGCCCTCACGCGCCATACACCACGACGCCATCATCCCCGAGGGCTTCTGCCCCGAGATTACCGACCCTCGCTCACTGCGTGGCACAGATGCCGAGAGCGTGTTCACGGGTGACTCGTTCGTAAATGCCGACATCATCCGCGAGATTAAGTCGCGCTTTGGTGTGGAGTGCGGACTCTTCGACATGGAGATTGCCGCCATCTGCCAGGTTGCAGAGCTCTACGACAACATCCCCGTTGTGGCGGTTAAGTACGTGTCGGACGTACCCGAGGAGGGACACTCCGAGAAGTCCTACGACGAGTTTGCCGATGCGCACTCCGACTTCACAGAGCTGCTCGAGAGGATTGAGGCGGTTAGTCTATAAGTAAGTAAAACAAAAACCGAGAGGTCACCCCTCTCGGTTTTTATTTGTTTACTGTTCTACACATTCGAACACTGCAGTTACTCCCGTAAG
The DNA here is from genome assembly GCA_017646785.1 of Alistipes sp. The sequence goes on from JAGCLX010000031.1 coordinate 8,419, forward strand.
CTTTAACGAGGTCACTCCAGCAACATCGAGGTGGAGAATTGACGAAGTTACATCTACCGCATTAACAAGTTCACCCTCTGCGCCATATAGCTCACAGCGAGCACCCTCGGCAACATCACCCATGAGGAGTGTCACGCGTGTGGTTGTAGGCTTAAGAGAGAATTCAGCTACGCCCTCGGTTGCAAGGAAGGTGAAGGGGTTGCTATCTACTCCATACTCCTCTTTGGTCACGGGGTTGATGTCGAACGAGCGGATAGCAAGCCAGTTGCGCTTCTTGCTCTCGAGCTTGCGGATGCCCACATAGCGCGCCATGAAAGGCTCGCCCTTCCACTCTATCTCGTATACACCCACTAAAGGCTCTGTAAGTGCCACCCATGTATTACCATCCACGGAGTACTCCAATATGGTGTGGTCGAAGTAGTCGACATCATCTACAGAGTTGCGGCCCTGAAGTATACGTATCTCGCGTACCTCACGCACAACGCCCATATCTGCACCCACAAAGTCGTCGGTGCGCTGGCCATTGCCAGAGTGGTAGTAGGTCTCAGGGTCGTTGTCAAACATATACTTACCCTGTGGAGCACCCAACGAGTTGTAGCTACCCACGGGGCTGAGCGTTGATGCCTTTACACCCGTTAGGCTCTCGTAGTATGCTGCAGCCATATCATCCATAAGTCGCTCGTAGAATGGCTTTAGCTTCATGGTACCCACGCGGTGAGCGTCATACATAGCAATATCCTCCTCGCTCATAAGGTTGTCAGCATACTTCTGCCAGAAGCCATCATAGTCGCCAGCGGCATAGAGCTCATAGCACTCAATAGCCTTCAAGCAGCGTGTGCCGAGCTTAGCAAACTCTACCAACCATGGGCGAAGCTCCTCAAGAAGTGCCTTGTTCTGCATGGCCTCCATAATCCAGGGAACAGCGATAATACACTCGAGCTCCTCCTTTAGGCGTGCAGCAACCTCAGCATCGTATGAGTTAAAAGTGAAGGTGTCTGTCTCCCACGACTCCCAACGACGATAACCAGTCTCGGTATCGCATGAATGGATAGCGAAAAGACGATACGCCTCTTTTACCTCGGGGGCAAGCTCCTCAATGGCACGCTCCCAGCTATCAATAGGATTGTAATCTGCTGTATTCCAAGCGAAGTCTGCAACGCTATATAGTGCCAACTTAGAGGCCTCACCATGCTCCATGGGATTACTCAATATACCGCGCGTTTTGCTCTCATCCATGCTATTTGCAAGGCCATATACGGGACCCTGCATAACGATGTGGCGAGCGTAGTCCGTAACGGGGAAGTTCCACCAGAAGAGTGCTGGACGCTTGATACGCGACGCTATCCACTCCATAGTAGACTCCGTCATGTCGCTACATACAGCGTCACCAGTCCAAAAGACATCTACCGATGGATCAAGTTCGCTACCATATATCATTAGACTACCTCGCTCCGTGGGGTTAGCCCATAGACGTGTGTACTCCGTAGGGCAGACTATCAAAGGCTCAACATCGCCCTTAACAGCCACGAACTCCTCGTTGAGGATATTCATCAGTTCGGTCTGGGGATAGGGGTTAGCACCTGCGCCCTCAATATCGTCGAAGTGCACAGCAAAAGCACGCACACCAAGCTCATACATAGCCTCGAACTTGCGGAGTAGGTTATCGAGATCGGACTCCTCCCACTTGATATCCTTACCTGGGTGCACAGCCCACACGAAGTGTACGCGGTTACGCTTGCAGGCCTCGACAAGCTCCTTAATCTCTGCAGCCTCCTCCACGGGATACTCCTCACGCCAGTATGGCGATGAGTGGTAGGGATCATCCTTAGGTCCATAGACATAGTAGTTCATCTTATGACGACCATAGAAGTCTATAAGCGATAGGCGCGTAGCGTGTGACCATGGCGTGCCGTAGAAACCCTCTACAACGCCACGATACTTCAAATCGGGCCAGTCGCGAATTACCATAGCGGGGATTTTGCCCTCCTTAGCGCGTGGGCTCTCCACTATCTGACGTAGAGTCTGCAACGCATAGAAAGCACCAAGCTCGTCGTATGCCTTAATGGTTATACCCTCGCGATGGTGCACAGTAAGAGCATATGAGCCACTCTTATTTGGCATCTCCTCATCAGCATCCCATTCACCATTGACATATGTAATGGTGAGTTTTGCGCCCTTGCGACACTGCTCGATGAAGTCTATCTCTGCAGCGAAGTCCTTAGCTACACCCTTGAGTGCCACACCCTTAGTGATATCGAGGGGTAGAGAGCGGAGGGTGTATAGGTGTTGCGGCGTGGGGTTGATAACCAGTCCGCCATGGTCCACCTTGTGACCCAACATCTCACCCACATCCTGCCTCTCACCTCGCTGTGACGAGAGGTCCTGCGCCATAGCCGAAGTGAGCGAAGTAAATATCACAGCAACCACAGCAACCAATAATCGAAGTCTGTAATTCATAATCTATTTTAGGTTGTTAATTCTCATTCTGGGCAAAGATAAGAAAAAAATAGGAATGAGTAAATAGTAATCTATAATAATGTTTTAACACACGCGAATGTTAAGTATGACATTCGATATGCGCACGACAGCAAATTATAACACGGAAGCTCCTCTGCTCAACGCCATCTAACCATAGAGTCCCGACCTCCCCTTTACCATATATACAGAGGCGCTTAAATCGCCTAAAAAGGGGCGTTACAGCGAAAAATATGGAAAAAGCCTGCAACACTACCCCACTTTTTCACCTCATCGTTTGCTCAAATCGAAAATAAAACGTAAATTTGCAGGTCTATATATATAATATATAGGTATAACAAAGCGGCTGAATATATAATTTTAACACTATACTTAATAACATGACTCAAGAGTTGAACAACAACACGAGCGAGACCGGCGGACGCATTGTCCAGGTCAACCTCGAAGAGCAGATGAAAGCGGCATATATCGACTACTCGATGTCGGTAATCGTGTCGCGAGCACTGCCCGATGTGCGTGACGGATTGAAACCCGTACACCGTCGTATTTTGTATGATATGGCTGCCGAGTTGAACCTATCGTCGGACAAGCCTACGCGTAAGAGTGCCCGTATCGTCGGTGATGTGCTCGGTAAGTTCCACCCACACGGCGACAGCTCAGTGTATGAGGCTATGGTGCGCATGGCGCAGGACTGGTCTATGCGCTACCCCTTGGTTGAGGGTCAGGGTAACTTCGGTTCTATGGATGGCGACTCGCCTGCGGCGATGCGTTACACCGAGGC
>JAGCLX010000032.1 GCA_017646785.1 Alistipes sp.
AAACGGAGCGAAGTAGCCCCAATGAGTGTGAGAGAATCACACCGCTACCAACTCTATCAAAAACTTTATACTATGCCACGTTCAGTCAACGCTGTTGCGTCACGCGCAAGAAGAAAAAAGGTTTTGAAGCTTGCCAAGGGTAACTTTGGTTCAAGGGGAAATGTATGGACAGTTGCGAAAAATACTGTCGAGAAGGGTTTGCAGTTTGCCTATGCACACCGTCGTGAGAAGAAGAGAAACTACCGTTCATTGTGGATCGTTCGTATCAATGCTGCAGTTCGTATGTACGGTATGACTTACTCTGAGTTTATTGGCAAGATGAATGTTAAGGGTATCGCCCTAAACCGTAAGGTTTTGGCTGACCTTGCTCTTAACGAGCCAAAGGCATTCGAGGCAATTGTTAATGCAGTTAAATAGTCTCCTTACTATATAAGGAGAGAGAGAGGGTTTCCCAATGGAAATCCTCTCTCTTTTTTAGGTGAAAACTGAAAACTGAAAGGTAAGGTATGCTTCGCATGAAATTTATAAACATGCGTCGCAGACACCACACTTTTCACTTTTCACCTTTCAGTTTTCACTTTAGTTTACCACTTCCGCGTTGACCTTGACATAGTTGTAGCCCATGCGGCGAAGCTGAACTGCGACACCTGCCTCGAACATAACCTTTGTAGTGCGGGCGAAGAGGTGGAAAGCCATGACGCTCTGTGCCTCAATCTGCTCCTTGCGGATAAGCGACTGTGCGCGCTCAGCAGTTGAACGGATAAGGTTCTCAAGCTTTGTTGCACCCTCGCTGCCAAGTGGCAAGCAGAGGAGTACCTCGGTGATATACTCATCCATCTCGTCAAAGCCGCGAGGTGCGGTAAACATCTTGTGGAAGTCCTCCTCATTCTCGTAGCGGTTCCACTCCTTATCCCATAGCACCGCAGCACCCATACCCTCGTACATAGCCCATGCAATGGCTACAAGTGGGTACTTGGCAATCTCAGGTACGGCATCTGCCATATAGCTTGGTGCCGAGCTTTTCCACTTCTGGTTAAGCTCCTCGACCTCAAGGAGGCGACCCTCAAGCTCCTTCTGCTCGGTGAGGAAGTCGGTGATGCTCTTACGGAGGCTCTCCTCGTATTTATTGAGTAGTTCGTGTTGCTGTTCGTTCATATTCTCTTGTTACTTTTTTCTTTTCGTTGTTGTCTTCTTCTTTACTGACCAGCCGAAGTGTCCTATAAGCTCACCCAAGGTGTAGTACTCGCCGTGGGAGTAGACTATAGGGTGTGCCTTCTCCAAGCTAAACTTGCCCGTCTCAGGGTCTATGTATCTTTTGTCGGCGAGGATGCCTACAACATCGGCAAGGAACATATCGTGTGAGCCAAGCTCGATTACTTGGCGTACCTTGCAGCATATCGATAGTGGCGACTCGGCAATTACGGGTGCGGAGATATACTCATTCTCCATAGGCGTAAGACCCGTGGCCTCCCACTTGTTGTTATCCCTGCCTGAGCGTACACCGCACCAATCCGTAGCTCGCGCCATAGCCTCGGTAGTGAGGTTTATGGCGAACTCACCCGTGCGGCGTATTAGGTCGTAGGAGTGTCGCTCCTTGCGTACCGAGATGTAGCACATCGGCGGGTTGGTACACACCGTGCCTGTCCACGCTATGGTGAGCATATTGTACTCCTCAGGTGTCGAGCCACAAGATACCAGCACCGCAGGTAGCGGGTAGATAAGTGTGCCAGGCTTCCAAGCCTCCTTCTCAAACTTATTCTCCGTCATATCCCGTATCTTCCAAAAGGTTATTACTCATTGCTGCAGCCACGGCAAGCTCGTCACAGCGGTTGTTCTCCACCGTGGAGGCGTGACCCTTGACCCATACGAAGTGTACATTATGGCGGCGGTAGACCCTTAGAAAGCGCATCCATAGGTCGGGGTTCTTCTTACCCGCGAAGCCCTTGCGCTCCCAGCCAAAGAGCCACTTCTGGTTCACCGCATCGATGACATACTTAGAGTCGGAGTAGAGCGTGACATTCGACCCCTCGAACTTCAACGCCTCCAACGCCACGCATACCGCCATAAGTTCCATACGGTTGTTTGTGGTTAGGCGGTAGCCTGCGGATAGCTCCTTGCGATGAGGTCCTGAGATGAGGACTACGCCGTAGCCCCCATTCCCAGGGTTACCTCTCGATGAGCCATCTGTATATATGGTTATATCCATAATATCACTAAGTGAAAAGTGAAAGGTGAAAACTGAAAGGTATGGTATGCTTCGCATAAGTTTTATAAATCGGCGTCGCAGACACCACACTTTTCAGTTTATATACACGCGTCGCAGACACCTCACTTTTCAGTTTTCCCTTTTCAGTTTTCAGTTTTATTGTAGGGCTGCAATCTGCTCCTTGATAGCGGCAATCTTAGCCTCGGCATCGCTCTGCTTAGCGCGCTCGTTGGCAACAACCTTCTCAGGGGCTGACGATACGAAACGCTCGTTAGAGAGCTTCTTCATAACCGATGCAAGGAAGCCCTCCAAGTACTCAAGCTCCTCGCCAAGTTTCTTAAGCTCTGCCTCTTTGTCGATGTTGCCCTCCATAGGCACGAAGTACTGCGTAGTCTTCACGATAAAGGCTGCGGCTGTTGCATCCTTCTCCTCCACGGCATTGATAGCTGTGAGGTTACCCATCTTGGCGATAACCGAAGCGTACTCCTGAGGGAAGTTCTCATCGGCGATGTAGTTTAGAGTAATTGCCTCCTTCTGTACGATGTTCTTCTGCTTGCGGATGTTACGGATTGCGGTGATGACCTCCTCGGCAAGGACGAAGCGTGCCAAGACGCTCTCGTTAGCCTTGCGCTCAGCCTCAGGCTGGCGGGCAATAACGATAGAGCAAACATCCTCCTCCGCACGCAAATCCTGCCATATCTCCTCTGTTACGAATGGCATGAATGGGTGCATAAGGCGTAGAAGCTGGTCGAAGTAGTGCTTAGTGCGGGCAAGCGTCTTAGAGTCGATAGGGGCTTGGTATGCAGGCTTTACAATCTCCAAGTACCAGCCACTAAAGTCGTCCCAGAATAGGCGGTATAGCTCGGTGAAGGCTTCAGAGATACGGTACTGCGCCATAAGGTTGTTGATGCGCTCGATGCGCTCAAGCATAACCTCGTCGAACCACTCGATAGCAGCCTTAGATGACTCAGGTTGTGCGATAGTGCTATCCTCAGCCCACATATTCACAAGGCGGTAGGCGTTCCAAATCTTATTGCAGAAGTTACGACCCTGCTCGCAGAGTGCCTCATCGAACATCACATCGTTACCCGCAGATGCCGACATAAGCATAGCGATACGCATACCGTCAGCACCATACTTAGCGATAAGGTCGAGTGGGTCTGGTGAGTTACCGAGCTGCTTAGACATCTTACGACCGAGCTTGTCGCGCACGATACCTGTGAAGTAGACATTCGAGAATGGCTTCTCGCCACGCCACTCGTAGCCCGCCATAATCATACGAGCAATCCAGAAGAAGATGATATCTGGACCTGTAACGAGGTCGTTAGTAGGGTAGTAGTACTTAATCTCCTCGTTATCAGGGTTATTGATGCCGTCAAAGACTGATATAGGCCACAACCACGATGAGAACCATGTATCGAGAACATCCTCATCCTGGCGTAGGTCTGCCATAGTGAGCGACGCATCCTTCTCCTGTGCAAGGCGCAATGCCTCCTCGGCACTCTCAGCCACTACATAGCCACCCTTAGGGAGGTAGTAGGCTGGGATGCGGTGACCCCACCATAGCTGGCGCGAGATACACCAATCCTTGATGTTCTCCATCCAGTGGCGGTAGGTGTTCTTATACTTTACAGGCACGAACTTGATGATATCCTCCATTACAGCCTTTGTTGCAGGCTTTGCAAGCTCCTCCATCGATAGGAACCACTGCATAGAGAGCTTAGGCTCGATAGCTACGCCTGTACGCTCCGAGTAACCCACATTGTTGGTGTAAGGCTCAACCTTCTCCATAAGACCCGCTGCGGTGAGGTCACCCTCGATAACCTTGCGGCACTCGAAGCGGTCAACACCTACATACATGCCAACTTTATCGTTGATAGTACCGTCATCGTTGAAGATGTCGATAGACTCCAAGCCGAACTTCTCGCCAAGCATATAGTCGTTAACATCGTGCGCAGGGGTAACCTTCAAGGCACCTGTACCGAACTCCAAGTCTACATACTCGTCACGGATAACAGGGATAGAGCGACCAACCAAAGGCACGATAACGCGTGCATCCTCCTTAAGCCACTTGTAACGCTCATCGTTAGGGTTAACGCAGAGAGCCGTGTCGCCAAGGATAGTCTCAGGGCGTGTTGTAGCCACGATGATATACTTGTCCATACCCTCCACCTTGTAGCGTAGGTAGTACAACTTACCGTTAGACTCCTTGTATATTACCTCCTCGTCCGAGAGGGCAGTCTTTGCTGATGGGTCCCAGTTAACCATACGCACACCGCGGTAGATACGACCCTTGCGGTAGAGGTCTACAAAGACCTTCAAGACGCTCTCAGAACGCTTCTCATCCATAGTGAAGCATGTGCGCTCCCAGTCGCACGATGCACCGAGCTTGCGCAACTGCTGGAGGATGATGCCACCGTGCTTCTCCTTCCACTCCCAGGCGTGCTTAAGGAACTCCTCGCGTGTTAGCGAAGCCTTGTCGATGCCCTCAGCCTTTAGCTTAGCCACAACCTTAGCCTCTGTGGCGATAGATGCGTGGTCGGTACCGGGTACCCAGCAGGCGTTCTTGCCTGTCATACGTGCGTGGCGCACAAGAATATCCTGTATGGTATTGTTGAGCATATGGCCCATATGCAATACTCCTGTCACGTTGGGAGGAGGAATTACTATTGTG
>JAGCLX010000033.1 GCA_017646785.1 Alistipes sp.
CGAGCGACCGCTCATCGCTGCTGTGCCTGCCGCCATAAGACCTGCAGCACCTGCGCCTATAACTATAACATCGTACATGGGTTAGAATGTGCCAAGTTTGAATACTATCTTCTGGCAGTATAGCTCATCTGCCTCAAGCTCTATGGATGGGAACTCAGGGTGGTTCACTGCATCGCTGAAACCCTGACACTCGATAGCCACACCGGCGTAGTCTTTGTAACGCTTATCCGACTTAGTGATAGGGCATCCTCCCGCCAACCAGTTACCCGTGTAAAGCACCGCTGCAGGCTGTGATGAGAGGATTGTAACCTTGCGACCTGTAGCCGCGCAGCGTAGCTCGCCCACCTCCTGTAGGATGTTCTTTTTGTAGCCATCCACAGCAAAGCAGTGGTCGTAGCCGTGGTAGTTGCGTATGTTGTTGAACTCCGAGTCTATATCCTTGCCAAACTCCCTGAATGATGTGAAGTCGAGAGCCGTACCCTCAACATCGAGGAGCTTGCCTGTAGGTATCTGCGTGATATCCATCTCCAAGACCTTAGAGCAGTTTAGGCGTAGCTCGTGGTCGAGGATTGTCCTATCGGAGCCTTCGCCGTGAAGGTTCCAATAGAGGTGGTTGGTGAGGTTTACGACGGTCTTCTTATTGCTCTTCGCAAGGTAGGTAATCTCAAGGTTATCCTCATCATCGAAGTCGTAGACAGCCTCCACAATAAGCTCGCCAGGGTAGCCCTGCTCCATATCCTCAGAGATGTAGCTAAAGACCACGCGGTTGGTCTCCACGCGACCCTCCCAATAGCGATTTGCAAAGCCCTTAGAGCCACCGTGTAGGTGGTTAGGGCCGTTGTTCACCTCAAGGCGATACTCCACGCCATCTATGGTCATCGTGCCACGAGCTATACGACCCGCTACACGACCCACCGACTTACCGCTTGCTGCACCATCGCCGATATAGCTTGTGGGCTCCTTATAGCCCAACGCCACATCCTCAATCTTACCCTCGCGGTCAGCAAACTTAACGCCTACAATCGAGGCTCCGATATTGCAAAGATGCACCTCCGAGCCACGGCTGTTGCGCATTGTGTAGAGGATGATACCCTCACCCTCAGGGGTTGACCCCCATATATGCTGTAAAATCTCCATTACTCCAAAGGCTTAAGTGTTGCAAGGATGGTGTCGATACGCTTCAAGCACTCCTCCTTGCCGATAAACTCCGTTACATCAAACATACCTGGACCCTTACCTGCACCTACAAGTGCAAGACGCAAGGTGTTCATCACCTGACCAAGAGCGAAGCCCTTAGCCTCAATCCACGCACGCACAACAACCTCGGTATTCTCCTTCGAGAAGTCATCGATAGACTCCAATACACCACGAAGCTCCGCAAGCATCGCTGGGTTCTCGCCCTTCCACTGCTTCTTTGCGAGCTTCTCCTCATACTCTGTAGGAGCTACGAAGAAGAAGGATGTCAAGTCCCACATATCTGTTGTGAGGGTCATACGCTCCTTCATGATACCAGCCGCCTTACCTGCAACCTCATCCGATACCTCGATGCCGTGAGCCTTCAAAATAGGCTGCATATATACTGCCAACGCCTCGTCTGAGAGGTTGTGCATATACTGCGCATTGAACCACTTAGCCTTATCTGGCTGGAAGCGTGCGCCCGCCTTAGATACGCGCTCCAAAGAGAAGGCATCGATAAGCTCCTGCATAGAGAATATCTCCTGCTCGGTACCTGGGTTCCAGCCGAGGAGTGACAACATATTGATAAACGCCTCAGCAAGATAGCCATCCTCGCGGTAGCCGCGTGAGGTCTCGCCTGTAGGTGATGTCCAGAAGAGTGGGAATACAGGGAAGCCCATCTTGTCGCCATCGCGCTTCGAGAGCTTACCGCTACCTGTAGGCTTTAGTAGTAGTGGTAGGTGAGCAAACTCAGGCTGAGTATCTGTCCATCCAAAGGCGCGGTAGAGCAAGTAGTGCAAAGGCAACGATGGCAACCACTCCTCGCCACGGATAACATGCGACACCTCCATAAGATGGTCATCGACGATGTTTGCAAGGTGGTATGTTGGAAGTGCGTCAACAGACTTGTAAAGCACCTTATCATCGAGTGTCGAGGTGTTTACCTCCACATGGCCACGGATAAGGTCATCCATCTTCACAACCTCGTTCTCAGGCATCTTGAAGCGTACTACCCATTGGTCACCGCGTGCGATGCGTGCCTCAACCTCCTCCTTCGAGAGGCTTAGCGATGTAGGTAGCTTCTCGCGTACCTCATAGTTATATGCAAAGGTCTTACCCTCGGCCTCAGCCTCCCCACGGAGCTTCTCCAACTCCTCAGGGGTATCAAAGGCGTAGTATGCCCAATCAGCCTCCACAAGCTGCTTTGCGTACTTGAGGTATATATCTCTACGCTCGCTCTGACGATATGGTGCGTGTGGACCACCCACGCCTACACCCTCGTCAATCTCTATACCGCACCACTTCAACGACTCGATGATATACTCCTCGGCACCAGGTACGAAACGCTGTGAGTCGGTATCCTCGATACGAAGAATCATCTTACCGCCATGACGGCGCGCAAAAAGGTAGTTATATAGTGCAGTGCGCACACCACCAATATGTAGTGGGCCTGTAGGGCTTGGCGCGAAACGAACTCTTACTTCTCTATTCATATTATATCTCTGTTTTTAGCTGTTTTACTTTACTCTTGGCTTAATCTTATACTCTGCACGCACTGTAACGCGTGCCTTCTTCTCGCGTGATGATAGGTTGAAGTTACCACCTGCCGAGAACTCCTCGTCACCTGTAGCTGCGGTAATCTGGAAGACTCCTGCACGCGACCAAATGAGGTTGCCAAGCTCAGCATCTGAGTTCTCAACAATCTTTCTTGCACGCTCGTTAGCATCTGCCGCTGCCGAAGCCAACAAATCAAGCTTTACGCTCTCCAAACCTGAGTAGTAATACATTGGGTTGTCCACCTCGATAGAGATGCCACGCGCAAGGAGTGATGGAAGCTCGCGTGCTGCCGCCTCCACGGTGTCCACATCCTTAGACTCGATGCTAAATGACTGTGATAGACGATAACCCGTGAAGCGTGAGCCTATGTAGTCGCCATTCTCATATACCGACTCGGTCATCTTGTAGGTGGTAGGCATATTGAAGGTTATAGCCTCGCGTGCCACGCCCTTAGATGTGAGGAATGAGATGATGCTCTCGCGGCTCTGCTCCAAGTTACGGTAACCCTCCGCTGCGTCGTAGTTCTCAGCATCGAAGCTACCCTCGATAACGATAAGGTCCGAGGTGAACTGTGTCTCGCCAAGACCTGTTACGGTTATAGTACCTGTGTTTGAGCGATAACGCTGTGTATATGCTGCAGATAGCACGATAGATGATAGTACTATGGCTGAAGCGATGATGATATATTTCCAAAGATTGTTCATGGTCAATTAGTAATTAGAAATTAGTAATAGGTTGGTTGGGTGGTTAGACATTGAAGAGGAAGTGCATAATATCGCCATCCTCCACAACATACTCCTTGCCCTCGATACCGATTTTACCCACCTCTCTACAAGCGCGCTCCGAGCCAAGCTCCACATAATCTGCATACTTGATAACCTCGGCACGGATGAAGCCACGCTCAAAGTCGGTGTGTATGATACCCGCAGTCTCAGGAGCCTTCATACCACGGCGGAAGGTCCACGCACGGCTCTCGTCAGCACCTGTAGTGAAGAAGGTTTGCAAATCAAGAAGACGGTAGGCTGCTTTAATCAAGCGGCTAACACCCGACTCCTCAAGACCCATATCCTGCAAGAACATCTGACGCTCCTCGTAGGTCTCAAGCTCAGCGATGTCTGCCTCAGCACTTGCCGCCACGATAAGCATCTCGGCATGCTCACTCGCAATAGCGGCACGCACATCC
>JAGCLX010000034.1 GCA_017646785.1 Alistipes sp.
GTAAGACGACGGGGCAAAATCTTACCCTGCTCGTTGAGGAACTTCTTCAAGAACTCACCGTCCTTATAGTCTACGTACTTGATGCCGAGCTTCTTGAAACGGCAGTACTTCTTCTTCTTAACGTCTACTGATACGGGGTTGAGATAGCGGATCTCAGATGCACCCTGCTGTGTGTTCTCTGCCATGATTACTCCTGAGTTTTGTTAGCAAGCTTAGCGCGACGCTTCTGAGAGTACTCAACAGCGAACTTGTCCTGCTTGAAAGTTAAGAAACGAATGATGCGCTCATCGCGACGATACTGTGTCTCGAGAGTGTTGATGATTGAGCCCTCACCGGTGAACTCTACGAGGAAGTAGAAACCGGTAGTCTTCTTCTGAATAGGATAAGCGAGCTTCTTGAGGCCCCAGTTCTCCACATTCACAATCTGACCGCCGTTCTCGGTGATTACGCCCTGGAATTTGTCAGCAACCTCCTGCACCTGTGCGTCAGAGAGGACGGGAGTGACAATGAAAACGGTTTCGTAATTGTTCATAACTGTTTAATTAATTAAAGTTTTTAAGCATAAAGCGGTGCAAAGATAGTGATTATTTTTCAATTTGCAACTTATAGCTATTAATTTTTAATGTTTTATGAATAATTTAGGGCGTATAGATTGACCCATGCGCCCTAAATTATGTGTGACAACCCCGTGATAGGGCTACTCCTCCGCTTCGAAGACCTCCTTGCCAAGACCGCATAGAGGACATGTCCACTCTTCGGGAACATCCTCCCAGCTTGTGCCAGCAGCAACACCATTCTCGGGGTCGCCCTTCGCTGGATCATAGACATAGTGACACGCTGTGCAAATGTACTTTTTCATAATGTCAAATTTTTAATGTTATGGACTATACCTTATATTTATTATAAATGATGTAGGTTATGTTCTTTGGGATGAGAGCAAATAGTACACCACATTTAAATTGGGAAATCTATGTGTAAATGAAAAAAAGCATCCGACCACACTATTGGTTGGATGCTCCTAAAATTTATGGGTAGTGTTCCAACTACTCCTCTACTGTAGTCTCAACAACCTCTGTAGCCTCTACTGCAGTAGCGTCAGCCTCAGCTGCGATGTCGATCTCCTCGGTAGCCTCTACGTTCTGCTTGCTCTCGAGCAACTCACCTGCCTTGCTCTTCAATGTTGCCTCCTCAGTCTTGTTTGTTGAGAGAGTAACAACAGAGAGAAGGCTGAAGAATACAACTGCTGCAATCATAGCCCATGTAAACTTCTCAAGGAAGTCAGTAGTCTGACGAACACCCATAGTCTGGTTAGCAGCGCCGAAGTTAGCAGCCATGCCGCTCTTGGGGCTCTGAACCAATACTGCAAGTATCAAGAGGATACTTGCGATAGCAATCATAATAATGCAAAAAGTATACATACTTGTTATATAAATTTAATTATTCTCTGTTACTTTCTATCTTTCTTATCTTCAATTTCCGCGATAAGTCCTGCAAAGTAAATACTTTTTTCTGAATTTAGCAAACTTAATTTGCGATATATCGCTATTGCATCGCTATATAGACCTTGATTTTTGTATATTTCGGCCAAATCTTCGCTAATCATATCGTCATCTTCCTCTATTTCTGCCTTGGCAAGGTCGTCGGCAGCACCCTCCTCTGCAACAATGCGGTAGTCGCCGCGCTTCAGGAAACGATCGATAAGGTCGTCTGGTGAGAGGTAGGTTAGGCGCGAGACGTCGATATCCTTCAGCGGTGCTAAGGCTGTGGGGTGTATAGTGGCAACAATTTGTGTGGCACTATCACGCTTGTCTATCTCCTGCTTGCGAGCCAGTGCAATGCGTGCGGCGCTCCACCATGGATAGCGCTCGACCAACTTCTCGACATCGCTCATCTCCATATCTCTGTCTTTATGCTCCATCGTAGACTCTATTACCAGTTGCCGGCTGCAGCCATGTAGATGTCGGTGACAAGGGCCTCTACAATCTCCTCGATAAGCTGGTCCTGAACATCAACAAGGAGCTGTGATGCGTCGTAGTCGGCGTATGACGAGAATGTCTTTGCGTTGAACGATGTGGTCTGGTCAACGGCATTCTGGAAGTTTACTTTCACGGTGATTGTAAGGCGGTTCTGCAAAGCATAGTCGCCGCTCGATACTGAAGCTGTGGTCGAGGTGTAGTTTGTGATCTCGCCCTCGAATGCGAAGTCGCCGCCCTCTTCAACCTGCTCGAGGCGTGTCTGGCGAGAGAACTTATCGCGTAAACCCTCAGTGAGTGCGTTGCTCAAAGTGGGGGCTACCATCGGTGCGTTGTTGGGGAAGTAGGCAACAGAGAATGTCTTAGCCTCGGGAGGGATTGAACCACCCGAAAGGTTATATGTCACCTGATATCCACAGCCGCTTGTGAGGCATGCTGCAAGCGTGGTGATGATAGCTAATGTGAGTAGTGAAAATATCTTTTTCATAGTTTTATCTATAGCTTAGTGTCGTCAATACCTAATGCCTTCATGCGGCGGTAGAGTGTGCGCTCCGAGATAAAGAGCTCGCGTGCTGCATCTTTGCGGCGATAGCCATGCTTCTGGAGTGCGTTTACTATCTGCTCGCGCTGCACATCCTCCTTTGTGAGCTCATGTATGTTGGGAGTGTTTAGCTCTTCGACCATCTCGTCGTACTCATAGTTGATTGGCTCGGGCACTTTGGGCGCTGGCAGTAGCCTCATTATGTCTTCGTGTCGAGGCTCTGCTGTTGGCTGTGTCATGTTGCCACGCATGGCCTCTGTCATCATGCGCTTAAGCTCGTTGATGTCACTACGCATGTCGAAGAGAATCTTGTATAGCAGCTCGCGCTCGGTGTTCATGCTGCCGTAGTCGCCCTCGCCGTTGTTTATGGTGCGTACCGAGTATCCCTCGTTTGGTAGATATCGGCTAAGTATATCGGCGGTGATGTTGCGACTCTGCTCGATGGCTGATATCTGCTCGGCTACGTTCTTAAGCTGGCGGATATTACCTCTCCATGGATTACTCTCCAACATGGCGCGTGCACCCTCGTCGAGGGTTATCGCGGGCATCTTGTATTGCAATGCTACGTCGCTGGCGAACTTGCGGAAGAGTAGGTATATGTCCTCCTTGCGCTCGCGCAGTGCTGGCACTACGATGGGTACGGTGTTCAGACGGTAGTAGAGATCCTCGCGGAAACGTCCATCGGCAATGGCCTTCATGAGGTCGTTGTTGGTGGCAGCCACCACGCGCACGTTTGTCTTTTGCACCTTGGCTGAGCCCACGCGCATAAACTCTCCAGTCTGCAGTACTCGGAGTAGTCGTACCTGTGTTGAGATGGGAAGCTCGCCCACCTCGTCAAGGAAGATGGTGCCGCCGTCGGCCTCTTCGAAGTAGCCCTTGCGGCTATCTATTGCTCCAGTGAACGAACCCTTCTCGTGGCCAAAAAGCTCCGAGTCGATGGTTCCTTCGGGTATGGCGCCGCAGTTTACGGCGATATATTTCTTGTGTTTGCGAGCCGAGTAGGCATGTATCACTTGCGGAAAAAACTCTTTACCCACGCCGCTCTCACCAGTCACAAGCACAGAGAGGTCTGTGGGCGCAACGCGCATAGCCACCTCGAGCGCAGTGTTGAGTGCTGGGGTGTTGCCTATGATGCCAAAGCGTTGCTTGACCGATATAAGTTCATTCGTTGTCATCTGTATGTAGAGTCTTTACTCGTTAGTTGTCGTTGGTGCTGTCGTTGGAACTGCTGATGGGTCGTTAACCCTCACCACCTCTTCAGTCATTAGTGAGTCGATTATTGGCTCCGATATGGCTGTTGTGTCGGGCTCGATGACCACAGGTGTCTCGATTATTGGAGCGGTGGTAATGGGTGTAGTAGACATCTTTTGCATCCACAATATGGCTCCTACGCCTGCTATAACAGCCATGATTAGTAGGGTCATTAACCAACCTCTTCCGCCATTTGTGCGCTTATTGCTGCGTCCCGACTCTTCGCGCTTCTTGTTTTTGTTGCTATCGTACTTTAGACCACGCAGGTAGGCGTCGGGCTTGCCTAATGTTAAGCTCTCCTCGCCATATGGCTCTGTGGTGGCGCGTCGTGGTGTGGGCTTCGCTGCATTGGGGCGTGGCGTTGTGGCTTGTGGTTGTGTGCCGAATGTCTGCGTCTTGCGTTGTTCGAGTACCTCCACTGGTGGCTTGATGTTTCCCCCAAATACCTGCTGACGGTGGGCGTGTGTAAACGAGATGGTGTTGTTGCGGTCGGCAGTGAAATCACCCAGCCCCTCCACGCTATACTTGCCCTCTGTGGTTATGGCGTGGCGTATCTCGAATACGAAGCGGTCAATCATGCCGTTTGCCTCGAGCTCCTTTGCTCCGTAGGCCATAAGTAACGAACGAAGCACGCCATCGTCATTACGCATGAGGTCTGAGAAGATGATTACACCCGACGACTGCTTGACGATGAACGTACCCAACTTAGGCACACAAAGGCGTTTGTTGTGCTTTAGGTATTCGACGATTATGTTTGTTATAAGCTCCACTCGTTACGTTAATGAAAATAATCGCACAAAGTTATAAAAAAATATTGAACTCGCATGCGCGCGAGGGTAAAATCGTCAAAATTTATCGACGAAGAGTGCAGTTTTTGGGTTGGTGAATTATCCAAGAGTGGGGAAATGGTCGATTTGTGTGTAGTCCCCGTCCTCGGTAGTTGCGTAGCAATAGGTTGATAAGCCGTTGGTAATCACCACATATGGGCAGTGTAGTATGGAGTTGTAGCGTATGGCCTGAGCAAGCACCTCGTCGTCGATTTTAACGTTTGGCTCCTTGCACTCCACAACGATATATGGCTTACTATGGTTGTCGAAGGCTACTATGTCGGCACGTTGTGCCATGCTGTTTATGCCCACGGGGTGCTCTTCGGCAATCTGCTCTGGCTGGAATCCACACGTTGTGCGCATATACTCAACCACATGGCGTCGCACCCACTCCTCGGGTGTGAGCACAAGCCACTTGCCGCGCACCTTTTCGAATATCTCGATGCGCCCTCCTGCGCCGTGACGCGCACGAAGGTGTATGGGTGGATAGTTGAGCTTTGGGTAGTCCATAGTGTGTGGTGATATAGGGCAAAAGTAGATAAAATAATGCGAATGACCAAACTAATTTTATATCTATCTTTGCAGTGCGGTATTTGTGTGAGTAAATTTTTTCTATCTTTGCCTAAATTTTAATAAGATGACGACTATGAAAATCAATACTGAAGAGCGCGTGGAGCGTGCTCGAAACTACTTCCTTGAAGGTTATAATTGTGCGCAGGCTGTGGTCATGGCTTTTGATGATGTCATGGCTATGGATGTCGAGAAGTTAGCACTCCTAACTGCTCCTTTTGGTGGTGGTATGGGACGTATGCGCGAGGTGTGTGGTACGGTCAGTGGCATGACATTCGTGGCGGGTGCTTTGGCTCCTTCGGCTGATCCTAAAAACCTCGAGGAGCGCAAGAATAACTATGCTCTTGTTCAGCAGTTTGCTGAGGCTTTCCGTCGTGAGAATGGAGATATCGTCTGCCGCCGTCTGCTTGGCCTTGAGTCTATGGTTGAGAAGAGTGAAACGGCTATGCCCTCGGAGCGCACTGCGGAGTACTACAAGAAGCGCCCATGTGTGGAGTATGTGGCGTGTGCAGCGCGCATCGTAGCGGAGTATATTAATTCTTTATAGCATTGTAAATCACTGTAATGGCAAATTACGATTATTCAAAACTTGCCCTAAGCTCTACCTCTGATAAGGTGAAAACGGGACAGGGTAAAAATATTATACCTCCACCCGAGCGTGAGCCCATGTGGAAGGCCTACCTCGAGAAGTTTAAGGACCCCATCATCATAGTCCTTCTGGTCGCTTTTATGCTCTCGGTGTGCCTATCACTCTATGAGATATTCGCGGAGGGGGGTGGCTGGTCACTGATGTTCGAGCCTATGGGTGTGCTTGTTGCGCTCTTACTCGCTACGGGTGAGGGCTTCATCTTCGAGGTTAAGGCAAATAAGGAGTTTGAGATATTGAATAAGGTCAAGGACTCGCGTCCTATCAAGGTATTGCGCATCCCCGAGGGATGTGACGAGCCCCGCTTGATGCAGATAGCAAAGCAGGATGTGGTGGTTGGCGACATCGTACGCCTTGAGAGTGGTGATGAGATTCCTGCTGATGGTATACTGTTGGATTGTAAGCAGTTGAGGGTCGATGAGTCGAACTTCACGGGTGAGACCTACGCAAATAAATATGTCGACGAGGCAGACTTCGATAATGATGCAACCTACGACTCCAACTTTTTGTTGCGTGGCTCTACGGTCATCGAGGGTAATGGCGTTATGCGAGTTACGGCTGTGGGTGTCGATACCGAGGAGGGTAAGGGTGTGGCACTTGCCAGTGAGGGTAGCGATGTGCAGACACCGCTTAACCGTCAGCTCGAGCAGCTCGGTGGCTGGATATCAAAGGCGAGCTTTGTCATTGCTGCGCTTATCATTGTTGGTCGTATGCTCTATTTCTGGTTCTCGGGAGGTCTCGGCACGGACTTCTCGTGGATGAGCTTCCTGACATTTTCCCTTAACTCGGTGATGATTGCCGTTACGCTTATCGTTGTCGCAGTTCCCGAGGGCCTGCCCATGAGTATCACCGTGAGCCTTGCTCTGAGTATGCGTCGCATGCTCAAGGAGAATAGCCTTGTGCGTAAGTTGCATGCCTGTGAGACTATGGGTGCTGCAACGGTGATATGCACCGATAAGACGGGCACGCTGACCAAGAACCGCATGACTGTTATGGAGTTCGATGCGGGTGATGAGGCGCTTCTTGAGGATCTGTATCGCAATATGGCTGTTAACTCCACTGCGGAGCTTACAATCGACGAGGACGGTAAGTTGATGGTTATAGGTAATCCCACCGAGGGTGCACTCCTTATGTGTTTGAATAATAGG
Organism: Alistipes sp.; assembly: GCA_017646785.1. The sequence goes on from JAGCLX010000034.1 coordinate 6,957, forward strand.
AGTGTAGACTATGCTAAGTGTCGTGCTTGTTCGGCTATCTTGGAGCAGGTGCCATTCTCTTCCGAGACCAAGTCTATGTCTACGACCGTTACTTGTGATGGCGGCGTAGTGCGTTATATCAAGGGTGCTCCCGAGATCGTGATGTCTATGTGTGACTGCATTGCTGGTGACCGCACACGCGAGGAGTATGAAGCATTGCTTGTGTCACACCAGCAGCGTGCTATGCGTACTCTTGGCTTTGCTATGCAGCGCGTCGAAAATGGCGTGGCTGGCGAGGTTGTCTTCCTTGGTGTTGTGGGTATTGCCGACCCCATTCGTGATGATGTTGCCGAGGCTATAGATACATGTATGAACTCTGCGGGTGTGCGCGTCATTATTGTTACGGGTGATACTCCAGTTACCGCTCGCGAGATTGGTCGACAGATAGGTATCATCACTTCGGATGAGGATGGTCTGATTATCACAGGCCCCGACTTTGCAGCGCTTACGGATGAGGAGGCTCGTGAGCTTTTGCGTGGCTCGAAACTGAAGATTATAGCTCGCGCTCGCCCTGACGATAAGGCACGATTGGTTACTCTCCTGCAGGCCAATGGTGAGGTTGTGGCTGTCACGGGTGATGGCACGAACGATGCCCCCGCGTTGAGTAAGGCACAGGTGGGCTTGTCTATGGGTGACGGCACATCGCGCGCTAAGGAGGCGAGCGATATCACCATTATCGACAACTCATTTGCAAGCATCAACAAGGCGATTATGTGGGGTAGGTCGCTCTACTTGAACATCCGTCGCTTCATCATCTTCCAGATGACCATCAACCTCTGCGCATGCTTAATTGTATTGGTGGGTGCTTTTATGGGTTTGGAGTCGCCACTCACGGTTACGCAGATGCTGTGGGTGAACCTCATCATGGATACGTTTGCGGCTATGGCGTTGTCGTCGTTGCCACCCGATAGGGGAGTGTTGCGTGATAAGCCCCGCCGCGCTGATAGCCACATCGTAGACGGCCGTATGATTCGTGCTATTGTTGGTGGTGGTATGTGCTTCTTTGTTCTGCTTGTGGCGCTCTGGCAGTTCTTGTGGCACACGGAGGTCGATAGTGTGACAAGCATGCTCACGCTCGACTCGTTGCGTATATTTACGCTTGATGTATTCAGCGCATCTGCACCCTCTGCTGAGCTTACGCACTATGAGATGGGTGTCTTCTTCTCTATATTTGTGTTGTTGCAGTTTTGGAATCTGTTTAATGCTAAGTACTTCCGCACTGACCGTAGCCTGATGCTCGATTTGGTGGACGTGTTCCGCGCTCCTAACAAGGTCAAGGAGTCTTACAACAGCATGTTCCTTATGATTTTAGCTGTTATCCTTGGCGGCCAGGTGGTTATCGTCAACTTCGCAGGTCAGCTGTTTGGTGTGTCAGCACTAACCGCGATGGACTGGGTGTGGATATGCTTGCTTACAATGCCCGTGTTGCTGATACCCGATATATGTCGCTTTGTGCGAGGTGTAAAATAGAATAAGGAGAGCAGGTGCTCTCCTTATTCTATTTCTGTGTCGCTGTATATTATGCGGCGCTCATTCAGTGTTTTTGTCGATGTGCGGTGTGCAGGGCTGTCGAGAGGTGCTCCGAAGGGCATCTGCGCGATAAGCCTCCAGTCGGGGTTTATGAGCCATCGCTCCGCTACACTCTTGTCTATTAACGGATTGTAGTGTTGTAGCGACGCTCCATATCCAACATCCTCGAGTGCTGTCCACAAGGCAAACTGCATCATGCCAGAACTCTGCTCGGACCATGTCGCTACGTTGTGAGCATAGGCTGGGAAGTTTTGGCGCATGCGATTTAGCGCATCCTCATCCTCGTAGAATAGTATTGTGCCGTGCCCCGATAGGAAGGCGCGCTCAATTTTTTGTTGTGTCTTTTCGAAGCGCTCAGGCGGTGTTATGCGTCGTAGTGTGCTTAGTACGATGTGCCAAAGCTCGCGGTGTTGCTCGTCGAGCAGTAGCACTATGCGTGCTGACTGCACGTTGAATGGTGACGGCATTGTTGTAAGTAGCTCGTCAATAAGGTTTACTACTTCGCTATCTGGTACCATCGCTCGACTATCGAGGTGGTAGTAACTGCGGCGGTGTGCCACTGCTTCAATAAAATTACGGCTCATAAACATTCAGTTTACAAGCCGTAGAGCAATTATAATACCATGTGTTAGTATAACTTGATATACTCGTATGTGTTGCCCACCTTGGTGAGGTAGCGTTCGAACTCCTCGCGTGAGATAACCACCGTGAAGCGGTTGTCGTTGGGGTGGAAGCTAAGAGCTGACTGCTGGCGTAGCGTCTCGTCGAGGAAGAGGTGGACGTGGTTCTCCGTGTCATTGATAAGACCAAAGGGTGACACCGAACCAGGCGATAGGCCGAGCCACTTAAGCATGCGCTCGGGTGATGCAAACGATAGCTTACCCTGTTTTAGAATATGCTCAAGGTCGTGGATGGCCATCGACTGCTCCGAGTCGAATACAACCAAGTAGTGACGGTTGCCCTTGTGGTTGCGGAAGAATAGGTTTTTGCAGTGCTTAGAGCCGTCGTTGTGCCAATACTGGCGTGCTATCTCGATTGTTGGTGCTTCGGGGTGCTCGTACCACGAGTATGTTATGCCCTCGGCGTCGAGCCATCTGAATACATTGTCGCGTCTTTCCATATTGTATTGTTGTCGTTTATAATTAGCACAAAGGTATAAAAAACTCCTCAAAGATGTTGCGCCTTAGGAATAAATTTCCTAACTTTGTAGAGATTATGCGATTACAAATTAAAAACTATATATGCTATGAACGTAAACGTTATCCGCGAAAAATTCAGTGAGAAATTTGGTGTTGAGGGTGAGCTTTTCGCATCTCCCGGACGTATCAACCTTATAGGTGAGCATACCGACTACAATGGTGGCTTCGTATTTCCTGGCGCTATTGATAAGGGCATGGTGGCAGAGATTAAGCTCAATGGAACAGATAAGGTGCGAGCATACTCTGTAGACCTTAATGATTACGCTGAGTTCGGTCTTAACGAGGAGGATGCACCCTCGGCAAGCTGGGCACGCTACATCTTTGGTGTGTGTCGCGAGATACAGAAGCGTGGTGGCAAAATTGCAGGCTTCGACACAGCGTTTGCGGGCGATGTGCCTCTGGGTGCTGGTATGTCATCATCTGCAGCCCTCGAGTCTACATTTGCGAATGCGCTAAACGAGCTCTTCTCGCTCGGTATCGACCGCTTCGAACTTGCTCGCATCGGCCAGTCTACAGAGCACAACTACTGCGGTGTTAAGTGCGGTATCATGGATCAGTTTGCATCGGTATTCGGAAAGGCAGGTCACCTGATGCGTCTTGACTGCCGCTCTATGGAGTTTGAGTATTTCCCCTTTGATCCTGAGCAGTATGGCTACAAACTTGTATTACTCGACTCGGTGGTTAAGCATGAGCTCGTAGGCTCTCCCTATAACGACCGTCGTGCATCGTGTGAGCGCGTAGCTGCGGTGTTGGGTCAGAAGTTTTTGCGCGGTGCTACCATGGAGCAGCTCGACGCTATTAAGGATAAGATCTCGGAGGAGGATTATAAGCGTGCTCGCTACGTCATTGGCGAGGAGCAGCGCGTGCTCGACGTGTGTGAGGCACTCAAGCGCAACGACTACGAAACCGTAGGTAAGCGTATGTACGAGACACACTGGGGTATGTCTAAGGACTACGAGGTGTCGTGTGAGGAACTCGACTTCTTGGCTACTGTAGCTGAGGAGTGTGGTGTGGCTGGCTCACGTATCATGGGTGGTGGCTTCGGCGGTTGCACCATCAACCTTGTTAAGAGTGAACTTTACGATAGCTTTATCGCAACAGCCAAGGCGCGCTTCAACGAGAAGTATGGCCACGAGCCTAAGGTCTATGCTGTGGTAATCTCTGACGGCGCACGTAAATTATAATATGCTGAGTGCCAGGGAAGGAGACATTGGCTTTAAAGGTCAGATATGAAGAGGTTTTTTAAGAACATAGGTATACTCACGGTTTTCGTGTTTTTGTTCGGTGTGTCGATGCTATTTGTCGGCACTGCTGTGGCAATTGCTATGCCTGAGTTGACTGAGGATGTGAACTTCATTGTTACCTATTTTACCTCAATGATTGCTGTATATGGCATGACGCTACTTATTGAACAATTGGCATTTAAGCGAATAGCTCCAGTATACAACTCATTCCGAGGCTTTGATCCATTGGCTATACTGCTTGGTATTGTGTTGCTGTTTGCAATATCAGTAGTATTGTTCCCGCTTGAGGGTGTGTTGCCCGCTGATAGTAGGAGCTTCCCAGATGGCCCATTCACGCTGTTGACTATAGTTGTTCTTGCTCCTATATTCGAGGAGATGATATTCCGTGGTAGGTTGTACAACATCTTGAGCCGTAACAGCTCACCACTGATGTCGGCGTCACTCTCGGCCATAGCCTTTGGTGTTGTACATCTCCAGCCAATCATTGTCATCGAGGCTCTTATTGTAGGTGTAGTATTCAGCTATTTCTACCTTGCTAAGCGCTCTATAATAACGCCAATCATTATGCATATGTGTAACAATGCCTTCGCATATTCGTTGGTGATGTTGTCATATCGAGGTGAGTCGCTGCGTGACCTTATAGGAAGCAATGCGCATGAGCAGCTCTTGGTATATATTGTCTGTTTAGTAATAGTGATTATTGGAGCTGTAGTTATCATAAGCTTCTTTGTGCGCGAGAAGCACCGTATGCGAGGTGTAGAGTGCCAGGATATGGATACAATAGCCGATCACTATGCATCAAATCAACTTATAGAGTAAGGCTCCGCATTGAGTGTTATATTCCCCACAGCGACATTACGTTGTGGGGTTCTTTTTTACGATTGCTGAGAGGACCTCGCACTAGTATATAGTAATATAAGAAAAGACCCACGATTATCTCGTGGGTCTTTTCTTTTTAGTGGATAATGCGCCACCACGCAGGTATAGATTACTTAATCTCCCAAGTCTGACCAGAGCGAAGAAGATCGTCTACACACTTAATCTTTGCTGCAGCCTTTACCTGCTCAACCTGCTCAGCAACCTTAACGTCGTAAACGTTCTCGTCGTCAACGTCGCGGATAACACCTACTGCTACTGGGTACTCGGGGTACTTCATAGCTGCAAGCATAGTGTGGAGAGTGGTGTCGGTGCACTTAGCGTCGTGTGTCAACACGTCGTCGATAGTGTAGCCGTCCTCACCGATGGTTACAGGCTTGAGGCGCATGTTCTCAAATACAAGACCCTTGTTCTTATCCTTGCCGAACAACATCTTCTCGCCATGCTTCAATGTAATGGTGTTCTCCTCGCGAGTAGCCTTATCACCTGCGAACATCGCGTGTGTCTTATCGTTGAAGATCATACAGTTAACCAACGCCTCAGTTACTGCCATACCCTTGTGCTTAGCAGCTGCGAGCAAGCACTCCTTGGTAAGCATAACCTCCTGGTCGATAGTACGAGCGAAGAATGTACCCTTTGCGCCAATAACCAGCTCGCCTGGGGTAAATGGCTTCTCAACGGTGCCGAAAGGAGAGGTCTTTGTAATCTTGCCCAACTTGGTAGTGGGTGAGTACTGACCCTTGGTCAAACCGTAAATCTCATTGTTGAA
>JAGCLX010000035.1 GCA_017646785.1 Alistipes sp.
GCGTACGCACGATGGTTGACACGGTCTGCATGCCGATGCGGATATAGTCCAACAATGGTAAGTACGAAGGACATGTGTACGAGCAGCAGCCACATTCAATACAATCTACCGTGTTGTGCTCCTCGGCCATATCCCACTTCTGCATCTTAGCGAGCTTAGACAAGAGGTAGGGCTCAAGACCCATAGGACAAGCCTCAACACACTTACCGCACTTGATGCACGAGAGCTCCTTGCCACGAGCAGCCTCAGCACCTGTGATGACTGTAAGGCCCGAACAGCCCTTGATCAATGGTGCAGTGATGTCCACCACCGAGCGACCCATCATAGGGCCACCATTCAAAAGCTTAACATCGCCATCGGGAATGCCCGCCAACTCAAAAAGTCGGCTTACAGTAGTACCAAAGCGAGCAAGATAGTTGTGTGTCGATTTAAGGTTCTTACCCGTAACCGTTACAACACGCTCGATAAGGGGCTTATTCTTCTGCACAGCCTCATAGATAGCCACAGCTGTAGATACGTTGCACACCACAGCACCCACCGAGATAGGAAGTGCTGGAGGGGGAGGTACCTGACGACCTGTAACAGCTGCGATAAGCTGCTTCTCACCACCCTGAGGGTAACGCATCTTAAGGGGCATAACCTCGATGCCGCTGTAGTTGTCGCGGGCGATAACCTCGCGCAAATGTTTGATAGTATCGGGCTTATTATTCTCCACACCGATAACAGCACGCTCAACGCCCACAGCACGCATAACAATCTCAGTACCTGTAAGTACCATCTCTGCGCGCTCAAGCATTGTGCGGTAGTCAGAGGTTAGATATGGCTCACACTCCACACCGTTGATAATCACCAACTCAGCCTTCTGGCCGTCGGGCACAGAGAGCTTAACGTGTGTAGGGAACTGTGCGCCACCAAGACCCACGATACCGGCGTCCTTGATCTTTGCAACGATATCCTTAGGCTCAAGCGTACACTCACGCTTATGCTCTGGAGTTCGGTCGATAGTCTCGAGCCACTCGTCACCCTCGCGCTTGATGACAACCATCATGCGGCGCTGCCCCTGACCATTGGGATACATGTCGACACTGGTCACCGTACCAGAGATAGGTGAGTGGATATTTGCTGACACAAAGCCTGTAGACTGACCAACGACCTGTCCTGTAAGCACCTTATCACCCTTCTGCACTACGGGTGTTGCGGGAGCTCCGATGTGCTGCACCATGGGTAGCTTCACCTCGTCGGGAAGTTCCAACACCTCTATAGCCTTATCCTTGCTCCACTCTTTATTGTCATGCGGATGGATACCGCCTATTGGGAATGTTCTCATACTCAATTTATTAGTTAGCGGTTTCACTCTTCTTCTCAACTGGCGCAACCTTAGGCGCTACTGGCTCCTTGGGCAGTGGCTCCATGTTCTTGAGTGTGATAGCACCCGTTGGGCACTCATTCACACACTTGCGACAAAGCTTACACTTATCAGGATTGATATATGCAAGATAGCTATCGATGGTGATAGCGCCAAAAGGACAAGCCTTGGCACACTTACCACAACCGATACATCCCGCTTTGCACACCTTCATAACAACCGAACCACGGTTCTTCGAGCGACATGCTACATATACTGCACGGTTCTTAGGCCACTTCTTGCGCAACTCTATCAAAGACTTAGGACACGTTTTAACACATGCACCACATGCAGTACACTTATCGGGGTCGATCTCCACGAGGCCTGTTTCGGGGTTGATGCTCATAGCACCAAACTTACATGCCTGCACACAATCACCATAACCGATACAGCCAAAGGCACAACCCGACTCACCGATATAGAATGTGTTGACAACAGCACAGCTCAAAGCGCCATCATAGTGGTTAACCTTTGGGCGCTTCTGGCACGTACCACCACAGCGCATCGTAGCCACCAAAGGCTCCTTATCCGCAGCGGTCTTACCAAGATACTGAGCTATAGACTTCATCGCATCACCACCAGCAACAGGGCAGAAGAGCGAATTGATATCCTCATTCTTAACAAGAGCCTCAGACATCGCACGGCAACCTGCAAAACCACATCCGCCACAGTTTGCACCAGGAAGCATCTTCTCCACATCGTCGATGCGTGGATCCTCCTCAACCTTAAACTTCTGTGCGACGAAGTAGAGAACAACAGCCAACAACACTCCCAAAACACTGAGTGTCAGAACTGTCAATACTAAAACGTTCATAAATCCTTTATAATTGTAAATTTTATCTTTCTATCAAACATCCTACGCATCAAGTAGAGCGCAACGAAGTATATCACCATTGCCGCCATAGAGCTTAGGGCTGCCACACCATCCTCAACGCCACAAGCCTTTGTACCTAAGAGCACACCCAAAAGAACAACCAGCGGTAACACATAGCTCCACACGACAGACATAACGCCCATCCTATTATGCTCAAGGGCTACGATGACGTGCTCACCAGTGGTAAACTCCGCAGCATAGGGAGTCCTCACGACTATCTCGCGCTTGTCACCTCTCTTATCGCAGATGCCCTTAGCGTGGCAACCAGCACACGCACTCTCGGGCACTACGCTAACGACAACCCTATCGCCAGCTACGCTCTCCACCACGCCTCTATGTTGTAGGCTCGAACTCATACTCTACGCCTTAACCCGCGCTTAATCGCAGTAGTGGTTTACCAATGGCATCAACCACTCGTGGCCGAAGGCACAAGGTGAAAGACGCAAAACGGGAGGGAACTGATAGCGCTTCTTCTCGTTCTCCATAACCATCTTGTGAATCTTCTCCACAACAGCTGAGTCGAAGCCCGCATTGATAATCTCCTCACGGTGCTGCTTCTTCTCAATCATGCGGAAGAGGATAGCATCGATAACCTCGTAATGAGGCAAGTGGTCGCTATCCTTCTGGTTGGGACGCAACTCCGACGATGGCTCCTTGTCGATGATAGCATCGGGGATAACATCGCCCAACGTAGCGTTGATGTAGCGTGCCAAGTCGTAAATCTCACCCTTGTAGAGGTCACCCGTAGGGCTGAACGTACCCGCAGTATCGCCATATAGCGTACACCAACCAAGGGCATTCTCACTCTTATTCGATGAGTTAAGAAGCATATAACCGGTCTTATTCTGAAGGGCCATAAGCATGGTTGTGCGGATACGTGTCTGGATGTTCTCCTCTGTAGCATCGAACTCCGTACCACCGATAACGGGCTGGAGCGTGCCGACCATAGCGTTATACGCCTCGATGATAGGCAACACGCTATACTCTACACCAAGGTTCTCAGCCAAGCACTTTGCATCCTCCACGCTGTCATTAGGTGTAAAAGGCGAGGGCATAAGCAACACACGCACATTCTCCTTGCCCAAAGCACCCACAGCGATGCAAGCGACAACCGCCGAGTCGATACCACCTGAAAGACCCACACAAGCCTTTGTGTAGCCATTCTTATGGAAGTAGTCGCGCGTACCGAGGCACGCCGCCTCATAGAGCATACGAGTGCGGTCGTTGTAGGTCGTCATAGGCACGTCGAATGACTTGTTCTCCGCCTTAGTGTCAAAGATGCGCATATCCTCCTTGAAGCTATCGAGCAACAATACAAGGCGGCCATCTCTATTCAAAATACCCGATGTTCCATCGTATACGATATCACCCGAGCCACCCACCTGGTTCATAAGGATGAGATTTGTACCCTCAGAGAATGCCATGCGACTAACCTTATCAAAACGTCGCGAGAGAATTCCCTTACCGTAGCGACGAGCGTTAATCGAGATAATAGCGTCGAGGTCCTCGTCGATGTCGTGCATGCGACTGAGGTCGTCACCAACGACAATTTTTAGCGTGCTATCCTCGATGCGGATGGTCTGGCTACCGATAGATGAGCCTACGATGTAACCCATCTCGCGGCGAGCAGTGACATGGCGCTTGCCGATATACTCGATGTTACCATGCGAGTCGATGTAAGCAGCCGCACTGATAGGGCCCTCAGCAGTGAGGTATGGAGTACCCACAATCGCCGAGATACCGTGACAGTGGCTGGCGATGCTCTCTACGGCCTCCTCACAGAGTGTAAGGAATGTAGTCTTGGTAAGTAGTCCATAGGCGGGAGTTCCCGACACGGCAAACTCAGCAAAGACAACAAGGTTGGCACCCTGCGCCTTAGCCTCGCTGATGGCGTTAATAATTTTTGCAGTGTTGGTCTTAATGTCACCAACAGTGAAGTTGAGCTGTGCTAATGCAATCTTCATATCTTGTTTTCTAGTATTTTCGCTCGAAAATTCTTAGTCTATACCAAAGGTATAGTAACTCGGCGGCAAAGATAGTAAAAAAACATGGATTTACTTGCTCTTTTCATAAAATTTTACTATCTTATTGCACCCCACTCCACATCGCCCCCAAAATAACAAATCGAGCCACACCAAACAGCATGACTCGAAATCTATATTTTTCATCGAAACAAATAGCGCAATTAGCTATATTACAGTGTATTACCCACAACCTAAAAAGCCTCCGCATAACCCACGACAAACGCCCAGCTATCTCGGCCAAATCCGCAGTCTACGCGAACCATAGTTGTGGAACTAAAATACCAACGCACTCCCGCGCCATACGTGGGCAGCACCTTTCGCCACTCGGCAGGGTCATAAGGTCCAAACGCTATACCGCAACCACCCCAGCCGGCAACGACAAGCCCCTCCCACACTCGCTGTCTAAGCTCGAGTTGCGAAGCGACCAGCGTATTACCATTGAAGCGCCACAGGTAGTAACCTCGCATGCGGCTATCATCGCCCACGCCTGCACGCAGCAACCATGGTGTATTCACCGAGTGATGCTCACCATAAACATCCAACGCAAGGAGTCCTCCACGCCACAATGGCTGATAGAAATCGACGGTCATATTCACCTCATGGAGCGGCAAGCCACTGCTATTAAACCATCCTGGGTGCACCATATACTCTGCACGCACGCTAAGTCCACGCACAATATTCACATCCTCCACCCTACGTGTTGAGTATTTGGCATTTACGCCAATACCCACACCCCAAAAGCGAGTCGTAAGCCCTGTCAGCACACCCTCAGCATAGCCATCTTTAGACAGCACCTTCGCATTGTCATACTCCGCCGATACCCCTGCGGTAAAGCCGTCACATAGCTGATAGTTATAGTGTAGGTATGCACCATATCTTCGCTGCACATACCCACCACGCTGGCCACCTATCGAGGTATCATAATCAAGGCCATATATATACTTATGGGCGAGATCACACTCCACCCCATAGCTCAACTGATGACGACCATCATCGAAGCTATTTATACCATCAAGTGCTACAGCGTAGCACCCCTTAAGTGATGCCATAGCCATCAACGACAGCTTTTGAGGCTCCGTCACCCCCGCCACGCGGTAGTTCATCACAGCCAGTGCCGAGAGTCGCCATCCCGTATTCGCAGAGTAGGCAGGTGCACCAACAACAGCAAACTTAACTCTACGAGGGTCATCCTCACTGAGAGTGAGATAGTTATTAAGACGAAGACCAAGTCCCTCAACACCCCGTGGGGCGTAAGAGACTTGGTCTATAGGTGTGTATGTATACTCGAGGGTATCTGCTCCAACAAACACTGTAGTTAGCTCCTGCGCCGACAGCACACCGCAGGCAAGGAGCGCAGTGATAGTAGCAAGCAGACCTCGCATATTACACTATGATGGGGCTTAGCGAAGCTTGTCTGCCGCCTCGATAAATCGCTGCTGCTCCTCCTCCGACATCTCGCCCTTAGAGATGTAGACAAGCTCACCGGCCTTATTCACCAACATGATAACAAACATGTCGTTGCAGTCACCAAGACGCCATGCGCTTGAGAACCAGTGGTCGGGGTCACAGAGGATGGTAGCGCCATTCTTTGCTGTACGCGACTCGGCAATCTGGCGGATAACAGAGTCGGGGAGTGGGTACCACGAATCCTTGAGGTTGATGATACCGAAGCCCTCGATGTTGGGGCCTGCAAGACGCTTAGTCTCCTCGATGTGTGTGATAAACGCATCGTTCTGCTTTGGCACGTCGGGGTCAACATAGAAGATCATCAAGTTCTTCTCGCCCCACCAAGGCAAACGAGCCTTCTGAGCATCGAGATCCTGCACCTCGACATTACGCACACGGCGAGGCAACGACTGCGCCTCAGCGCTAACGCCAAAGAGCATCATGGCTGTAAAAACCAAAAGCAATGCCTTAATTTTCATAATATAATCTTTTTTAATTTTAACGACATAACTCCATTTAGTCCGGCAAAGATAGAAAAAATATTGTTACCGCACTACACCAAAATCCGAACAATATCGTTATTTCTGACTCATATAGCACTTATGCGAGCAATAATTCAACCAACACGAAATTTTGTTAAATAAAACGTGTGTGCTAAATACCCGAAAAAATTGTATATTTGCAAAAACAATAACACGAGATGAAACAAAGAATACTTTTTGTATGCCTCGGAAACATCTGTCGCTCACCGGCAGCAGAGGCTATGATGCAGGTGCTCGTCGAGCGCAATGGACTCACCGACAGCGTAGCTCTCGACTCAGCTGGCACCTATGGAGGACATAGTGGCGAACGCTCCGATGCACGCATGCGTCGTGCAGCAGAGGCACGTGGCATACCCATGACACACCGCGCCCGCCAGGTACGAGAGGAGGACTTCGAGTGCTTCGACATGATCATCGCCATGGATGACAACAACTACGAGAACCTCTTTCGCCTTGCGCCCAACCGCGACTACCACGACAAAATATATCGCTTTAGGGAGTTCTTGCGCCACCACCCCGACTGGTCATACATCCCCGACCCATACTACGAGGGTCAGGAGGGCTTTGAACTTGTCCTCGACCTCCTGGAGGATGGCTGCAACACCCTCATCGAGCAACTTCTGAGCAAGTAGATCAAATAGGAGGGTGTCAAACAAACAAAAAAAGTAGAGCTATTCAGCGTATGCCGAATAGCTCTATACTTTTCTACAACGAACTGTCGAAACCTATCGACTAGTTGTACTTGAATGTTGCCTCGTCTGATACAGTCAACTTCTTGCGACCCTTTGCGCGACGTGCAGCCAACACCTTGCGGCCATTGGCAGTAGCCATTCTCTGACGGAAACCGTGCTTGTTGATGCGCTTACGGCGAGAAGGCTGATAAGTTCTTTTCATTGCCATAGTACTATCTGTTTTTTATTGTTTTGTCCTACAATTAACGCGTTTAGTGCTTCTTTTGCGAGGTGCAAAGGTACAACCTTTTTTTATAATTGCAAATAAAACTCGAAAAAAATCAAC
>JAGCLX010000036.1 GCA_017646785.1 Alistipes sp.
ATCTTCTCAGGCGTGGGTGGTCAGCACGACTTTATGTATGGTGGTGCTCTCTCGGAGGGTGGTAAGTGCTTCATTGCTCTTCCCTCTATCACCTCTAAGGGTCAGTCGAAGATTGTGCCTACACTCACTAAGGGTGCAGGTGTTGTGACCACACGCTTCCAGGCGCAGTATATCGCTACTGAGCACGGTATCGTCTACCTACGCAACAAGTCACTCGCTGAGCGTGCCAAGCTCCTTATCTCTATTGCAGACCCCTCAGTGCGTGAGGACCTCGAGCGTGCTGCAGTAGAGCGTTTTGGCATAGGCTTTCTAAGATTACAGTAATAAGGCAGACATCTACTGCCGCTAACAAAAGAGTCCACCCCGCAAGGAGTGGACTCTCTCATTTATAGTGTGGTAGATTATGCGAACAACTCTACATCCGATGCATCCGAAGCATTGATATATGCCGCTGCCTCGGTGATCTTCTTCGATGCGTACTTCACGAAGATCTTTGTGGGGTTGAGGTAGCTTGCCTCACACTCTGCGGCCTGGCGCAACATGATGTGTGACATGATGATATAACCTGCAATCTCAACAAGGCGGCGTGAGTGGAACTCCTTATAGCCGTTTGACTCCTTGTCGATAGCTTCTACGCGTGCTACGACCTGCTCGTATACCTTGCGCAACTCAACCAACTCAGCACCCATAGCCTCAGTAGCCTCCGTACGAGTGTTCTCCTCGTAGCGCATAATCTGCTCGAGGTAGGTACCCTTAGTCACGTGGTTGATGGCTGCAACGACCTGAAGCTGTGTTGTTCCCTCGTAGATGTTCATGATGCGGGCGTCACGATACAAGCGCTCACATGCGTAGTCCTTCATGTAGCCCGAGCCACCGTGAATCTGGATTGAGTCGTAGGCAACCTCGTTGGCATACTCACTCGCAAACATCTTTGCAAGAGGTGTAAAGCCATCAGCAAGACGGTTGTAGAACTTCATCTCCTGGCGCTCCTCAGCCTCGAGTGATCGGTCGTGAGAGATGTGTGTAAGCTGCTTGTAGATATCCACAAAGCGAGCTGTTTCGTAGAGCATAGCGCGTGATGCGAGGGTCTTAGCCTCCATGTTCTTAAGCATCTCGCGTACAGCGGCGAACTCATAGATAGCCTTGCCAAACTGCTCACGCTCCTTAGCATACTTCAAAGCCTCGCGGTATGCTGCCTCACACAAACCTGTAGACTGCGCAGCGATACCAAGTCGAGCAGCGTTCATAAGCGACATAACGTACTTGATGAGTCCCATCTTGCGGTCGCCAACCAACACTGCGGGGGCGTTGTTGAAGACCAACTCGCAGGTGGGTGAGCCCTTGATACCAAGCTTGTTCTCGATGCGGCGCACCTTAACGCCACCATCGCGCTTATCGTAGATGAGCATAGAGAGACCTCGTGCATCCTTAGTGCCCTCCTCGGTACGTGCCAAGACGAGCGAGATGTCGCCATCGCCATTGGTGATGAAGCGCTTACAGCCGTTAAGACGCCATACGCCAGCTGCCTCGTCCCACGATGCCTTGAGCATTACAGCGCCAAGGTCAGAGCCTGCATCAGGCTCGGTGAGGTCCATAGCGCAGGTCTCGCCAGCAGATACGCGGGGCAAGAAGCGCTGCTTAATCTCCTCGGTTGCGAACTCGTTGATGGTCTCGGCGCAGTCCTGCAAGCCCCAGATGTTCTCGAAGCCTGCATCGGCGCGTGCAACCATCTCGTTAGCCATAGCAAAGCAAGTAACGGGCATGTTCAAACCGTCATACTTGCGGGGAAGGGTCATACCACCCAATCCTGCGGCGTTCAACGCCTCGATGTTGCGTACGGTGCCTGAAGCATACTCCACGTGGTCGTTAACAACGCGGGGACCCTCATGGTCTACGCTCTCGGCATTGGCAGCGATAACCTCGCCACACACATCACCAACAATCTCCAACACGCGACGGTATGAGTCGAGTGCATCCTCTACATCCTGAGGCGCATAGTCGTACTCCTTAGCATCTGCAAAGTTGCGCTCCTTGAGCTCAATAATCCTCTTCATCAAGGGATGTGAGAGGTGATACTGCAAATCTGTGTTATCAGTATAGAAATTAGCCATGGCTTACTTTGAATTCTGTTTGTAATACTTAATCATCTTGGGGATTACCTCCTCGACGCTACCTGTGATGGCGTAATCGGCAATTTTGTTGATGGGGGCCTCGGGGTCGGTGTTGATAGATACAATCATCGCCGAGCCATCCATACCCGCGGTGTGCTGAATCTGACCAGAGATACCGCATGCGATGTAGAGCTTAGGGCGTACAGTGACACCTGTCTGGCCAATCTGGCGCTCATGCTCTGTGAAGCCTGCATCTACCGCTGCGCGTGATGCACCCACCTCGCCACCAAGTACATTCGCCAATTCGTGTACAAGCTGGAAGTTTTCCTTAGAGCCTACGCCGTAACCACCTGCTACGATTACCGATGCGCCCTTGATGTTGATCTTGCGCTCCTCGATGTGGCGCTCTACGATGCGAACAGCGAGGTCGGTATCCTTGACCATGGGCTGCCACTCTATCTCGCGAACCTCACCAGCTGCGGGGGTAGCAAGAGCCTCCTTGCGCATAACACCCTCACGCACGGTAGCCATCTGTGGACGGCACTCGGGGTTAACGATAGTTGCGATGATGTTACCGCCAAACGCGGGACGAATCTGGTAGAGGAGTGAGTCGTACTCCTTACCGCTCTTGGCATCCTTATGCTCGCCGATGACAAGCTCCGTACAGTCGGCTGTAAGACCGCTGTGGAGGGCTGACGACACGCGGGGTGCGAAGTCGCGGCCTACGGGTGTAGCACCGAAGAGCGCAATCTGTGGCTTCTCCTGCTGGATAAGACCCACCATGACTGCTGTGTGGGGTAGGGTGCGGAAGGGTGCGAAAATCTCGTTGTCGGCAACCCACACAGTGTCAGCACCATACTTCGCCAACTCGGGTGCGAGGTCCTTGACGTTGTGGCCAATAACCACTGCCTCGAGCTTAACGCCGAGTGTGTTAGCCAACTCACGACCCTTAGTAAGGAGCTCCAACGATACGTCGGCTATCTCGCGCTCCTCAATCTCTATATATACAAATACGTTATTCATACTCTTAACTCTTAAGCGATTAACCGAGCGTGTGGCTCGCAATAAGCTCCTGCATGAGCTCCTCGATATCCTTATCCTCGGCTGTGAGGGTCTTAGCCTCCTTAGCCTGGAACACTACGTTCTCAATCTTCTTAACCTTAGTGGGTGAGCCACTCAAACCGAGCTGCTCGGGGTCGGGATTGACATCTGCTGCAGCGAACTCAATGATGTGCAAGTAGGGACGCTCCTCGATAAAGGCGTTCCACTGTGCATCGACATTTGCCATCTCCGAGGTGGCAAGTGCACGCTTGTACTTCATCACGCGCTTAGCATTGCGGGGACGGCACTCCTTAGCCGAAGAGTTCACGGTGATAAGCGCGGGGAGGGGTGACACAACAACCTCCGAGCCACGCTCCAAGCGACGCTTGATGGTAATCTCTGTGTCGTTGATGTCGACGAGCTCCTCGGCGTATGTAACCTGTGGGAGGTCGAGCTTTTCAGCCACCTGGGGGCCTACCTGTGCTGTATCGCCATCGATAGCCTGGCGGCCTGCAACGATGACGTCGGGCTCTATCTTGCGGAGAGCCAACGAGAGTGCATACGACGTAGCGAGTGTGTCAGAACCTGCAAACTCCTTACCCGAGAGCAAGTAACCACCATCGGCACCGCGGAACATAGCTTCGCGGATGACGTCGCTGGCACGCTGGGGACCCATGGTTAATACGTAGACCTCGCTACCAGCCATGCGCTCCTTGATTTGAAGTGCCATCTCAAGGGCGTTGAGGTCCTCGGGGTTGAAGATTGCAGCAAGAGCAGCACGGTTGACCGTACCCTCTGGGGTCATGGCGTCCTTGCCCACATTACGAGTGTCGGGCACCTGCTTGGCCATAACCACAATTTTCTTAACTCTTTCCATAACTATATTTATATGTGTAATTATCTTTACGTTTGCCTCCAGCCTAAGTTGGTCGGAGCGGACAAAGATACTCAATTTTGTCTAAAACTCACTATTTTTACGCTGTTTATTCATGTCTCAGTGTGCAAAACATTGTAAAATAGGTATATAGACGTATGCTTTATTTTTCCATTTTACTACATCCTAACCCCTGATATCGACACCCACGCGGCGATAGCAGTTGGCAAGGTTAAAGGCTACAACCTCGGGGCGGAAGCGCGAGGCGTGGCGCTTGCCTCGCTCGATAAGTTCGCGGCGTAGCTCCTCGTCGCTGAGTAGGCGGCGCACAGCGCTTATAAGGTCATCGCGGTTGTCGCTCTCCATGTAGAGCACGGCGTTGTCGGCTATCTCCTCCATGCTTGGTGTGCGGTTCACAAGGCAGGGTGTGCCAACGGTCATAGCCTCGGCTACGCTGCTGGCAAAGCCCTCGTAGCGTGAGAGGTTTATGAGCATGGCGGCACGCTGGTAGATGGCAGGCATCTCCTGCTCGGTAGCGCCCTCGATGAAGTGTATTCTGTCGGCCACGCCGAGGACCTTTGCTACGCGTTGCAGGCGCATGGTGTATGCGGTGGTGCGACCCACGATGACGTAGTGTATCTCGTGGTCGAGGATGGGAAGCATGCGTATGACCTTGAGCATATTACGGCGTTCGAGGTGACTGCCCACGCTGAGAATGTATCGTTCAGGTAGGGCATAGCGTTCCACAACGCTCGCCTCAGCCTCCTGGGTTACTGTCTCGGTGAATGTCTTGCCAACGCCTCTATATACCACGTCGACCTTATCCTCGTAGATGTTGAAGTGCTTGATAATGTCGCGCTTGACGCTCTCACTAACCGCCACGATGCGGTCTACGCGCTGGAGCATGCGACCCATATATATGCGGCTGATGAAGTTCTCGGGCGAGTTGAGGATGCTCTTGTCGTATAGAAATGCCATGTTGTGCACCGTAACCACCGTGCGGATGCCGCGTGAGGCAAGGCCTACGGGTATGTGCTCCGTAAGTCCGTGATATAGCTCCACATTGCCGTTATGTAGGTCGTGGCCTATGCGCCATGAGCGCCACAGCAGGGGTAGCTTGCGCCATAGTCCGCCATCGGGTTCCATGGTCTCCACGTTGTGCAGACGCTCTATCGCCTCATAGCCCTTGTTGGGCAGGCGGAGGGTTACGTATGGTCGGAAATAGCTATGTCGGGGTGCTGAGAGTGCCATGGCCTCGATGACCAGACGGCTGTAGGAGCTGAACTCATCGCCGTTAGTCATGGCCTGACGTGCATCGAATCCTATGGTGATACTGCGCTTCATAGTTTTTGCTACGGCCTGCATTGTAGTAGGCACATATACCTCGCAAAGATAGCAAAAAAAATGAGAATAAGAAATTTTTGAGTGGTGGAGTGCTCTGTTGGTGTGTCGGGTGCAAAAAAAAAGAGGGCAACCGAGGGGTGTAGAACTTGCGTTCTTCTGACATAGCTTGCGTCTCTAACCTATTGGTTTTAAGCATGCAACCTGTGTCATACCCATCGATTGGCCTCTCCAACCTAAAACTACTAACCTAAATGAACCTTAAAACTTCGCTGCAAAGGTAAAGGGTATTTTTTAATTCTCCAAATAATTTAATAAAAAATTTCATTAATTTATGTAAATTTTTATCAAATCGTGGTTATACAGCTGTTTGACAGTGGTTTGTGCTGCTTGTTACTGCTCGGTATGATGGGGGAGATGTATATCCGTTTGGCATTACGAGGTGGCTTTTGCTATGTTGTTGTCTGTGACCCCTAAGTAGATAGCTGTCAAATAAAAGTGGCCTGAATTTTCCAATTCTTAATATTTTTTACTATCTTTGCGGCCTGTGCATATATATACTAAGGTATTAACAACTAAAAATATAAAAACTATTACACTATGGGAAGAGCATTTGAGTATCGCAAGGCGAGAAAGATGAAGCGCTGGGGTCACATGGCGCGTGTGTTTACTAAGATCGGTAAGGAGATTGAGATGGCTGTAAAGGCTTCTGGTCCAGATCCTTCATCTAACCTCCGCCTCCGCCTTCTTATCCAGAACGCTAAGGCTGAGAATATGCCTAAGGAGAATGTTGAGCGTGCAATCAAGCGTGCTACAGATAAGGATGCTGCGGACTACAAGGAGATGATCTATGAGGGTTATGGCCCTCACGGCATCGCCGTATTGGTGGAGACAGCTACCGACAACACAAACCGTACAGTAGCCTCAGTGCGTATGTACTTCAACAAGTATGGTGGTACACTCGGTACATCAGGCTCTGTGGGCTTCATGTTCGAGCACAAGTGCGTATTTAAGTTTAAGCCTACCGAGGGTGCAGACCTCGAGGAGATGGAGCTCGAGATGATTGACTTCGGCGTTGATGAGTTCTACGCTGAGGAGGGTGAGGTAACAGTATATGCTGCCTACGAGTCATTCGGCCAGATCCAGACATGGATTGAGTCTAAGGGCTTCGAGCTCGTATCGGGTGAGGGCGTTCGCATACCTACCGACACCAAGGAGCTTACTCCCGAGGAGCGTGAGGCTGTAAACAAGCTCATCGAGCACCTTGAGGAGGATGATGACGTGACTAACGTCTACACTACAATGGCCGAGTCTGACGAGGAGGACGAGGAAGAGTAACCCCCTAATAACTGAAATTACTAATGGCAAAGTTCAACGAATATAAGGGTCTTGACTTGGCAGGTGTTGCTGACGAGATGTTGGCACGCTGGACCAAGGATGACACCTTCCACAAGAGCATCACAACACGTGAGGGACACCCCACGTTCGTATTCTATGAGGGTCCCCCCTCAGCTAACGGTATGCCCGGTATCCACCACGTTATGGCGCGTACTATTAAAGATGTATTCTGCCGCTACAAGACGCAGCAGGGCTACCTCGTACACCGCAAAGCGGGTTGGGATACACATGGTCTACCCGTGGAGCTCGGCGTCGAGAAGAAGCTCGGCATCACAAAGGAGGATATCGGCAAGAAGATTACCATCGAGGAGTACAACAAGCAGTGCCGCGAGGCGGTGATGGAGTTCACCGACGTGTGGGAGGACCTCACACGCAAGATGGGCTACTGGGTGAACATGGACGATCCATATATCACCTACGACAATAAGTTCATCGAGACTTTGTGGTGGCTTTTGAAGCAGCTCTATGAGAAGAACCTTCTCTATAAGGGCTACACCATTCAGCCCTACTCACCCGCAGCGGGTACTGGTCTTTCGACTCACGAGCTCAACCAGCCCGGTTGTTACCGCGACGTTAAGGATACCACATGTACGGCACAGTTCCGCATTCTCGAGCCTAAGGCTGAGATGGAGGGTTGGGGTACACCAGTATTCCTCGCGTGGACAACAACACCTTGGACACTTCCATCAAACACAGCCCACTGTGTGGGTCCCAAGTATGACTACGTTGCAGTGCGCTCTTTCAACCCATACACAGCTGAGAAGATTACAGCTGTAGTTGCAGAGCCACTTCTCTACACCATCTTCAACAAGAAGGCTGAGGAGTTGAAGCTCGAGGACTACAAGGCGGGTGATAAGCTCATCCCATTTGAGGTTGTTGGTAAGTGGAAGGGTACGGAGCTCGAGGGCATGCGCTACGAGCAGCTCTTGCCATGGGTAAAGCCAGTAGAGGCAGACGAGAATGGCAACTGGAAGGAGGCTTCATCTAAAGCATTCCGCGTAATCTTGGGCGACTATGTTACTGTTGAGGATGGTACAGGTATCGTACACATCGCGCCTACGTTTGGTGCTGACGATGCCTTTGTAGCACGTCAGGCAGGCATCCCCTCGCTCTTCATGATCAACAAGCGCGGCGAGACACGTCCTATGGTTGACTTCACAGGTAAGTTCTTCCTCACAGAGGAGCTTGACGAGAAGTTCGTTGCGGAGTGTGTGAATGGTGACTACAAAGAGTATGAGGGCCGCTATGTGAAGAACGCCTACGACCCACAGTACACTGTTGATGGTCGTTACGACGAGAAGGCTGCTGCAGCGGCTGAGAACCTCGATATCTACATCTCGATCCGCCTCAAGGAGAGCAATAAGGTGTTCAAGATTGAGAAGCATACTCACAACTACCCACACTGCTGGCGTACCGACAAGCCCGTGTTGTACTACCCATTGGATTCATGGTTTATCCGCACAACAGCACTCCGTGAGCGCATGATGGAGCTGAACAAGACAATCTACTGGAAGCCTGAGAGCACAGGTACTGGTCGTTTCGGCAAGTGGCTCGAGAACATCAACGACTGGAACCTCTCACGCTCACGCTTCTGGGGTACTCCGCTCCCCATCTGGGCTACCGAGGACCGCACCGAGCTCAAGTGCATAGGCTCTGTTGAGGAGCTCATGGCAGAGATTGAGAAGGCTGTGGCTGCAGGCGTGATGACCGAGAACCCATACAAGAACTTCAAGGTGGGCGATATGTCTAAGGAGAACTACTCTACAGAGAACATCGACCTCCACCGCCCATATGTAGACAACATCGTCCTCGTATCAGCTAAGGGCGAGCCTATGCGTCGTGAGCCCGACCTCATCGACGTGTGGTTCGACTCGGGTGCTATGCCCTACGCACAGGTGCACTACCCATTTGAGAACAAGGAGGGCTTCGATCAGATATACCCCGCTGACTTCATCGCTGAGGGTGTCGACCAGACACGCGGTTGGTTCTACACGCTCCACGCTATCGCAACAATGTTGTTCGACTCTGTAGCGTTCAAGAACATCATCTCTAACGGTTTGGTGCTCGACAAGAACGGTAATAAGATGTCTAAGCGTCTTGGCAACGCCGTAGACCCATTCGAGGTTTTGAAGAAGTATGGCGCAGATGCTACACGTTGGTATATGATCTCTAACTCGCAGCCTTGGGATAACCTTAAGTTTGACGTTGATGGCGTTGATGAGTGCCGCCGTAAGTTCTTCGGTACGCTCTACAACACCTACTCATTCTTCGCGCTCTATGCTAATATCGACGGCTTCACTGGTAGCGAGGAGGAGGTGCCCGTGGAGAAGCGTCCCGAGATTGACCGCTGGATATTGTCGGAGCTCAACTCTCTCATCCGCGACGTTACCGCATCGCTCGAGGAGTATGATCCAACACCCGCAGCACGCCGCATCGACGCATTTGTTAACGAGAACCTCTCTAACTGGTACGTTCGCTTGAACCGTAAGCGTTTCTGGGGTGGCTCAATGTGCGAGGATAAGCTCGCTGCATACCAGACACTCTATACATGTTTGGAGACTGTGGCTATGTTGGCTGCGCCTATCGCACCATTCATCACCGACCGCATCTTCTGCGATCTTAACGCCGCAAGTGGCCGTCACGCAGAGTCGTCAGTACACCTCGCAGAGTATCCTAAGTGCAACGAGGCGCTCATCAACCGTGAGCTCGAGGCACGCACAGAGCTATCTCAGCGCGTGTCATCTATGGTACTCGCGTTGCGCCGCAAGGTGAACATCAACGTGCGTAAGCCTCTCTCAAAGATTATCATCCCTGTGTTGGATAAGGAGATGGCTGCACGCATCGAGGCTGTCCGCGCGCTTATCATGAACGAGGTTAATATCAAGGATGTGGAGCTTATTACCGATACAACAGGTATTATCACCAAGCGTATCAAGCTCAACTTTAAGCACTTCTGCCAGCGCTATGCTCCTCATGCTAAGGCTATGGCTGCGCTCATCGCTCAGTTCTCGCAGGAGCAGATTGCTGCTATCGAGGCTAACGAGGAGACGACACTCGAGCTTAATGGCGAGCAGGTAGTGGTTACAGCTGCCGACTTCGATATCACATCGGAGGATATGCCCGGCTGGTTGGTAGCGTCGGAGGGTAAGCTCACAGTAGCTCTCGACATCACCATTACTGAGGAGTTGCGCCGTGAGGGTGTCGCACGCGAGCTTGTAAACCGCATCCAGAACATCCGTAAGGAGTCTGGCTTTGAGGTTACAGACAAGATCAGCGTGGAGATAGAGGCTAACGACCTCACTGCCCCTGCCGTGGAGAGCTTCGCGCAGTACATCGCGCAGCAGACCCTCGCAGTGGATGTTAAGGCTGTTGTCGCTCCTGCAGGTGCCTTTGTTGTTGACACAGACATCGACGAGGTGGTACTCAAAATTGCCGTAACCAAGGCATAATATACCATATATATTATATATTAAAGGTGTGGTTTCAACTCTGGAGCCACACCTTTTTTATGCTTTTTTTGTGAGAATATTTGCAAGTGTCATAAATTTTGCTTAATTTCGCTTTATGTATAAGATATAACCGTACTAAAGCATACGATTATGGCAGAGGAGAAGACACGTTACAATGACGCTGAACTTGAGGAGTTCCGTCTATTGATAGAGCAGAAATTGGCGTCAGCACGCGCCGACTACGATATGTTGCGCACAGCGACAAGCAACGAGAACGACACCGAGGACTCTTCACCCACATTCAAGGTGATGGAGGAGGGTGCTACAACCCTTTCGCGCGAGGAGTATGGCTCACTCGCACAGCGTCAGGCAAAGTTCATCCGCAACCTCGAGATGGCTCTCGTGCGTATCAAGAATAAGACCTATGGCATCTGTAAGACCACAGGTAAGCTCATCCCCCGAGAGCGCTTGCTTCGCGTGCCACACGCAACAGAGTGCATCGAGGCTAAGCAGGCGCGCAAGTAATGTAGCGCTATGGGGTAGGTATCTCCTGCCGTTTGCAAACGATAAAGCGAATAGGTAGCACAGCTATGTGCTACCTATTTTTGTGTCGTCCTTGCCCACACCGCGCTAATAAAAAACCACCTACGGGAATTCCCATAGGTGGTTTATCATTATAAGTGGGTACATGTAGTCCCCACCGTATGACGTGCATTACACGGTCATGATCTCCTTCTCCTTCTTGTCGAGCTCTGCGTCTACGAGCTTTGAGAACTTCTCGAGGAGCTTCTGTGCCTGTGCCTCGCCATCCTTCTGCTCGTCCTCAGACATGCCCTCCTTCTGAGCCTTCTTGAATGCCTCAACAGCATCGCGGCGTGCGTTACGCAAGCTGATGCGTGCTGTCTCGCCCTCGCCACGCACCTTCTTCACGATCTCCTTACGACGCTCCTCGGTGAGGGGAGGAATAGAGAGACGGATGTGCTCACCATTGTTAGATGGTGTAAGGCCGATGTTAGAGTCGATGATAGCCTTCTCGATGGGGCGAATCATGTTCTTGTCCCAGGGCTGAATAAGCACGGTCTTAGCGTCGGGAACGGTGACGCTGGCAACACCCGATACGGGGGTCTGTGAGCCGTAGTAGTCAACGAATACGCCGTTGAGAACATTAACAGATGCCTTGCCGGCACGGATGTTCAACAACTCCTCGGTAAAGTGATCGATGGCGCGCTGCATGCGATCGGTAGTCTCATTAAGAATAGTCTTAGTATCCATACTTAGTATCTTTATTTATTTAATTTTCGTTGGTCTATAGTAGTGACTTGTCGAGTGCTGCCTTAACCTCGCCAGCAATGCTCTCGTCGTAGCCTACACCCGAGTAGACAACTGTGCCGTTGCTGTCGATGACGAAGCAGCGGGGGATGTAGTTTGTAGCATACTTTCTGTATGCCTCCTGCTCGCCATCAAGACCCACAGCGAAGGTGTAGCCCATCTTTGTGATGTACTCCTCAACAACCTCGTGCTTCTCGCCACGCGATACTGGGAGAACGTTAATCTTGTCGCCATAGACATCTATGACGCCCTCCTGGAGGTGTGCGAGCTCCTCGCGGCAGGGTGGACACCATGTAGCCCAGAAGATGAGTAGGGTGGGCTTGCCCTGTAGTGCCGAGAGGGTCACGTTGCTGCCATCGAGCATCACGACGCTGAAGTCGGGTGCTACGTCGCCAGCATGGATGAGTGTGGTTGCTGCCACCTCGTCGTCAATGCTCTTCTCCTCGGTTGCTTCCACCTGCTCAGCGGCTACCTCCTGGGCTGCTGCAGGTGTGTTCTTCAAAGAGATGATTAAGTATGCTGTAACGGCGATGAGTGCTGCGAGCACGATGATGAGCATGAGCAACGAGCCACGCTTTCTGTATTTTGTCTGTGTCATAATCTGTGTGTTAAGGTGTTATGTGTTTATCTGTTATTTTGTTACTCTGTTACTACTGTGCCGATGTTTTCACCGCGCACCACCTTCTCGAGGTTGCCTGGGGTGTCCATATCGAAGACCATAAGTGGTAGGTGGTTCTCACGGCAGAGGGTAAAGGCAGTCTGGTCCATAACCTTCAAGCGGCGTGCCAACACCTCATCAAAGGTGATGGTATCGAACTTCGTTGCTGTGGGATCCTTCTCGGGGTCGGCGGTGTAGATGCCGTCTACGCGCGTGCCTTTGAACATGATGTCGGCCTCAATCTCTATGCCACGCAGTGCCGATGCAGTGTCGGTTGAGAAGTAGGGGTTTGAGGTGCCACCACCGATGATGACTACATAGCCTGCCTCAAGATACTCGAGAGCCTTAGCCTTAGAGTAGTACTCGCCAATAGGCTCCATGCGGATGGATGTCAACACTTTGCACTTCACGCCTGCAGACTCCAAAGCCGACTGTAGGGCGAGTGAATTGATGATTGTTGCGAGCATGCCCATCTGGTCGCCCTTCACACGGTCGAAGCCTCGGCCAGCGCCCTGGATACCACGGAAGATGTTACCGCCGCCAATGACGATGCCTATCTCAACGCCCATAGCATGTATCTGTTTAATCTGCTCGGCATAGGAGTTCAACACCGCCACGTCGTGTCCATAATTCTGTGCTCCCTGCAACGACTCACCGCTAAGCTTGAGAAGTATGCGCTTGTATTTTGAAGTAGTCATAGTTTTGTTCTGATTAAAATGTAGTGTTAATCAGATGCGAAGATAGTTATTTTCTTCAAATATAACAATTTTTTTAGCCACTAAAAAGATGGTTATTGTCGCTATGACCAAATTTTATGTATGGAGGGCGATATTAACGGAAAATAATTTGTATATTTGTATCTTGAATGGTTGTGCGCCTAAAGGCATGCAGACCGCCACTTAAGCATTTAAAGAGTTATGGCAGATACTCAAACATATAAGTTTTTGAATAGGGTTGATTCTCCGGATCAGCTACGCGAGCTCGATGTGTGTGAGCTTAGAGAGTATGCAGATGAGGTGCGCCGTTACATCTTGGAGTGTTGCTCGCATAACCCCGGACACCTGGGCTCGAGCCTTGGCACGGTGGAGCTTACCGTGGCACTACACTACGTCTACAACACGCCTCTCGACCGCATCGTGTGGGATGTGGGACACCAGGCATACGCGCATAAGATTATCACTGGCCGCCGCGATGCCTTTACCTCAAATCGTAAGCGCGGAGGAATAAGTGGCTTCCCACGTATGGCTGAGAGTAAGTATGACAACTTTGGCGCAGGACACTCCTCAGTGAGCATATCCGCCGCATTCGGCATCGCAAAGGCGTTGGAGTTGCAGAACGATAAGCACCATGTGGTGGCAGTCATCGGTGACGGTGCGCTAACGGGAGGTCTAGCTTTTGAGGGACTAAACAATGCGGGTGCTTCACCCAAGACCGATATCCTGGTGATACTCAACGATAACGAGATGTCCATAGACAAACCAGTGGGAGCTCTCGACCACTACCTATTGCGCATCTCGACCTCGAAGTGGTACAATAGGTTTAAGAGTTCGCTGTGGAGTGTGCTTGCTAAGATACCTCCTATGTTGAAGATAGCGCGTAAGACGGGTAATGCCATCAAGCATGGTATGTTGCACAATAGCAACCTCTTTGAGAGTCTTAACTTCCGCTACTTTGGCGTTGTCGATGGTCACAACCTCGATGAGCTAATAAGTACGCTTCAGAGCCTAAAGGATATAGGAGGCCCTAAACTCCTACACATAAAGACGGTGAAGGGTAAGGGCTATGCAAAGGCTGAGGCTGACCCCTCAATTTGGCATGCACCAGGTCGCTTTGATGTAGCTACGGGTGAGCGTATTGTGAGTGCCTATGACGCAGATCGTTACCAAGATGTCTTTGGCCAGACGCTTCTTGACCTCGCACATAGAGATGAACGTATTGTGGGCGTGACGCCCGCTATGCCTTCGGGTTGTTCGATGAATATCATGATGCGAGAGATGCCAGAGCGATGCTTCGATGTGGGTATTGCCGAGGGACATGCCGTAACATTCTCGGCAGGCCTCGCCGCAGCAGGTAACCGCCCCTTCTGCAATATCTACTCATCATTCATGCAGCGCGCATACGATAACGTAATCCACGATGTGGCACTTCAAAATCTACCAGTGGTGTTGTGCCTCGACCGTGCTGGATTAGTGGGTGAGGATGGTGCTACGCATCATGGCTCCTTCGATCTTGCATACTTCAGCTGTGTGCCAAACCTCACTATCGCAGCACCTCGTAACGAGTGGCAGCTGCGACAGATGATGTATGCGGCATCTAAGGCTGATAGCCCTACCGTTATCCGCTACCCACGAGGCCTTGGAGAGGGCGTAGAGTGGCGCGATACGGAGTTTGTTGACCTCGACATGCGCGGAGAGCAACTCAAGGAGGGTAGCGATATCGCTATCATCGCTGTGGGTACAATGGCTAATGTGGCATTGCGCGCAGCAGAGAGTAGTAGGCACAGCGTGGCAGTATACGACCTGCGTTATGTAAAACCCCTCGATACGGCACTGCTCGATGAAGTGGGTGCTCGCTTCACGAAGATAATAACCATCGAGGATGGCGCTGTGCGTGGTGGTGTGGGCGAATCGGTTGCTGCATACTATGCACGTTGTGGTAAGGCACTACACGTCGTAAACCTCGGTATTGGCGACAGGTTTGTTGAGCATGGTAAGCCCGCCGAACTATATGCCGAGTGCGAGTATGACCAGGAGGCACTTATCAAGCAGATAGACGATATTGCCGCAGGTAAGTAGTTGATAATAAAGGACTAAAATAAACTAAAAGATACACTATGAAAAGAATTCTTGTTACTGGTGCTACCTCGGGTATTGGTCGCGCCACAGCCCTTAAGTTGGCTGCACCCGACACTGAGATTATCATCACTGGCCGCCGCATGGAGCGCCTCAATGCCCTCAAGGCAGAGGTCGAGGCTAAGGGTGCTAAGTGCATGGTTCTAAACTTCGACGTGCGCTCAGAGGCTGAGTGCATCGAGCACCTTACTCCCCTGGGTCGTGTCGATGTGTTGGTTAACAACGCAGGCCTCGCTGCCGGCTTGGAGCATATCGACCGCGGTGACTCGCGCGATTGGGATGCCATGATTGATACCAATGTCAAGGGTTTGCTCTACGTCACTAAGATCATCAGCCACGCCATGGTTGAGGCGGGTAAGGGTGGTCATATCATCAACATCGGCTCTATTGCTGGTACTGAGCCCTACGAGA
>JAGCLX010000037.1 GCA_017646785.1 Alistipes sp.
CATAGTGACAAAAGAATATAAATATACTTTTGTATATCCCTCTGTGTGGCTAAATATCTATGGTCACACGCCTGGCCACATGTGCAGTTGAGCATGGCTTGACGCATGGCTTTTTGGTGATTGTTGCCCGCGCTCCCAGGGTACAAAAGTCACGTTGTCACAATGTCACAATGTCACAGGGGGTGGGGGTAGTGTGACAAGTGTGACAAGGTGTGACAAGGTGTGACAAGGTCAAGGTAGTCTAAAAAATCACAAAATCACGAAATCACGCAATCACGAGGGGTGGGGGTGGTGTGATTTCTGTGATTTCTTGTGATAAGCGTGACAAGGGGTGACGAGGTGTGATAAGGAAATTAAGGAATTTAAGGAATTTAAGGACGACCCCCCTAACCTCCCTAACCTCCTTAACTCTCTCATAAAAAAAATCTCTCCCTCGGGGTTATCCGTAGCGCTGTCTGCGCCTTGTTGAAAAAAAGTTGATAAAAGTGCGTAGCACTATTTCTTATTTAAGAAATTTTTGTTACCTTTGTTGCATGAATAAGTTTAGAGAAAATACCCCTGCGCAACTATCGCCACGATGCCAAGAGCATAAGGTGCAGATGAACGACGCTTGTGGTATGTCTAAAAAGTATAGCCGTAAAACGGGAAAATAGGGTATAGACCGCTGACTCTCAAATAGTTGGCGGTCGTTTGTTTTGAAATAATTAAGTAATTAACAAAATAAAAACTGAGAATTATGAAAGTAGCAGTTATCATGGGTTCTACCAGCGACTGGGATGTTATGAAGGCCGCAGTCGAGACATTGGAGGAGTTGGGTATTGAGTATGAGAAGCGCGTTATTTCGGCGCACCGTACACCTCATCTTATGGTTGAGTATGCCGAGTCGGCACGCGAGCGTGGCATCGGCGCTATCATCGCAGGTGCGGGTGGCGCAGCACACGTTGCAGGTGTCACTGCAGCCTTGACCACCGTTCCAGTCATCGGCGTGCCTATCAAGACCTCGGCACTCGGAGGCATGGACTCTTTGCTCTCTATCGTGCAGATGCCTGGTGGTATCCCCGTTTCGACCACAGCAATCAATGGTGCTAAGAATGCAGCACTTATCGCAGCTTCGATTTTCGCACTCACCGACAAGGCTTTGGAGGAGCGTTTGATCGCCTTCCGCAAGGCGCAGACAGAGAAGGTGCTTGCTGCAGAGTTGTAATTTTCTTGTAAACCTACTAACAACAAAAAACGATTATGAAGAATCGCCGCATATTTGTTGAGAAATATTCGCGTTTTCAGGTTGAAGCAGATACGTTGCGTAATGAGCTCAACACAAACCTCGGTTTGAACATCGAGCACTTGCGCTTTGTCAACGTATACGACCTTTTTGGCTTTTCGGACGAGCTTCTTGAGAAGAGCCGCTATAGTGTCTTTGGTGAGGTAGTCACCGACTCTGTTACCGACGAGTGCGACACCGAGGGCATGCCAGCTTTGGCTGTCGAGTTCTTGCCTGGTCAGTTCGACCAGCGTGCCGCTTCGGCTGTGGACTGTGTGCACCTTATCGAGCCTAATGCCGAGGTGAAGATTAAGTCATCACGCCTCTATATCTTCGATAAGAGTGTAGACGCTGCTGCTATGGCTCGCATCGAGAAGTACCTCATCAATGCCGTGGAGTCGCGCAAGAAGAACCTCGACGTGTTGTCGGATGCCGAGAGCGCAGAGATTAAGCCCGTAGCCGTATTGGAGGGCTTCCGCGATATGAAGGAGGAGGATTTGGCTCCCTACTGCAAGGCAAATGGCTTGGCTATGAATGCTGACGACCTTCGCGAGGTAGTTAACTACTTCCGCACCGAGGGCCGTGACCCCATCGAGACCGAGCTTCGCATCCTCGATACATACTGGAGCGACCACTGCCGTCACACCACCTTCACCACAGAGATTGAGGAGATTACCCTCGACGAGTCGTTCATGAAGGCTGAGTTCGAGGAGTCTTTGGCCTTGATGCGCAAGATACGCGAGGAGCTTGGTAGAGAGAATAAGAGCCTCTGCTTGATGGAGCTTGCAACGATTGGTGCTCGCTACCTCAAGAAGCAGGGCAAGCTCGATGATATGGAGCAGAGCGAGGAGAACAACGCATGCTCTATCTTCGTTAACGTAGACGTTGATGGCGTCATGGAGAAGTGGTTGTTGCAGTTCAAGAACGAGACCCACAACCACCCCACAGAGATTGAGCCCTTCGGCGGTGCTTCGACATGTCTTGGTGGCGCTATCCGCGACCCATTGTCAGGCCGTAGCTACGTATATCAGGCTATGCGCGTGACGGGTGCTGGCGACATATATAAGCCCGTTGACCAGACCATGGAGGGTAAGCTTCCCCAGCGTATCATCTCTACAAAGGCTGCTGCCGGCTACTCAAGCTATGGTAACCAGATTGGCTTGGCTACGACACACGTTCGCGAGGTCTACCACCCCGACTATGTAGCAAAGCGCTTGGAGGTAGGTGCTGTTGTGGGTGCTGTTAAGGCAGATAACGTGCGCCGTGAGAGCCCCGCACCTGGCGATGTAGTGTTGTTGCTTGGTGGCCGCACTGGTCGTGATGGTGTTGGTGGCGCTACAGGCTCATCAAAGGAGCACACGCTCACCTCGTTGGAGGAGTGTAGCTCTGAGGTACAGAAGGGTAATGCCCCTGAGGAGCGTAAGCTGGCTCGTCTGTTCCGCCGTGGCGATGTAACACGCTTGATTAAGAAGTCGAATGATTTTGGTGCTGGTGGTGTCAGCGTTGCTATTGGTGAGCTTACCGATGGTCTCGATATCTACTTGGATAGAGTGCCAACCAAGTATAATGGATTAAACTTCTCGGAGCTCGCCATCTCGGAGTCGCAGGAGCGTATGAGCGTGGTTATCGAGCGCAAGGATATGGAGACATTCATGGCCCTCTGCCACGAGGAGAACGTGGAGGTAACCTACGTTGCCGATGTCACCGATACACGCCGCATGCGTATGTACTGGGGTGATAAGGTTGTTGTTGACCTTTCGCGCGACTTCATCGACTCGGCAGGTGCCAAGCACTACACTAAGGTGCGCATCGGCGGTGTCGATAATGTAAACCCCTTCGAGCGTAAGATTGAGGGCGCTACGACTACTAAGCGCATGAAGACCAACCTCTCTGACGACAATGTAGTGTCGCAGAAGGGTCTTATTGAGATGTTCGATTCTACTATCGGTGCTTCGACAGTCTTGATGCCTTATGGTGGTAAGACACAGTGCACCGAGACTCAGGTGTCAGTGCAGAAGTTGCCTGTTGGCGGTGGCTTTACAAACACGGCAAGTATCATGGCGTATGGCTACAACCCCTTCATCGCTAAGTGGAGCCCCTATCATGGTGCTGCCTACGCTGTTGTTGACGCATGTGCAAAGGTTGTTGCTGCGGGTGCTCGCTACGACAAGATGCGCTTCTCATATCAGGAGTACTTCGAGCGTATGACCGACAGCAAGTCGTGGGGTAAGCCTATGGCGGCGTTGCTTGGTGCGTTGAAGATGCAGGTTGAGTTGGGCTTGCCCTCTATCGGTGGTAAGGACTCTATGAGCGGTACCTTCCGCGATATCAACGTGCCCCCTATGCTCATGGCATTCGGTATCACCACTGTCGATGCACGCACAGTTATCAGCCCCGAGTTCAAGGAGGCTGGCAATAAGATATATGTCATCCGCCACACTCCCGAGTCTAACTACATGCCTTCGACTGAGTGCTTGAAGTCAAACTTCGACTTCGTATCGGAGAAGATTATGGAGGGCGACATCGTCGCTGCATGGGCTGTTGGCGCAGGTGGTGTTGCTGAGGGTGTCGCAAAGATGGCCTTCGGTAACAAGATAGGTGCAGCGTTGGAGTGCGACGAGCAGATGTTGTACAACTACTCTTACGGCTCTATCGTTGTTGAGAGCCGCCGCACACTCAACCACCCATCTGCCGAGCTTATCGGTACAACTTCTGCCGAGGAGGCTATCTTCGTAAATGGTACACGCCTTCCTTTGGAGGAGCTCTTGGAGGCAAATACAGAGCGCTACACTAAGGTCTATGCAGACAAGGGTAAGGCAGGTGCTCCCACACGCGTAAGCGATGGCAAGGGCTTCGTTAAGAAGTACGAGGGTGCCGCAGTGGATAAGGTGAGAGTATACTTGCCCGTCTTCCCAGGTACCAACTGCGACTACGACACCGCGCGTGCCTTTAAGCGTGCAGGTGCCGAGGTTGTTATCTCAGTGTTCAAGAACCTCACTGGTACCGATGTGTTGGAGTCTATCAAGGAGATGACCGAGAACATCGCACAGTGCCACATCATGGCTCTTAGCGGTGGTTTCTCTGCAGGTGACGAGCCAGATGGTAGCGGTAAGTTCATCGCCAACGTTCTTAATAATAAGGATGTGGCAGATGCTATCCACGCATTGTTGGACCGTGGTGGCTTGATGTTGGGTATCTGCAACGGCTTCCAGGCATTGGTTAAGTCGGGCTTGTTGCCCTATGGCCGCTTGGGTAAGGTCACTAAGGAGTCGCCCACATTGTTCCGCAACGACATCAACCGTCACATCTCACAGATTGTTTCAACACGCGTAGGTACCACAGCGTCACCATGGTTGCAGTCGTTCACAGTAGGCGATGTTCACTCTATCGCCGTGAGCCACGGTGAGGGTAAGTTTGTTGTTAGCGACGTCATGGCCGAGGAGCTCTTCCGCAATGGCCAGGTAGCATTCCAGTATGTTGATGCCGAGAACCGTCCTACAACCGACTCGCCCTATAACCCTAACGGCTCAAGTTTCGGTATCGAGGGCATTATAGACCCATCGGGTCAGATTCTCGGTAAGATGGGCCACACGGAGCGTTACGAGCGCGACCTCATGAAGAACATCCACGGCGAGAAGGTTCAGGATATCTTCTCTAACGCAGTTAACTACTTCCTTAACAGATAGAGTCTACTATGAAAGAGTTAGAGATGCTCTACGAAGGTAAGAGTAAGCAGATATATAAGACCGATAGCGACGATAGGGTAGTTGTGCGCTTCAAGGATGATACCTCAGCGTTTTATGGTATCAAGCGTGCGACTATTGTGAACAAGGGTCGCTTGACCTGCGACATCTCATCCACCGTGCTTGAGTATATGAATAGCCACAACATCAACACGCACTTCATCGAGCGTGTTGGTGATGATGGCCAGTTGTGCCGCGTTGTTGAGCATGTTCCCGTAGAGGTTATTGTTCGTAATGTTGTTGCAGGCTCTATGGCAAAGCGCTTGGGCTTGGATGAGGGTATCATCCCCTCAAACACCATCTTTGACCTTGTGTTGCGTCGTAGCGACTTGGGTGACCCACTCATCAACGACCACCATGCAGTTGCGTTGGGTATGTTGAGCTATGAGGAGCTTGCTAAGATGTACGAGATGTCGGCAGCTATCAACCGTTGCCTTGTCGAGTTGTATGCTAAAGCGGGCATTACGGTTGTTGACTTCAAGATAGAGTTCGGCCGTGATGCTAATGGTGAGCTTGTCTTGGCCGACGAGTTGTCGCCCGACACCTGCCGCCTCTGGGATAAGGAGAGTGGTGAGCGCATGGATAAGGACCGTTTCCGTCGTGACTTGGGCCGCGTGCGCGAGACCTACGAGGAGGTTGCCCAGCGACTACACAACGCACTTAAATAAATATAAGTATGCTTAAGGATTCTTTAGATATATATGGAGATGACCTACACGAGGAGTGTGGCGTCTTTGGAGTTTTTGGTGTGAATGATGCCCCCAACCTCGCATACTACGGCTTGCACGCACTGCAGCACCGTGGCCAGGAGGCATGTGGTATCTCTGCCTTCGATGGCGAGAAGCTCAACACCGTGAAGGGTGAGGGCCTCGTTACGGAGGTGTTCAACCAGCAGAAGCTCGACAAACTCAAGGGTCGCATCGCTATAGGTCATGTGCGCTATGCCACAACGGGTGGCGGCGGACTAAGCAACGTGCAGCCCTTCTCGTTCAACCACCACACGGGTGACTTCGCCTTGGCACACAACGGTAACCTGGTTAACTCACGCGAGCTGGCCGAGTACCTCGAGATTAGAGGTAGCCTGTTCCACTCGACTTCGGATAGTGAGCTTCTGGCGCACCTTGTCAAGAAGGACAACCGCGAGGATAAGCGTATCGACAACATCATCGAGGCGTTGAACATGATTGAGGGTGCCTTCGCTTTCCTCATCATGACCAAGAACCGCATCTACGCCTGCCGCGATAAGCATGGCTTGCGTCCATTAGCTTTGGGTAAGCTTGGTGATGGCTATGTTGTCAGCTCGGAGACCTGCGCACTGGATATCGTCGGTGCTGAGTACATCCGCGATATAGAGCCAGGTGAGATTATCACCATCGACCACCACGGCATCCGCTCGAACCGCTATTCGCAGTATCAGCGCCACCTTATGTGCGCCATGGAGTATATCTACTTCGCTCGCCCCGATAGCGATATCGAGGGCTGCAACGTGCACTCCTTCCGTAAGCTTTCGGGTCGCTACCTCTATGAGCAGTGTCCCACTAAGGCCGATGTCGTTATCGGTGTTCCCGACTCAAGTATCAGCGCCGCTATCGGTTACTCTGAGGCAAGTGGCATTCCATACGAGATGGGTCTTATCAAGAATAAGTATATCGCTCGTACCTTCATCCAGCCCTCGCAGGAGATGCGCGAGAAGGGTGTTCGCATGAAGCTCTCGGCTGTTCGCTCGCTGGTTAAGGGTAAGTCGGTGGTGCTTATCGACGACTCTATTGTGCGTGGTACCACTTCGTTGCGCATCGTGCGCTTGTTGAAGGAGGCGGGTGCTAAGGAGGTACACGTTCGCATCGCGAGCCCTGCAATCACCAACCCCTGCTTCTACGGTATCGACATGTCTACGCGCGAGGAGTTGCTCTGCGCACGCATGTCGAAGGAGGAGGCTTGCAAGGCTATCGAGGCCGACTCGTTGGAGTTCTTGTCGGAGGAGTCGTTGCTCAAGAGTGGCAACCGCTCGGAGTTGTGTATGGCATGTTTCAACGGCTGCTATCCTACGTCGTTGTATCGCAATAAGTTGAATAAATAATAAAAAAACAATATAGAATTATGGCAAAAAGTTACGAAGCAGCCGGTGTAAATCTCGAGGCTGGTTACGAAGTTGTTCGACGCATCAAGTCGCACGTATCATCTACAAAGCGCGTAGGCTCAATGGGTAACATTGGCGCATTTGGCGGAATGTTTGACCTCGCAGCTCTCAACATCAAGGAGCCAGTATTGGTTAGCG
Source organism: Alistipes sp. (assembly GCA_017646785.1). The sequence continues at coordinate 7,280 of JAGCLX010000037.1, forward strand.
GTACCGACGGCGTGGGTACAAAGCTCAAGTTGGCATTTGAGATGGATAAGCACGACACTATCGGTATCGACGCTGTTGCAATGTGCGTAAACGACGTATTGGCCCAGGGTGCAGAGCCTTTGGTGTTCTTGGATTATGTTGCAGTAGGCCACAATGAGCCCGCTAAGGTGGAGGCTATCGTTGCAGGTGTTGCAGAGGGTTGCAGTCAGGCAGGTTGTGCTTTGGTTGTTGGCGAGACTGCTGAGATGCCCGGTATGTACCAGGATGGTGAGTACGACATCGCGGGCTTCACCGTGGGTGTTGTAGAGCGCTCGAAACTCATCGATGCTGGCGAGCGTGTGAAGGTTGGTGATGTGTTGGTAGGTATCGCTTCAAGCGGTGTTCACTCTAATGGCTTCAGCCTTGTGCGCAAGGTAGTTAGCGACAATAACCTCAAGCTCAGCGAGACATACCCCGAGATTCCTGGTCGCACTCTTGGTGAGGCGCTTCTCACTCCCACACGCATCTACGTTAAGCAGGTGTTGAAGGTTA
>JAGCLX010000038.1 GCA_017646785.1 Alistipes sp.
CTCGAGGCCCAACTCCTGCTTCTTGCGGTTGAGATACTCGCACTTTGCGATAGACGAGGGCATGAACTTCTGGCCACCGAAGCCTGGCTCTACGCTCATAACGAGGATGAGGTCGAGCTGTGTGAGCCACTTGTCCAATACCTCGGGCTCGGTGCCGGGCTTGATAGAGATGCCCACCTTGGCACCCGCCTTGCGGATAAGGTCGATGCACTCCTGAATGTTCTCTGTTGCCTCGTAGTGGAAGGTCACGTAGTCAGCACCTGCCTCCACAAAGCGTGTTACATACTTCTCGGGTGCTGTGATCATGAGGTGCACATCGAGCACCTTTGTTGTGCCCTTGCGCAAAGGCTTCATAAGGGGGAATCCGAATGAGATGTTTGGTACGAATACGCCATCCATAACGTCTACGTGTACCCACTCTGCCTGTGAGCGCTGGAGCATCTCCATGTCACGATTGAGGTTGCCGAAGTCGGCTGAAAGCACCGAAGGAGCAATAATTCTTTTCATGTTTATGAGGTTTTAGTCTTTGAGTCTATATAATCGCACAAAGTTAACAAAAAAAGTTGAATAAACAAGGTGTGCGTGCGCATGCGCGCGACAATGGTGTGTGGCATGCTCTTTGCTTGGTGGGTGTATAATAAAAATATGGTTAAATGACTATTGATACTGGTAAGGGTAAAATACCCCTCATTGCCCTTGTGGCCATATGGTCGGTCTCGGCGATTGTCTCGTTGCCAGGCTTGGCCATCTCTCCAATTCTGGATGATATGCAGAGCATCTTTCCGCATGCGAGTGAACTCGAAGTGCAGATGCTCGAATCGCTGCCATCGCTTATGATTATACCCTTTATGCTGCTTGCGGGACGCTGGGCGGTGAAGGGAAATAAGATGAGGCTTCTGGTTGTGGGAACTGCGATATTTCTGCTTAGTGGTGTATGGTGTACGACCTCATATTCACTTGTCGAGCTTATAATTGCAAGCACTCTTGTTGGTGTCGGAGCGGGAATGATTATCCCATTGTCAACGGGCTTGATAGTTGACTATTTTACTGGTGATAAGCGTGTTAATCAACTTGGCATAAGCTCGGCGGTGAACAACCTTACACTCGTTGTTGCAACATCTGCCGTAGGCTATCTTGCCGATGTGGAGTGGCACTTGGCATTTGTTGTCTATCTGCTGCCTGCGGTTACGCTTGTGCTCATCCCTGCGCTTAGTCGCACCAAGCCTAATCCTGAGCCCAAGTCGGGCGCGCAGAACAGGCAGACGACACTTAATGTGAAGATTATAGTTGGCCTTGTCCTCTTCTATTTTGCCATCACCTACACCTCGCTGATTGTTACCTACAACACCTCGTATGTGGCATCGCTTGCGGGCATGCACAGCAGCGAGGCGGGTGTAATAATTTCGCTTTTCTTCCTTGCTATCATGGCGCCAGGATTTATGCTAAATCGCATCATCGCCATCTTCGGCAGAACAGTAAACCTGTGGTCGTTGGTGGCGATGTGTGTGGGTCTATTGTTGATGTCGTTGCCACATCCCTCGGCTATAACGCTGACGCTTGGCGCGATACTTACGGGCTTGGGCTATGGCGTTATGCAGCCCATAATATACGATAAGGCGGCGACAAATGCTCCACCTCACCTCTCGACATTGGCGTTGGCTATTGTGATGACTACGAACTACTTGGCAATTCTTGTTGCACCCTTTATGATTGACGGCATCGACCATATTTTCCATGCTACGAGTCACACCTTTGCATACTTGTTTAATAGTATCGTGGTGCTAATAATAGCCATTGCCACGGCGCTTACCTACAAGCGTAGTAGGGTGTTGGGTAGTGATGATTAGAAGCGGTGGCCTACGCCAATGTTGAAGATGCCGCGTGCGCCATATCCCGCCTCCATGAAGCCATACCACCTTTGACCTACGGATATGCCTATGGGTTTAATGTCGTAGGAAAGGTATGGGCGGTAGGTGTGTTGCTTGCCATTGAGATAGTGTACCCAATGTTCGAGGCCTGCTGTGGCACCAAGGCTTGAGTATAGTTCTACGATGCCTCGGCGCAGCCATGTGAAGCGCGCTATGGGCATTATGGAGATGTAATCGACGTGCATGGTATCCCAGCGCTCGAGCGTTTGACTGTCGTAGAGGTTGCATATGCCCGCACTCCATGCCAAGCAGCCACCTATGCTGAACCACTTGTTTACCCTATAGCCATAGTCGAGCGAGGCGCTTATCCACAGCGTCTTGCCCTCTTGTGGCTCGTATATGGTGTTGTCCAGGTCGCCTATATAACCGAGTGAGGTGTGGCTCGCCAGGCCGTAGTTGCCTCGCGCACCTATATTCCACGATAGTCGTATGTCGTGTCTATCCTGTGCATGGGTAGTCGCTATGGATAGTGTGCTAAACACAACCGCTGCTACGATGCCCAATATCGCTCTGTAAATCTTCATTTATGACATGTGCTAATATTTGCAAAGATATGAAAAATCGGTGTATGTTGCTACAACATTGCGAAATTATGTTTATCTTTGTCGCCACATAAGGGGTGCTACTCCTTCACTGTTAGAGAGAGGTTTAATGAAATGACCAGCCAATCTCGGGATATAGTGGAGTGATTGGCTGAGATTAAACCCATTGAACCGGATACGGGTAATGCCGAGACCGGGAACACGGAAATATCTTAAGAAGCCCCTTTTCAACTTAATTAACTTAAAGTATGAAAAGGATTTTTTGTTTTATCGCCGCAACCTTCGCTCTATGCGCGGCACTCAAGGCACAGGATGCCAACCATCTTCAGGACTCGCTCCGCAACTACGACATTGATGTCATCGAAGTAACTACCGTAAGCGCCAAGCGTACCACACCCGTGGCGCAGGATAACCTATCGAAAGAGAATCTCGACCGCTCGGCATATGGTACGGATATGCCTACAGCACTTGCGCTCACGCCCTCAATCATCGCTACAAACGAGACGGGTATAGGCATTGGTGCTACGGCAATTCGCCTTCGTGGTACGGATGCAACGCGCATCAATGTGACCATCAACGGCGTTGCGATGAATAATCCCGACTCACACTCCATTTTCTGGTACGACACCCCCGACCTTATCTCTTCGGTGGGCACGGTGCAGGTGCAGCGAGGCGCAGGTGTCTCGACTAATGCTACGGGTGCCTTTGGTGGCTCGGTGGCGATGACTACCGATGCGCTCTCAACAAAGTTCGGTGGCTCGGCATCGCTCTCATATGGCTCATAC
>JAGCLX010000039.1 GCA_017646785.1 Alistipes sp.
GTTGGGGAAGAAACGACGTGCAGCAACCTTACAAGCGAGTTGGTAGAGGTCGTAGTTTCTGTCCTCGGGCAGATAGCTCATGCCTCGCTTCTTCTTCCAAATCTGGATGGGGAAGATAGCTGTTGAACCGCCACCTACGCCCTCGTATGTAGAGTGTAGCAACTCTCAGATTATGCAACGACCCTCGGCAGAGGTGTCTGTACCATAGTTGATAGAGGAGAATACCACCTGGTTACCACCACGCGAGTGGATGGTGTTCATGTTGTGGATGAATGCCTCCATCGACTGATGTACACGGTTGATGGTGCGGTTGATGGCGTGCTGCTTGAAGCGCTCATCGCCCTGCAAGAAGTCGAGGTCGCGATAGGTGTAATCCTTAATCTCGGCGTCGTAGAGGTGCTTGAGGACTATGCCTGTGAACTGCTCGATGGTCTTAATCTCCTCGATATAGCTGCGGCGTACATATGGAGCGAGATAGAAGTCAAATGCCGGTATGGCCTGACCTCCGTGCATCTCATTCTGTACGGTCTCCATAGAGATACAAGCCATGATAGAGGCTGTCTCGATGCGCTTTGTTGGGCGGCTCTCGCCGTGTCCTGCTTGGAAGCCGTGCTCCAAAATCTTATCCAAGGGGTGCTGGATGCAGGTAAGTGACTTTGTGGGGTAGTAGTCCTTGTCGTGGATGTGTAGGTAGTTGTTGCGAACAGCCCACAGCGTCTCCTCCGAGAGTAGGTAGTCGTCCACAAAGGGCTTGGTTGTCTCCGAGGCAAACTTCATCATCATGCCCGCAGGGGTATCTGCATTCATGTTGGCATTCTCGCGAGTAATGTCGTTCGACTTAGCCTCGACAATCTCGAGGAACATCTCGCGCGTCTTTGCCTTGCGGGCAATGCTACGCTTGTCGCGGTAGGCGATGTAGCTCTTTGCAACCTCCTTGCGGGGTGATGCCATAAGCTCCACCTCGACCATATCCTGAATCTCCTCCACGGAGGATTGCTCATTGCCGCGAAACTCTATGCGGTCAACGATTTTATAGACGAGTGTTTCATCCTCGCCAGCCTCGGTCGTAAGCATCGCCTTGCGGATAGCTGCGGCAATCTTCTCGCGGTTGAAACCCACGATGCGACCATCACGTTTTACTACTGTCTGTATCATAATGTCCCAATTTATATATCGCACCTATATGATACTTGCGGGGTATGGGTAGCAGATTAAATCTATTGGAGGACAGATTTATCTTTGACGCTCTATCACCCGAAAGCATCCAATATCATAGATTAAGGCAGGTCTTCTGACTCGTTTTGTCTACACGACCTTCCCACCAAAAGGCAGTGGCCAATAAGAGTGTGCAGAACGCTAATAAACTCACAGCTACGGGTATAGTCTCGGATTTACACCGATGTTCCCTTTTCACTCTCGCCCTCGACGGGGGTTAAGCACCCTATCCGCAACAAAGGTAGTAAAAAAATCTAATAATGCACCTATGTCTAATAAATAATTGGTCGCAGATTAATACTACGTATTATACAACGACTATGTAGCTCGAAAAAAAATGAGGCCGACTCCGAGAGTCGGCCTCACATAATTGAGTCTATGCTCGTGCTGTATTACTTCTGCAAGGGCATCTTGTCGAGACGACGCTGGTGACGGCCACCCTCATACTCAGTCTCGAGCCAAATGTTGAGCATCTCCAAAGCCTCGTCGTTAGAGATGAAGCGTGCTGGCATGCAAAGAACATTTGAGTTGTTGTGCTGACGTGAGAGCTTAGCAATCTCAGGAATCCAGCAGAGTGCAGCACGAATGCCCTGGTGCTTGTTGAGTGTCATAGAGATACCCTCACCAGAGCCGCAGAGACCAATACCGCGCTCCAACTCGCCAGCCTCGATAGCGTCAGCGAGGGGGTGTGCGAAGTCGGGGTAGTCAACAGACTCCTCAGAGTGGCAACCGAAGTCCTTAACCTCGAAACCCTTTGATGCGAGGTAGCCAACAAGGAACTCCTTGAGGTCGAATGCTGCGTGGTCACACGCAATACCAATTTTCTTTTCCATGGTTCTTATTTTTTAGTTGTTAGTTTTACTCCTTAGATGCACGTTTGCGGTCGACCTCCGAGAGCAAAATCTTGCGCAAGCGCATAGACTTGGGTGTTACCTCAACGTACTCATCCTCACGGATATACTCCAATGCCTCCTCCAATGAGAAGATTACAGGAGGTGCAATAGAGGTCTTCTCGTCCGAGCCCGATGCACGCATGTTGGTGAGCTGCTTAGCCTTAGTGACGTTCACGGTGATGTCGTTCGAGCGTGTGTGCTCGCCGATAACCTGACCGCAGTATACCTGCTCCTGGGGCGCGATGAAGAACTTGCCTCGGTCCTGGAGTTTGTCGATAGAGTAGGCGTAGGCTGTGCCGGTCTCCGATGCGATGATAGCACCTACGTTGCGGCTCTCAATCTCACCCATCCATGGCTCGAAGTCCTTAAGACGGTGTGTCATGATGGCCTCGCCAGCTGTTGCTGTAATCATTGTTGAACGCAAACCGATGATACCGCGCGAGGGGATGAGGAACTCGAGGCGTGTACGCTCGTTCGACGACTCCATGTTCACGAGCTGTCCCTTGCGACGTGTGGTAAGCTCGATAACCGTACCTGCATACTCATCTGGGCAGTCCACTGTCATCTCCTCCACAGGCTCGCACTTCACGCCGTCAATCTCCTTTGTGATAACCTTTGGCTGACCTACCTGCAACTCGTAGCCCTCACGACGCATGGTCTCGATGAGTACCGAGAGGTGCAACACACCACGTCCATAGACCATGAATGAGTCGGCATTCTGACCTGGTAGCACGCGAAGTGCAAGGTTCTTCTCCAACTCTCTGTCAAGGCGCTCCTTGATGTGTCGAGATGTTACGAACTTACCATCCTTACCAAAGAATGGTGAGTTGTTGATGGTGAAGAGCATAGACATAGTAGGCTCATCAATCGCGATAGGTGGTAGAGGCTCGGGGTTGGTGAAATCGCAAATGGTATCACCAATCTCAAATCCCTCGATACCCACAAGTGCGCATATCTCACCACACTCCACGCGCTCAGCCTTAGCCTTGCCAAGACCCTCAAAGACCATGAGATCCTTGATCTTGGTTTTGATGAGTGTGCCATCGCGCTTTGCGAGTGTGACGTTCTGACCTGCAGTGAGCGAGCCACGGGTAACCTTGCCAACTGCAATACGACCAACGTATGGCGAGTATTCGAGTGACGTTACGAGCATCTGTACGGTGCCGTCAACAACCTCTGGTTCTGGAATTTCGTCGATGATTGTGTCGAGTAGTGGGCGTATAGAGTCGGTCTTCTCTGTAACGATATGCGACATCCAGCCCTGCTTAGCCGAACCATAGATGGTCTTATAGTCGAGCTGCTCCTCTGTAGCACCGAGGGTGAACATAAGGTCGAACACCTGCTCGTTTACCACGTCGGGGCGGCAGTTCTCCTTGTCCACCTTGTTGATGACAACGATGGGCTTTTTGCCGAGAGCCAGTGCCTTCTGTAGCACGAAGCGAGTCTGGGGCATAGTGCCCTCAAATGCATCGACAAGCAAGATAACGCCGTCGCACATGTTGAGTACGCGCTCCACCTCGCCACCGAAGTCGGCGTGTCCTGGGGTGTCTATGATGTTGATTTTGTAGTCCTGGTATATCACCGATACGTTCTTTGAGAGAATGGTGATGCCACGCTCGCGCTCGATGTCGTTGTTGTCCATGATGAGGTCGCCACCGTCACGCTCGTTCTCGCGCAGGAGGTTACCTGCCATGATCATCTTGTCTACGAGAGTTGTTTTACCGTGGTCTACGTGGGCGATAATTGCAATGATGCGTAGTTTTCGCATACTATATAAATATTAGAA
>JAGCLX010000040.1 GCA_017646785.1 Alistipes sp.
CGACTCGGTGTAAAGCTTTCGGTGGTCAGTTCGCTAAGGCGGGTAACATTATCGTTCGTCAGCGCGGTACAGTACACAACCCAGGTGAGAACGTGGGTATGGGTAAGGACCACACACTTTTTGCATTGGTTGACGGTACTGTTGGCTTCTGCAAGAAGGCTTCTGGTAAGTCGTACGTTAGCGTTACTCCTATTTCAGAGTAAGCATCTTATGCACAGAGAAAAAAAGAGAACTTCGGTTCTCTTTTTTTTATGCCGTATATGTATCCCTAAATAGCAAGAGGGTGTCCACAAAAACATGGGCACCCTCTTATTGTTTGTTTTGGCGTTAACCTATTACTCAGCGGGAGTTGTAGTGTAGTTATCCTTGGTAACCTCCTCGTATATAACCTCCTCGCAATCGGCTGTTGCTGTGCGCTCGGGGAGTACCTCAAGCTCCGACTTCGATATGAGCCACCAGCCGTAGTAGTAGAGTGCAACGCTGGCGATGCTGCCCGCCAAGAGTGTGAGCATGCCTATTAGGAATAGTGTTATGACTATTGTTGAGGCTGTAGCATTGTCAAACAGAGCCTCCAACTCAGCTATATCCTCGTCGTCGATGTCGCTCATGCTAGTTATGTCCGCGATTAACGAGCCTCTGTCATACTCCTCGATGTCATCCTCGTAGTAGTCGTACTCATACTCATATACGCTGTATGTAGTATCCTCTTCGTTGATTAGCACGGCAAATAGTCCCACCGCAGAAACGAACAAGAATGTCAAACTCAATATTACAGTCGCAAAGGTGACGATGTAGGACGCAAAAATGTTTTTAGCACCAGCCTTCGCCATGTAGGGCATGTTGGAATCATTCTTCATGCGTGCGAACATCACGAACTTCATAACCTCGAATACCAAGGAGCATAGTCCCACGAGCATCGAAATAATGGCCGTCGCGATGCCGATGTATGGTATTGTCGAGAAGATGTTAAGGAATGATATTGCAATGCCAGCTATGAGTGTAACGAGTGTACATGTGGCAAGCGTGCGGATATTGCCCGCAAGCGACAATGGTGAACACTCGCCCCAACGCTTGAGATCGAAGTAGAATATCCACTGATATACATAGGTCACAATCGATAGGCTTATACCCATAAAGCCGAGTATGCACGCCATGATGATAAGCACTACAGAGAGCCCTTCAGCATCGTCAATAGCCCAAATTCCCGACATGAGCATTATGGCTGCAACAAGTAGTAGTGCTCCTGTTAAGATACCGAATATGAGTATCATGCGCTGCGTCTTCCACAGGCTCTTTACTGCTACCTTCCAGTTCTCGGCAGCCTCGAGCGTATGCTTAAATTCTATCATAACAATTTGGTTTTAGGGTGTTACTTTCTAAATATGAAATAGACGGCCAATACCAAGCACATGAAGCCGACGTAGTGGTTCCACTTCAAGCCCTCGTGCATGAATATAGCCATGAAGAGCGAGAAGACCACAAGCGACACCACCTCCTGGATAACCTTGAGATGCCACAGGGTGAATGGACCTCCAAACTCTGCGCTACCTATGCGGTTGGCGGGCACCTGGAAGCAGTACTCCAAGAGCGCCACACACCAGCTGATAACGATGATGGCTATCATGCCATATCTCTCGAGCTTCGATTTAAAGGCGATGTGTCCATACCACGCCAACGTCATAAAGATGTTTGAACAGATGAGAAGTGCTATTGTCGATATACCTCTTATTAGCATAACTTTCAAGTTAATGTATTAGTATTAATATGACAAATTTATAAAAAAAATGGTAAATAGAAGCGTGACATGCTCTTTTTTTTGTCTATCTCATAATTTCGTTGTAATTTTACACCGATTATTGTATTATAAACTATAACCAATCAATGATGAACAAAATTTTAGGAATTACCGCTATGGGAATTATTGCATTGACATCGTGCACAGCACCTGTCGAGCAGGAGGTGGAGCAGCCTTGGATTGTGGATCGCTTCGACGACATCAAGGTTATCCGTTATGAGGTACCCGGTTTTGAGGAGTTGACATTGCAGGAGAAGGAGCTCGTTTACTATCTCTCTGAGGCAGCTAAGTGTGGCCGCGATATCCTCTTCGACCAGAACTTTAAGTATGGCTTGGCTATACGTCGCTCTTTCGAGACCATCTACACTGAGGCTCGCAATACTGCTGAGGCCGAGGGTGCAGAGTTCAAGGCTTTCGAGAAGTACTTGAAGAAGATGTGGTTTGCTAACGGTATCCACCACCACTACTCAAACGATAAGTTTATCCCTGAGTTTTCAGAGGAGTGGTTCCGTGGTCAGCTCGCACTCTATATTAACGATGCTAACCGCCAGATGGACGATGAGCTTCTTTGCCGCATCATCTTCGATAAGGAGCTCTATGCATCACGTCTTAACCAGAAGGCTGGCGTAGATGTTATCACTGCTTCGGCTAACAACTACTTTGAGGGTGTTAACCAGCAGGAGGTAGAGGCATTCTACGGTGCTATGGCTGCTGCTGACGAGGGTAACCCCGAGCCTGTATCTTATGGTCTTAACTCTAAGCTCATGAAGAACGAGAAGGGTGAGGTATACGAGAAGGTATGGCGCGTAGGTGGCATGTACTCTGAGGCTATCGAGCAGATTGTATTCTGGTTGGAGAAGGCTGCAACTGTGGCTAACGACACTCAGCGTGCAACAATCGAGGCACTCATCGACTACTACCGCACTGGCGACCTCAAGAAGTTCGACGAGTACAACATTCTCTGGGTGCGCGACACCGACTCTAACGTAGACTTCGTTAACGGCTTCATAGAGAGCTATGGTGATCCTCTTGGTCGCAAGGCTTCTTGGGAGTCTGTTGTAAACTTCCGCGATGTGGAGGCTTGCAAGCGTACAGAGATCATGGCTGCAAACGCACAGTGGTTCGAGGATAACGCACCTATCAACCCCGCATACCGCAAGGAGGAGGTTAAGGGTGTATCTGCAAAGGTTATCACCGTGGCTATGCTCGGTGGCGACTGCTATCCCGCAACAGCTATTGGTATCAACCTCCCCAACGCTGACTGGATTCGTAAGGAGCATGGCTCTAAGTCTGTGACTATCGACAACATCACCTATGCATACGCAAAGGCTGCCGAGGGTAATGGCTTCAACGAGGAGTTCGTACTCCGCGAGGATGACCGCGAGCGCATGCGCCTCCACGGTAAGCTCTCTGATGACCTCCACACCGACCTCCACGAGTGCCTCGGTCACGGTTCAGGTCAGCTTGCTCCTGGTACTAAGGGTGATGAGCTCCGCACATACTCTTCAACACTCGAGGAGACTCGTGCCGACCTCTTTGCACTCTACTACCTCGGTGATCAGAAGCTCGTTGACATCGGTCTTATCTCTACACTCGATGTTGCATGGGCACAGTACAGCAAGTATATCATGAACGGTATGCAGACACAGCTCTCTCGTATCGAGCTCGGTAAGGATGTTGAGGAGTCACACATGCGTAACCGCAAACTCATCGCTGAGTGGTGCTACGAGAAGGGTAAGGCTGAGAACGTAATCGAGATCGTTGAGAAGGATGGTAAGCACTATGTTGTTGTTAACGACTTCGTACGCCTCCGTGAGCTCTTCGGTGAGCTTCTCTGCGAGGTTCAGCGCATCAAGTCTGAGGGTGACTACGAGGCTGGTAAGGCACTTGTTGAGAACTACGCCGTTAAGGTAGATCCCGAGTTCCACGCCGAGATTATCGCGCGTAACAAGGCACTCAACATCGAGCCTTATGGTGGCTTTGTTAACCCCCGCTACGAGCTTGTTCACGACGCCGAGGGTAACCTTGTTGATGTGAAGGTTTGCTACGACAGCCAGTATGTTGATCAGCACCTTGAGTATTCTTCTAAGTACTCATTCCTTCCTACCTTCAACTAATTTGTTGATATAAGCCGTAATCTGCGGCACAACCCTAAAAGTAGACCACCCAGGGCTGTACTACAATGTACTATCCCTGGGCGGTCTCTTTTGTGAAGCACCACATCTCGCGACTTCTATCAACAAATGCGGTTGTGGGGCATGGGTAAGATATTAGGGAGGTTAGGGAGATTAAGGAATTTAGTGACAACCGCTCTCTAAATTCCCTAATTTCCCTAATCTATTTATATTGAACTTACTCCGCTCCATCCAAAAACTTCTCATCGAAGTTGACGAGATATATGCGTTCGGTGGCGCGGGTGATGGCTGTGTACAACCAGCGCATCATATCCCTTGACATCTCCTCGTCACCAAATAGACACCTATCCACAAAGACCGCTTTCCACTGTCCACCCTGTGCCTTATGGCACGTCACGGCATAGGCGAACTTCACCTGCATGGCGTTGAAGTGTTGGTTCTCGCGGATGGCGCGGTAGCGCTTTGTGCGCGACTTGATATCCTCGTAATCCTTCTCCACCTCGTAAAATAGCTTGCGGCTCTCCTCGCGAGTGAGCGATGGCGACTCCGAGGCCAGAGTGTCGAGCATAACCTTTGCCTCCATGGTGTAGTCGTCGTAGTCGGGGAACTCCACCACCGCATCTATAAACCTAAATCCATAAAACTCCTCGAAGCGGCGTATGCGTTTGAGGCGCACGACATCACCATTTGCTACAAACGACATTGGCGACTGCTCGTCGTTTTCGGCATAGAAGTAGTTGTTCTTGACAATCATGAGCATATCGCCGCTCTCTATCTCCTCCTCTGCCGAGAGGTTGTAGCGACGTATGCCCTCGTTGTAGCGATTGGCGCGCTTGTTAGAACGGGTGATGACTATCGTTTCGTCCCTGCCATACTTTGAGTAACACTCCTCCAGCGCCTCGAGTAGCTCACTACCATTGACGCTGCGGAAGTCGGGGTATGTCATATCGAAGCGCGGAATTTCGTATAGGCGGTTTTCGAGCATGCAGCGTAACATGGTGGCGTTGAATAGTATGCCCGAGTCTTGGGTCTGTCGCACCACCTCGTCCATGGTGTTGTACTCAACATCGCCATAGGGTAGTAGCTCCGCGGGATCAAGCGCAGGGCTGTAGTCGAGGCCTACGGGCGGAAGCTGGGCATCATCACCCACAAGCATGAGGCGACACTCCTTGCCGCTACGCACATATTTGATGAGGTCTTCCAGAAGGTTGCCCGATCCGAACATCGCACCCTCGGATGACGATGTCGACAGCATGGATGCCTCGTCGACAACGTATACGACGTTTTTATCCTTATTGAAGTCGAGAGAGAACTTCGACTCGTAATCAGCCATTGTGCGCTCTCGGTATATCTTCTTATGTATGGTATATGCATCCCTTTTTGCATAATGCGACAACACTTTAGCTGCGCGACCCATTGGTGCGAGGAGTATTGTTTTGATACCCAGCTCGTTGAGTGCTGCAACGAAGGCTGCAATGATGGTTGTCTTTCCCGTTCCAGCATAGCCGTTAAGTATAAATATACGCTCATAATCCTCGTCCGTTACCCACTCGGATAACTTTTCAATGATTTTTTTTTGGTTAAATGTTGCGTCAACCGATAATTTTGCGTAAATTTGATGCGAAATATGTGTGCTATGCATATGCCTCGTATTTTGTACTAACTTTAAAGACGATACAAACTTAATAAAAAATAATAACAAAATGAAAAATTCAAGATCTATCTTGGTTACTATTGCTACCGTTGTTTTGGTAGCTGGAGTGGCAGCTCTTGTATGGTGGATTTGGTCTATGGTATCAACTCCTATCCAGTTCGAGAAGCACTTTGAGGAGCGTACTGCAAAGGTTATTGAGAAGGAGCAGTACATCATCAAGCTTGTTCAGGCATATCGCGACAACAACCCTAAGAAGGAGTTTACTGCCAACTGGGACGAGCTCACTGATTTCGCGTTGAATGGCACAATGGAGTACCGCAGCCAGATCTACGATGAGAACAACTTGGAGAATGCTGCTATTCTGGAGGAGCTCCGCAAGGATAAGAATTGGAAGAATGAGCGTGTAGTTGCAGTTGCTGTTCGTGATACAGTATTCGATGATGCGTTCGGTAAGTGCCGCCTCTCTGAGGAGGAGATTAAGCACTTGCGCTACATCCCATTCACTCACAACCAGGAGGAGTTCAAGCTCGATACAGCAACATATGAGGCTGGTGCATACCGCACACACCTTATCCGTTGCCACGCTCCTTACATCAAGTTTATCGATACTGATACTTTCAACCAGGAGTTCTGGAACGAGCTTAACGACCAGTTCGAGTACTTCATCAACCACCAGGAGGCTAACGAGGATATGAAGAAGATGAAGGCTGACGGCTTGAAGGCTTCTGTAACTAAGGCTGAGAAGTATATGATCGGCGATAGCCATCCTTTCCCCATGGATCTCGAGTTCTTCGGCGTTACTTTCGGTAGCCTTGAGGAGCCTACTAACGAGGCTGGTAACTGGGGCGGTAGCGCTAAGTAGTTATGACGCTAACATCACTAAATAATGTGTCCATCCGCCTTAAGTCGGGTGGACACTCTTTTTCTGATTTGGAGCTTAAGGCAGCTATTGGTAACTCGGCTGAGGTCGTAGAGGTCGTTGTCCTCACACCAAAGACTACGCTTGTGCCTGCTGATTTGTTTAACAGCGAGTGTGCTGCAGACTATCTTGTTGCTGTGGGCCTCGCACCAAGTCTTGATGAGTGCGTCGTGTGCTCCAAGCCTGTAAATGGCGCTGTGGCTGTGATGGCACTAAGCAATGAGTGTTATGCTGCGTTGCAGGGACTTAAGCTTGCTGTTAGTTACGTTACTCCACTGCTGTGTGGTGATGCCGTAGAGCAGGGTAGTGCGCTCCACCTTGAGGATGACCTTCTCTATGTTAAGGTCTATAATAAGGGTGTGCTTTTTGCTGAGGTTATGGAGTGCCAGAGCGACGCCGATATCCTCTACTTCCTTGCACAAATAGATGGTGTATACAATATATATAATATGCTCGCGCGCGCGACGGGTGATACAGTTCGCCTCAAGCGTGTAGCGAAGTACCTTTTTAAGGAGTTTATATGCGAATAATAAGTGGTAAATATCGTGGTCGCACGATTGTGCCTCCACGCAACTTGCGTGCGCGCCCTACGACGGATTTCGCCAAGGAGAATCTATTTAATGTCCTGGGCAATCTCGTAGACTTCGAGGAGCTTGATGTCCTTGACCTATTCTCTGGTACTGGTTCTATTAGCTACGAGTTTGCATCGCGCGATGCTCGCAGTGTAACCTCTGTGGAGGTAAATAGCGTGCATCATAACTTTATACGCCAGACCGCGCGAGATCTTAAGTTCGAGAATTTCTATGCTGTTAAGGCAAATGTGTTCCTCTATCTCAAGAGCTGTATTAAGCAGTTCGATCTTATTTTCTCAGATGCCCCCTACGATTTGGAGGGTAGCGAGGAGGTGATACGCCTTGTCTTTGAGCGCAACTTGCTTAATGAGGATGGAATACTTATTTTTGAGCACTCAAAGGAGCAGGATGTGAGTGGTATGCCAAACTATTGGCAGACACGCAGTTATGGTAGTGTGCAATTTTCATTCTTCAAAAAAGAATAGTTTTTTAGTGAAAAAAGTTGCTAAAAAAATTGCAGGTTAAAAAAAATGTACTACCTTTGCACCGCAATCGAGAGATAACGGTTGTGATTCTAACAATGGTGCGTTAGTTCAGCTGGTTAGAATACGTGCCTGTCACGCACGGGGTCAGGGGTTCGAGTCCCCTACGCACCGCGAAAAGGATGATCTTGGGGTCATCCTTTTTTTGTTTTTACGTTGCGCCAAGGCTACTGACGTAGCCGTTGGTCTATGATGAATGTATGCCATTGAGCAAGCTCAGGCGCCATCCATCACATCCCAATCGCTACGCGATATCTACGCAACGTTTATCTTTGCCGTATGGCATTCAAACAGAGTGAGGGGTTGAGCCGATATGATTATTATTTATTGCTCGACATGTGGTGTCTGCGCTTTTTTTATAGGTATCGGCTCTATGGCTTCGCCATTCGAGTCCCCTACGCACCGCGAAAAGGATGATCTTGGGGTCATCCTTTTTTTTGTTTTTACGTTGCGCATAAGGCTACATGTGTAGCCACTGGTCTATGATGGGTAGCCCCTCTTCAGTACCCCCTCCCCCGAAGCCAATCACTTCAATCAGCCATAGTTTATGGGCAATAAGCCAATAAGCCCAATAAGCCCCCATAGGTATTATGCCGTGCCTCTCTAGGGCGTATCTTGGGTTATGGATAAAAAAAATGCATCGGATAGAACATCCGATGCTTATGGTGTAGCGAGAGAGAGACTTGAACTCTCGACCTCATGATTATGAATCATGCGCTCTAACCAGCTGAGCTATCTCGCCATTGCTCTGAAAGCGAGTGCAAAGGTAGAACAATTTTCCATATTTGCAAAATATTTCGCAACTTTTTTTGATTTTTTAATAATTATTTTTCCACTAATTGTGCTGTGTTTCTCGCAACATCCTATCATGTAACAGATTACGTAAATTGTAAAATTTAGACCACGTTGATTGATGTGTGTTATTTGCATGGTGTAAAATTAGCCATCCTTTAGATTATCTCAGTAGATTGTTGTGAAAAAATTTGGTGAGTTCGCTATTTTTTTTATAACTTTGTTGATTGGAAAACTGAATTATTTAACTATACTATAACCAAAATGAATAAGGATTTACAGATTTTCGACTTGATCGCCGAGGAGCGTTCTCGTCAAACAAAAGGTATCGAGCTTATCGCATCAGAGAACTTTGTGAGTGACCAGGTGATGGCGGCTATGGGCTCTGTATGTACAAATAAATATGCCGAGGGTTATCCTGCAGCGCGTTACTATGGTGGTTGCGAGGTGGTGGACAAGATTGAGAACCTCGCTATCGAGCGCATCTGCAAGCTCTACGGCGCTGAGTACGCCAACGTGCAGCCTCACTCAGGTGCACAGGCAAACATGGCAGTCTTCTTTGCTTGCCTCAAACCAGGTGATACATTTATGGGTCTTGACCTATCTCATGGTGGTCACCTATCACACGGTTCACCAGTTAACATGTCAGGCATGTACTTCAATGCTGTGGGTTACAAGCTCAAGGAGGAGACTGGTAACATCGACTACGAGGAGATGGAGGCGTTGGCACTCGAGCACAAGCCTAAGCTCATCATCGGTGGTGCTTCGGCATTCTCTCGTGAGTGGGACTACAAGCGCATGCGTGAGATTGCAGATAAGGTAGGCGCGTTGTTGCTCGTCGACATGGCTCACACAGCAGGTCTTATCGCAGCTGGCTTGTTGGATAACCCCGTTAAGTATGCACACATCGTAACATCTACAACACATAAGACCCTTCGTGGTCCTCGTGGTGGTATCATCCTTATGGGTAAGGACTTCGACAACCCATGGGGCTACACAACTCCTAAGGGCGTCGTGAAGAAGATGTCACAGATATTGAACTCTGCTGTATTCCCCGGTATCCAGGGTGGTCCATTGGAGCATGTTATCGCAGCTAAGGCTGTGGCTTTTGGCGAGGCTCTCACTCCTGAGTACAAGGAGTACCAGCAGCAGGTGGTTAAGAACTCTAAGGCTTTGGCTGAGGCGCTCACTAAGCGTGGCTACAAGATTGTTTCTGGCGGTACAGACAACCACCTTATGCTTGTAGACTTGCGCACTAAGTTCCCCGAGTTGACTGGTAAGTTGGCGGAGAAGTGCTTGGTGGCTGCCGACATCACAACAAACAAGAATATGGTGCCATTCGACTCACGCACTCCATTCACAACATCTGGTTTGCGTTTCGGTACACCAGCAATCACCACACGTGGTTTGAAGGAGGATAAGATGGATTACATCGCAGAGCTTATCGACCGCGTATTGTCTGATCCCGAGAACGAGGCAAACATCGCAGCTGTTCGCAAGGATGTTAACGCTATGATGGAGCAGTATCCATTGTTCGCATGGTAGTGTCTGTCAGATAGTCCGCCACGCGGGTTGGCTTAAAAAAGAGCATTGGGGTTATTCGACCATTGGGTTGTGTAACCCCAATACTTTTTTTATTTACCGACCTATACATTCTTGGATATAGGTTTGGTTTATAGTGTAATCAAAATTTCCGATTTGCACCTTATAATAATTTGTATTACTTTTGCAACAGAAAACAGAACAAAAGAGTGATGACAAAGTGATATGTTTGCCCCGGATATAGATAGTAGCACACGCGAGGAGCGTCTGGCATATGTACAAGATAGGTGGCAGTGCCGATGCAACTGCGAACTATGTGGCAGGTGCGCTATACTCAAAGGACGGGATGCCGAAATCGTCTACGAAGAGTACATCGAGGGACGCAAATCATATAGAGAAGTCACGCTCGAAATACGAGATAATAACTATTAAAACTATAAGAACTATGGAGACTAAAGCAAAGGTATTGGCAACAATGAAGGAGGCTGGTGAGCCTATGAACGCAGGTAAAATTGCAGAGCTTAGTGGCTTGGACCGCAAGGAGGTGGATAAGGCTATGAAGCAGCTAAAGGATGAGGGTGCTATCGTCTCGCCCGTGCGTTGTAAGTGGGAGCCTGCTAAGTAGAGTCAGATATAACAAACTATATAAACAAGAACGAGCCCGTCTGATAAAGGATGGGCTCGTTGCTTATGTAGTTATATCAGTAGTGTTACTCCTCTTGGTCCACGAAGTGCTCCAAAGACTTCATGATATTACGCGAGTGGAGTATCATAGTTTTAGTCTCTGTGAGGATGTTAAAGAACAGCATGTTCGCCGATGAAGAGCCACCCGTATCGCGCAAACGGCGTAACTGGTTCTGCATAACCTCATCAATAAAGTTAAAGAGCTCGTCACGCTTGGTAAGCACCTCCTCCATCTGCTCAAACGAGCGGGTACGAAGCATGTGGTTGATATCACCAAAGATATTCTCTACGCGATCATTGATGCACTTAAGATCGTAGACCTGCTCTTTTGTTAGACCTGAGTGGTTATTGTCCACATGCTTATAGCATGGGCGTGTAATGTGCAACAACGCCTTGCTGGTCTCCGAAATGTAATCCACAACCTGAACATAGAAGTGGCCAGTGTTGATATCACTCTCCTCGAGGGTACGCAACAGAGGTATGATCTCATACTTCTGCTGGCGTGTAGAGTGGTAGAACTCCTCAGCCTCGCTAACCATATCGCGAAGCACCTTACGGTTCTCCTTGAATACGGCAACGATGGTACGATCGTAAATGAGCGTAACCTTCTCCATCGAAGCACAGACATGCTCTGTATAAGCTATAAGCGCCTCCTCAGGACTCTGCTTCAGGGTGTCGCTAATTTTTGCAACTGCAGACTCCTCGACCTCCTTATCTTCGTTCTTCTTGCTGCCGACGTTGCTCTTGATGATAAGACCGATACATACTACTGTAACAGCTATAGCGACGATATTCCAGTCGTTAATTGCGATGTTCTGACCATAGGCGAGGGCCAATGTAACACCTATAGCGATGATGAAGCCTCCCAGGGCAGTGATAAACCAACCCATGATTACGGTCATAACGCCTGTGATGCGATATACGGCACTCTCTCTGCCCCATGCGCGGTCTGCCAATGATGAACCCATAGAGACCATGAACACTACGTATGTTGTTGATAGTGGCAACTTGAGCTGAGTACCTATAGAGATTAGGATGGCAGCAGCTGTGAGGTTCACAGTAGCACGGATGAGGTCGTAGTTCACATCGCCACGCTCCTCCTCTGAAAGTGCTACAAAGCGGCTGTCGATGAAGTTGCGGATGGACTTTGGTGTGATGGCCTCTACGGCATTGCTCAGCGCGCGAGCACCACGAACAATGCCTCGTGAAGCGTTTGTAGCCTCGCTATTTGTTGGTGCCTCCTCGCTCTGTGACGAGAGCTTACGCTCGGTCTCGATGACGCGCATAGCCTTCTTTGAGGTAAAGAGCGTGATTACCATCACCAGACCCGCAGCGCACATAATCCAGAAATTTGCCTGTGTGGGGTTCATCAATTGCGCCATAGATGTGGGGTCTGTATCCGAGTTTTGCGCAATCATATATGAGTCATAGCCTGCGTATGGCACACCGATAAAGTTCACAAGGTCGTTACCCGCAAATGCCAAGGCCAAAGAGAAGGTGCCAGCAAGGATAGATACACGCAAGATGTTTACTTTGCAGCGCTGCAATATCCATAATAGGGCGGAGCTACCCAACCACAAGATGAGTAGAGCCATGCCTGTGTGGTCGTTAACATAGTCCTTGAGTATGTCGGGGATGATGTTCGTACTCTTAAGACCCTTAAATACAGTGAAGTAGATGATTCCAGCGACGGTGATACCGCACCATAGTGCACCAAAGCGATTAAAGAGCTTGTGGTAACGGAACGAGAATATCACGCGCGAGATATACATCAATAGGTGTCCTGTGAAGAATGCCAGTACTACCGAGAGCAGGATGCCCGATACGATGGCGAGCGCGTTGCCTGAGTTGATGTAGCGGCCAAGGTCGCTCATCAGAGCATCACCACTCCATATATTATATAGTGCGAGTGCCATTGCCGAGCCGAGCAAACCAAATACTAGTGATACGGTGGTTGATGTGGGCAGGCCGAGCGAGTTGTATATATCCAAGAGGATGATATTCGAGAGCATCATACCCAGGAATAGTATCATAATTTCTTGATAGCTAAACATCGCTGGGTAGAAGACGCCACTACGAGCAACATCCATCATGCCACTCGAGGTCATTACGCCTACCATGACGCCGGCTGCTGCAATAGAGAGGATGATATTCTTCTTTGCAGCTTTTGAACCAAATGCTGAATTGAGGAAATTAACGGCATCGTTCGATACGCCGACAACGATACCCATGACTGCCAAAAGGGCGAGTACGATTACTATAAATAGATCCATAACACTAAGAGTTATGTCACAAAGGTAGTAAATAATTATTACAAAATTGTTACAAAATTATTTCATTATTGTTAATACAAGTGTCAAAAATATCGTTTTAGACTTGTGTAATTGTTAAATGTTTATTAAATTTGTGATGTGTATAAGGCTTACAATAGATATATTCGTATATTTGACGAAAACTTTGAAGCATGAATAAATATAGAATATTGGTCGTTGATGACGAGGAGTCGTTGTGCGAGATTTTGAAGTTCAACCTCGAAAAGGAGGGATACGATGTCGTTACGGCATTGTGTGCCGAGGAGGCTTTGGCGCTCGACTTAGGAAGTTACGACCTGATGATTATCGACATCATGATGGGGGAACTTAGCGGCTTTGGACTTGCTCGTATACTACGCAAGCGCGCTGAGACCGCCGAGACACCTATTATATTCTGTACGGCCCTCGACTCGGAGGCTGACAAGATTAAGGGCTTCGATATTGGCGCTGATGACTATATCTCAAAGCCATTTTCAGTGGCCGAGGTGATAGCACGCGTGCGTAGCGTGTTGCGTCGCTCGAAGCGTAACACACTCCAACCAGCCACATCTAACCCAGTAATCGAGGAGCAAAAGGAGCAGAGTGGCATTATAAGTTTCGATAAGCTTGTAGTCAACGACGGCAACAAGAGCTGTCATATCGACAACGAAGAGGTGCAGCTCACACGCAAGGAGTTTGACATTCTGGTGTTGCTACTCTCAAATCGTGGCACGATACTCTCGCGCGAGCAGATTATGAAGCGCGTGTGGAGTGAGGAGGTTGTGGTCTTGGATCGCACCATCGACGTAAACATAACACGTTTGCGTAAGAAACTTGGCATTTACGGCAACCATATAGTAACAAGAACAGGATATGGCTATGGATTCAAAATCTAAAATTTTCAGCTACCGCGGAGGCATGTACCTCCTTTTGGCAATACTCATTACCACACTCATTGGAGGTTTTATCATCTACCACTTGTCAGTGTTGAGTCACAGCAAGAGCATCACCACAATCGATGAAAGCATCTTCTTTGCCATCGTTGGCGTAGCAGGTGTATCTATCGTAATCGCACTTATGCTCGCAATGCGTATGAGTCGCAACTTACGAAGCCTTGACCGAGTGGTTACAGCCATGGAGAATGGTGCAGACATTGAGTCTATGCCACCCTTTGCAGATGATGAACTTGGCGATATTGCTCGTCACATAATCGTGCTATATGGACGTCTACGCGAAGCCTCAAACGACATTAAACGTGAGCACGACAATGCTCTACACGAGCATCAGGAGAAGCTTCGCATTAAGCGTCAGCTCACAAACAACATCAATCACGAGCTTAAGACCCCAGTTGCTGCTATTCAAGGCTATCTTGAAACAATGACTCGATCTGAGGATATGACGACAGAGGAGCGCAATGCATTTATAGCGAAATGTTATGCTCATTGCCAGCGACTTACGCAGCTGCTTAATGATGTATCGACCATCACTCGCCTTGAAGATGGCAGCAGTCGCATTGAGTGTGAGAGCGTTGACCTGCGAGCAATTGTGGATGAGATAGCGTCGGACGTAGCCTTACTCCCCGATGACAAGCGTATGCGCATGAACATATCATTGCCATCGCCCATGCCAGTGCAGGGTAATTCAACACTGCTTATGTCGATAATGAAAAATCTTGTAGACAACGCAATTGCATATTCGGGTGGCCGAGATATATATATCAAGTGTGCATGTGAGGACGACAAGATGTACACCATAACGTTTTATGATAACGGCATTGGCGTAGATAACGATCACATTGGACACATCTTCGAACGCTTTTATCGTATAGACAAGGGGCGCTCGCGCAAGCTCGGTGGTACTGGTCTTGGACTCTCCATTGTCAAGAACTCAGTGCTCTTCCATGGTGGTGATATCTCGGTTGCAAACCGCAAGGTCGGAGGTCTGGAGTTTACCTTCACGCTCCCCAAAGCGTAGTCGGTCACAATATGATAAAATGCCATTAGCTTTCGGGCTAATGGCATTTTTTTATTAAAAGTACTCCTCTCTGTAATTGTAGTTGTTGCGGAGCGATTCAAATGCTTCGAGTGACGATTTTAGAACCTCGGTCTCTTCCTTTATAGAACAATAACTGTCAATGGTTTCGCATAGCTCGTTCCAGCTTATAAGGCGTGGGGTGGTGGGGTGTGAGTCCGCGGGATACCAGTTAGTAAGTGGTAGCGAGAAGTGATGGCTTAATGCATTGATAACCATTGATGTAGCATTTGCCTTTCCTTGTCGTGAATAACCCGCAATATGGGGTGTCGCAAGCATGGCGTTGTTGAGCACTATAGGGTTAATGTTTGGCTCACCCTCCCACACGTCAAAGGCGTAGCGATGCGAACTATTGGCCACTGCGATGTTGTCTACTACTCCGCCTCTGGATGCGTTTATGATTACAGCATTTGGGTGCATCGTTGCAAGTAGTCTATCGTTCAACATATGGTGCGTTGTAGCGTCAAGCGGCGTGTGAAAAGTGATGATGTCAGTCTGTTGGGCTATGGTGTCCAGGAGTAGGAAGTCTCCGCCCTCACGCTCGTGGCGTGGTGGGTCGCACATCAAGACGTTAAATCCCCAGTGTCGCGCATACTCCACAACAAGGCTTCCGACATTACCCACGCCCACAACGCCTAAGGTGTAGTCCTCGGGGCGCTTACCATCCTTGATGACGATCTGCTTGAGTGCTGCTGCTACCCACTGCAATACACCTCGCGCATTGCATCCTGCAGCTGAGGCGACCTCTATGCCTGCTCCCTTGCAATATGCCTCGTCAATGTGGTCGCGACCTATGGTTGCTGTAGCTATAAACTGCACGGTGCTACCTTCGAGGAGCTCCTTGTTGCACTGTGTTCGTGTTCGCACAATGAGGGCGTCGGCATCGCGAACAACCTCTCGATTTATGTCAGAGCCACTGCAGTATACCACTTCGGCCCATGGTTCTACGATACCGTGGATAAATGGAATGGCATTATCTATGATAACTTTCATTGATGATTGATGCTGTGAAGTGTAAATTTTTAGCAAATATAGGCATTATCTTCGAAAAAAATGCTAAATTTGCATGATATTTTTGGCACGCAGAAGATATAAAATTACAGCTATGCAGAGCAAGAAGTTTGACCCCAACGGTGCGATACCAGACAATGGGAACTACTTTGGTATTCCACTCGAGCCAGAGGAGGCTGCCCTTGTGCTTATCTCTGCGCCTTGGGATTTGAGCCTTAAGGTGCGTAATGGCAGCTCGTATGCCCCCGATGCTATCATCGAGGCATCTCGCTCCGTGGACTTCTTTGAGCCTATGGCTCCCGATAGCTGGCGTAAAGGTATCGCAACTGTCCCCATCGACTATACCATCCAGGATATGTCACACCGCCTACGTTCCGATGCGGAGCGTATCGTTAAGGTGCATGGCCGACAGGTCGGTATGCCCCTGGATAACCTCGTTTATGAGCGTAGCTTACGCCGTGTGAATGATGGCTTTGCCGCGCTTAATGCAAATGTCTACGAGCAGTCGAAGACGTGGTTGCAGAGGGATAAAATTGTGGGCCTTGTAGGTGGTGATCAATCCGTTGCCTATGGTCATATACGCGCTGTGGCGGAGCATTATGGCTCGCTTGGCGTGTTGCATATCGATTCGAGCTGCAACCTTAAGCGTTGCCATCAGGGCTTTGAGTTCTCTCATGCTTCGGTGATGTATAACGTGTTGCGCGATGTGCCACAGGTAGAGCGCCTTGTAGGTGTCGGTGTTAGAGCCTTTAGCCCCGAGGAGTGGCAGCGTGTAGAGTCGGATGCTCGCATCAAGCTCTTCACGGGTCAGTCAATATGGTCGCGTTATTTCGAGGGTGAGCTATGGTCGACTATCGTGGGTGAGATTGTGGAGTCGCTGCCCGAAAATGTCTATGTATCTCTCGATATCAATGGCCTTACAATAGAGTGCTCACCACACAATGGTATGGTTGTGGCGGGAGGTGTGCGTTTCCCCGAGGTGGTCTACTTGTTGGGCAAAATTGTGGATTCGGGTCGTCGTATCGTGGGTTTTGATCTCTCGGAGGTGGTGCCCGATATGGATGATAAGACCGATGCCGCCATTGCATCACGCCTGCTTTATAACATCTGTAGCATGGCATTGAAGAATCATGATGCTCCGATGATACTATAACCTAAGCAGTGTGATAACATTATAAATGTAGAGTAACCATGTCACTATTTACTAAATTTGGAAGGGTCAAGCGCAGTCATATATTGTCGCAGCGCGGTAGTAATTTCTTGCAAGCACCATGGGCTGGTGGTATAGTGCTTATCGTGTGTGTGATTGTCGCCATGTTGTTGGCCAACCTTCCCGTCACATCGGAGCTATATCACACCTTCTTGCATACTGATATGGGTATCTATTTCTCTGCGGGAAATGGTAAGATGTTACTCTTCCCGAGAGAGTTTAGCATAGAGAAGTTTATCAACGATGGACTCATGGTGGTATTCTTCTTTACGGTAGGTCTTGAGATTCGTCGTGAGATATCTGATGGTCAGTTGTCTACACCTAAGAAAGCAATTCTTCCCATTATAGCAGCGCTTGGTGGTATGCTTGTACCTGCAGGTATCTACACTATATTCAACGCTGGCACTTTGGTGCAGAATGGTTGGGGTATACCCACTGCAACAGATATCGCTTTTGCTATTGGTATCATGTCGCTTTTGGGTAAGCGAGTGCCCGTATCGCTTAAGGTGTTTTTGACGGCGCTTGCTGTTGCCGATGACCTTGGTGCTATTCTTGTCATTGCGCTGTTCTATGGTCAGACCCCAAATTTGCTACTGCTTGGTTTCGCTATAGTCATCATGGTTGGTATCTACTTCATGCGTCGTATTGGTGAGTTTCGCATCATCGCCTACCTTGCTCCTGCAGTAGTTGTGTGGACGTTGTTCTACTATTCGGGAGTCCATGCTACGATATCGGGTGTGGCAATGGCTATGCTCATTCCAACAAGACCAAGATATAGTCGTTCATACTATCTGCATAAGGCAGATATGATTGAGAAGGGTATTCTCAATGCCAATAATATTGAGGATAAGCACGAGGCTGAGGAGTCACGCCTTTACTATCTACGTCGTATGAAGCAGATATCAGACGGGGCTGCAGGTATGAGCCATCGCATGGAGCATCTGCTTATGCCCTATGTTAACTTCATAATCATGCCCATATTTGCTCTGGCTAATGCGGGTGTTCACATCACCTCGGCATCTTATTTCAATATATTTGAATATGCTCCTGAGGTTGGATCAATAGGCATGGGTATCTTCTTTGGCCTTGTGGTTGGCAAACCTCTTGGTATATCGTTGTTTAGCTATATTGCCGTTAAGCTGGGCTTGGCTGAGCGACCTGCAGGTGCTACATGGAGAATGCTTGTGGCTGTAGCGTGTTTGGGTGGTATCGGATTTACTATGTCGATATTTGTGGATAATCTGGCATTTGACAAAGAGCTGCATCAGCAATTTATTGATATGGGTAAGATCGCCATATTGTTGGCATCGACTACTGCAGCCCTTGTTGGTTCAGCCCTCATCTATTTTGAGGCACGTAAAGAGAGTAAAACAGAATAATAAGTATATAATGAGAAAGTTGCTTGTAGCTTTAGTCCTGCTGCCTTTTATGGTTGCATGTGGCGGAAAGCAGGTGGTGCAGACGCCATCACCAACGATGCAGAGTAGAGCAGACTCCATGTCGTATGTTTTGGGTATGAACCTCGGTCGCAACCTTATGGGTATTGATAGCATGCTCAATGTGGATATGGTGTGTGAGGGCTTGCGTGATACCTATCGAGGTGCAGAGAAGCTCACAGACGAGGAGGCGCGCATGGCATACCTTAAGTATATGAACTATGATAACTATGAGCGTATTAAGGAGTTCGAGACTCAGTATTTGGCTGAGATACGCCGTGGCGATCGTAAGTTCGTGGCTACCAACTCGGGCTTGACATACAAGGTTATAGAGCTTGGCGACTTGAAACATACGGTGCGCAACAATCGCGACACTATGCTTGTGCGTTATCGTGCGCTTAATATGGCTGGTGGGGTGGTTGATACCACATATCTTCGCGGTGATACCTTGCGCATCGCGGCAGGAAGTGTGCCTAAGGGTATGCTTGAGGCCACTAAGCTCATCGGTAAAGGTGGTCATATTGAGGCGTGGTTGCCATCGAAGCTCGGCTATGGTGCCGATGGTTGCGACTCATTGGGCGTAGGACCCAACACAATTCTATACTATGAGTTGTGGCTCGTTGACGTAGTAAGACGATAACTTTAATAATAGACAAACATGAAGAAAATTTTTATTTTGGCAGCATGCGTCTTGACGCTTGCATCGTGTGCTGATCACGCAAAGAAGCCTGTGCTCTATTGTGAGCAGGATGCTTCACGACTTTACAACAACCCTGAGGCTGAGATGGATACACTCTCTTATGCTGCGGGTATGAACCTCGGTCTTGTACTCTCTATTCAGAATGCTGATTTTGATATCGACACTGAGAAGATGATTGCAATTCTCGATAAGGAGTTGGCAAAACCAATCGTTGAGCAGGAGTACTTGGATGGCCACAACAAGTTCCTCGGTGACTTCTCAAACACTCGTGTTCGCCCCTACATGATGGCAAAGCAGATGAATTCTCGCACAGAGACTGACCGTCCCGACACATTGACTCTCCCAGCTATTTACGACGAGACCTATACTAAGGAGCGTTTCTTCGAGGCCTTTGGTGCTATGATGGCTAATTCAGTTCGTCAGCAGCGCCTTCCCGTTAACCTCTACTGGGTGTACAAGGCTATGCGTGATGCAGGTAATGTTACTGACAAGTCGGAGATTGACTCTGTTATGAGCATCACCGAGCAGCAGCTTATCTCTGTTATGTCTAACTACGTGCAGCAGGAGCTTCCCAACTATAACGCTGAGTTGACAAAGAAGTGGTGTGAGCGTGTAGCCACAAAGGTGGGTGTGAAGCCCATGCTCGATAGCAAGGAGAACCCTACTGGTGTCTACTACCGCATCAACAACACTGGTGCTGAGGGTGATATCTTGAGTCCTATTGACTCTATCGCAGTTAAGTATGAGGTTTACTCACGTACAGGTAAGCTTTTGGAGTCTAATCAGACATTCGTTGACAACCTCAAGAAGCAGCGCGAGCAGGTGTTGGAGAATAAGATGATGCCCGATAGCCTTCGCAATACATACCTCAAGCAGATTGACGAGGAGATTGCTAAGAGTGTTGTTCGCAAGCTTCCTCTTAACCGCTTCATGCAGAAGGATATTCAGGACGCTGTTAAGCTCATTGGTAAGGGTGGTAGCGTGACTTTGTGGATGGATGCATCGCGTGCTTTGGGTTACCGCGCAGGTCGTGTAGTGCCCATCAACGAGGGTGTTGTGGTAAATGTAGAGCTTCTCGACACCAAGGCGGTGAAGCCTATGATTATGCCTCGTACCGTATCTCCACAGAACGTAGACAATGCTGATGCTAATAAGGCTAAGGCATCTTCAAAGGTCTCGGTTGTAAAGTTGGACGAGCCAAAGAAGTAAGGCTAACAACATATACGAATAAAGGGTTATCCATGTGGATAACCCTTTATTCGTATATGGCGCAAACTCTATCAAAGAACTTACTTTCCTAATAGTATCTTTGCCTGCTTCATCGCAGCATCCGTGATCTCGCTGCCTGACAACATCTTGGCAATCTCGTTCACACGCTCACCCTTTGTTAGACGGCGTATGTTTGTGCGTCCCTCATCCTTATACACCACAAAGTGCGCTCCGCTCTTCGATGCCACTTGTGGCAGATGGGTGATGTCGACAATCTGCATCGATTCCGCAAGGCGTGATATGATATCACCCATTGCATCGGCAATGCGGCCCGATACACCTGTGTCAATCTCGTCGAATATCACTGTAGGCAGCATTCTCTTTTCGGCGATAAGAGCCTTGATAGCCAACATTATACGTGATAGCTCACCTCCCGAAGCTATGCGCTCCACAGCTCCTGGCTTCGTAGTGCGATTGGCGGTGAATAGGTAGGTAATGTTGTCACAGCCAAGTGGTGTGTAACACTCCACCTCGGTAACCTCTACCACAAACTGCGCATCCTCCATGCCCAACATGCGTAGTGTCGTAGCCACGCTGTTACCCAAGAACTTTGCCACCTCTGTGCGTGACTCATGTAGCACATGTGCTGCAGTGCGGCAAGCGCTGTCTGCCTCGGCGATGCGAGCCTCAAGCTCCTTAAGTGCTGTGTCGCTGTTATCAATAGTTGCGAGGCGTGCCTCGAACGCTGCTGCCTTAGCCAGGAGGTCGTCATACGACTCTGCTCGGTGCTTCATCTCCAACGAGTAGATGGTGTTGAGTCTGTCGCTCAACTTCTGCAACTTCTCGGGGTCGGCGTCGATGCGCTCCACTTCATCCGCAGCCGTAGCGCTAATGTCTTTAAGCTCTGCGACTACCGACTTTAGACGCTCTGCAATGTTAGCACCCTCCGCGTAGCGCTCGGCAAGAGATTCCAAGTCGCGCTGTGAGCGTGTGAGCGTAACCACAGCTCCCATATCCTCATTGTCCAGTGCATTGCGTAGTGTTGTGAGCGCCTCGCCAATGCGATCGGCACTCTCCAGAGTTGCCAACGTCTGCTCTGTTTCAGCCTGCTCGCCCTCCTTAAGCTTTGCTGCACGAAACTCCTCCACGGTGTAGCGCAACCACTCCTCATCTTTACGTGCCGACTCCATATCTGCCGCCATAGTGCGGTACTCCGTGCGCAGTGCGTTGAGCATGTTAAGCTTCGAGGTGTATGCCTCCAAGAGTGGGGCGTTGCCCGCCAGGGTGTCGAGCGTTGTGGTGCGGAACTCCTCCGAAGAGATGATGAGGTTTTGGTGCTGAGAGTGTATATCCACGAGGTGGGCGCCAATCTCTTTGAGTGTCGCCAACTGCACGGGCACATCGCCCACAAACGAGCGACTCTTACCCGCAGGGGTAATCACGCGGCGTATTGTAATCTCAGGCTCGTAGTCGAGGTCGTTATCCTCGAATGTATGCTGTAGGTTGAGCTTTGAAATATCGAACGTAGCCTCCACCACGCAGTTGCGTTCAAGGTCCTTAGTCGCCTGGCCCTCGTTCTTTGCGCCAAGCAACAACCCCAAAGCTCCGAGTAGTATTGACTTACCGGCACCCGTCTCACCAGTGATGATGTTAAGGTGCTCGTCCCACTCAACGTGGAGCGAGTCGATAAGTGCGTAGTTCTCTATCGTTAGGCTCTTGAGCATTGGTTATTACTTATTTAGGCTTTCAATTTTATCAGCGATGACCGCAGCCACTGAATGTTTAGACATAAGTGGATACTCCTCGCGGCCATTGCGGTCAATGAGTGTAACCTTATTTGTGTCGCCACCAAAGCCAGCACCTTTGTCGCGCAACGAGTTAAGCACCACAAAGTCGAAGTTCTTGCGTGCGAGCTTACTCTCGGCATTTGCCTCCTCGTTATCAGTCTCAAGTGCAAAGCCCACGAGCGTGCGACCATTTTTCTCCTTACCCAACTCTGCAGCAATGTCCTTGGTGCGTACAAGCTCAATGCGCATGTCGTCGTCAGACTTCTTAAGTTTCTTGTCTGCAACAACAGCTGGGGTGTAGTCTGCTACAGCTGCACACATAACGGCACCATCCACCTCGCGCCAAGCCTCCACTGCGGCGTTGTACATATCAGCTGCCGAGAGCACATCTATGCGCTCCACGCCAGCAGGTGTGGGTAGGGTAGTGCGACCCGAGATAAGCTTAACCTCTGCACCACGCTTCGCCAACTCCTCAGCGATGGCATATCCCATCTTGCCAGTAGAGTGGTTTGTGATGTAGCGCACTGGGTCTATAGCCTCAATTGTAGCTCCCGCTGTAACAAAATAACGCTTACCAGCGAGGCTCTTACGCTGCTGCTTGCAGAGGATAGCCTTCACCTGCTCGACAATCTCCTCGGGCTCTGCCATGCGACCCTTGCCAACAAGACCACTCGCCAACTCACCAGCCTCAGGCTCGATGATAGCCACACCGCGCTCCGCAAGAGTGCGTAGGTTCTGCTGTGTGGTGATGTGGGCATACATGTCCAGATCCATAGCAGGTGCTACTGCTACGACTGAGCGCGCTGAGAGGTAGGTTGTGAGTAGTAGATTATCGGCAATGCCCGTAGTCATCTTTGCCAACGTGTTGGCCGTCGCAGGGGCTATGAGCAACATATCTGCCCACTCGCCGAGCGATACGTGTGAGTTCCACTCGCCATTCTCGGGGTTGAAGAACTCCACGAGGATGGGGTGCTTAGAGAGTGTTGCCATCGTAAGTGGCGTGATGAACTGCTTAGCCAGTGGTGTCATGATGACACGCACCTCGGCACCCTCCTTCACTAAAAGACGGCACAGCATAGCTGCCTTGTATGCTGCTATGCTGCCGGTAATGCCGAGTATGATATGCTTGCCTTTGAGCTGCATAATCCTATCTCTTTATGTTCGTAACCTTGCTCTACTCCTTGTCGCCATGACGGAAGTAAACCTCACCATCGAGGAACTCCTCTGTAGCGATGATCGCAGGCTTGGGAAGACGCTCATAGTAGCGTGAGATCTCAATCTGCTCGCGGTTCTCGAAGGTCTCCTCTACAGCGTTGTCGGTAGGTGCAGAGAAGTCAGCAAGCTTGCGGTTAAGCTCTGTCTTGAGCTCAGATGCAATCTGATTTGCGCGACGAGCGATGATGTTGATGCTCTCGTAGATGTTGCCTGTAGGCGAATCAAGGTCTACCAACTTGCGGGTAATAGTGTTGTTTGGAACGTTCTTCTTAATCTCCATAGTCCTATATGTGTTTTTATCTTAATTATCTACTTGAAGTTCTGTTGTGCTACTCCTGTGTGTTTTGCTGCTTGTCGAGGAACGTGCGCGCCGACTTTGCCATGCGCTCGAGCTCTCTGACATGCTTCGACTCGGGATACTCCGCGATGAATGAGTAGTAGGAGTCAAGCATTGCGAGGAATCGGTCAACCTGCTTTGCCTCCACGGAGTTGTCCGCAAGACGATATGATGAAACAGTCATGTAGTACATCATCTCCTCTGTGCGAGGTGAGTCGGGATATCGCTTCATCGCGTTCTTGAATGCTACGATTGCAGCCTTGTATTTACCAATTTTGTAGTAGGTGTAGGCATTGAGGTAGCTCTTCTCCATCAAGCGGCCAGTGAGGTCTTCCAACATCTCGTTGAACTCATCAATATCCTCCGACTCGGGGTAACGCGACATGAACTCTGTGATGGCGATGATTGCCTGAGATGTCACCGTCTGGTCGCGCTCTGGCGTGGGAGCCATGTAGTAGTGGCATAGCGCATACATACCCTCCGCATCCTCAATAAATGGGCTGCGGCCAAACTTGCGACGATATGTGTCGAGCTGTGATACGGCCTCCTCCCAGTCGTGGTCCATGAACTTGCATCGCGCATTGTAGAACGTTAGCGTATCCTCGCGAGGTGTACCCATGTAGATGTGTCGACACGCCTCAAAGAGGGTAGAAGCCTGCTCCCACTTGCCATCCTCGTACAACTCAAGTGCCTGCTGGTATGCAAACTGAGGGTCACCCGACTTGATGGCGTTATTCACCACGCTGCATGCTGCACCCGATGTAATCACAATTACGGCAAGTATGTATCCAAAAATACGCTTCATTATTCTGATGTTTCTTGCGCTTATGCGTATAAGCGCACAAAGTTACACAATATTTTCGAATAAACGAACGATAAAACTAAATTATTGTGTGGAAAAATGCAGCAAGAATGGTGAAAAAAAATAATCGACAATCTTCAGCCTTGTAACATCCGCACAAAGAGACAATATAGCCATAAGGGACTGAAGGGATGGTGCGGTCACATTGTCGTTGTTGTCATGTTGTGCGGAGGCAAAACATCTCTCGGATAGCACAACCGTCATCCACCTCATAAAACCTTAGATTCTTTACTATTCCCGGAATGGATAGGGTAGGTATAAAAAAAAAACTCCCCAGAATCTGGGGAGCTATATAGATTCCGCTTTAGGCGGATAATCTACGAAATTACTCAGCTACAACAGCGAACTTGATTGTAGCCTTAACCTCGCGGTGAAGCTTTGCAACAGCCTCGAACTCACCAAGAGTCTTAACAGAGTCTACAGTGATGTTCTTGCGGTCTACCTCGATGCCCTTCTCCTGAAGTGCAGCAGCAAGGTCAGCAGCTGTTACAGCA
>JAGCLX010000041.1 GCA_017646785.1 Alistipes sp.
ATTTGTATGGTTGTCAGGCATGTATAAATTTAATTAAAGCTCTATGTGTGGCTAATAAGCTTGTAAAGTTGAGTTTTTTGTAAATTATAAATTTGTCAAAAAAGTTGAAAGTAAGTAAAATTTTAGTGTCGCAGCCTCGTCCTGCAGTTATAGAAAAGTCGCCTTTTTTCGAATTTTCTGAAAAAAATAATCTCAACGTAGATTATAAGCCGCTCATCAAGGTCGTGGGCGTATCTCTCAAGGAGTTCCGAGCACAGCGCACGGAGATTCTCGACCACACAACAATGATCTTCTCGTCACGCACAACCATCGATAGCTTCTTCCGCATCTGCGAGGAGGCACGCATCACTGTGCCCGAGACAATGAAGTATATCTGCAACACCGAGGCCGTAGCACTCTACTTGCAGAAGTATATCGTCTATCGCAAGCGTAAGATTTCGTTCGCCGATGGCACGTTCAACTCACTCGTTGAGCTCATCGTGAAGCACAAGGACGAGAAGTTCATGCTTGCACTCACCGAGCCCTTCAAGAGCGACCTTCCCGACACACTCTTGAAACTCAAGCTCAAGGTGTCACCCGTAGTCTTTGCGCGCACCGTCTCTGCCGACTTGGCCGAGCTCAAGCCCCTCGACTACGACATCATCGCACTCTACTCGCCCAATGACGTAAAGGCACTCACCGAGAACTACGAGCTCGACAAGTTGCCCGTTGTTGCAACCTTTGGCGAGGCTACACTTCGCGCTGCCAAAGAGGCAGGCCTCAAGGTTAAGGCTTCGGCTCCATCTCCCGAGGCTCCATCAATGGTTAAGGCTCTCGACATCTACTGCCACAAGGTAGAGGAGGGTCTTGAGGTTGCTGATGCCGAGGTTAAGGAGGATGCAGAGAAGGAGGAGTTCATCCGCCAGCAGCAGTCGAAGTTGCAGAAGAAGACACGCACACGCACTCCCAAGAAGGCGTAACAATAAGGCGTAACAACCATGGATAAGCCCCACGCACTCCCCAAGTCGGAGCGTCTATCGTCGCTCACGGCAGTGCGTCGCCTCTTTGCGGATGGCGCGTCGGGCTTCGTATATCCATTCCGCTATATGGTATATAAGAGCGAGAGCACCACGCCCACGGTCGAGGTGCTCTTCTCTGTACCCAAGCGCAACCACAAGCGTGCAAATAAGCGCAACACCCTTAAGCGCCGTATGCGCGAGGCATATCGCCTCAACAACGACGCACTCCATGCTGCAATCGCGGAGCATGGCAAGGAGGTAGACATAGCCTTTGTCTACTCTACGAAGGAGTTACTCTCCTATAAAACTATCGAGCATGCAGTCCGCAGAATTTTGGCAGAAGTCACTCAAAGCATGTAAGCGCATCGCCATCTGGCCGCTTGTCATGCTGGTGCGCTTATATCAGGTGTGCATATCGCCCCTGAAGCCACCCTGCTGCCGCTTCACGCCCACCTGCTCGGCATACGCCATCCAGGCGCTACGCAAGCACGGACCCATAAAGGGCTCACTACTTGCCATATGGCGCATCTTGCGCTGCAATCCCTGGGGAGGCTCGGGCTACGACCCCGTGCCGTAGATAGTGACAAGGGTTAGCTTGTGATAAGTGGGAGGCAAAATAAAATGCCACAAGCGAGTGCTTGTGGCATTTTTTTTATTGGATGTCTTGACTATGGTCTAAAGGGGATGTTGTTCTCCTTATAGAAGTTTGAGTACATAGTCTCGCCACCATTTCCCTCGCTCAAATAGAGCTTAGTGCCCTCAAGGCGATAGGCAATAGAATACTCTGTAAGCGCATAGCCTGTGTTAAGTCTCTTAAATACAATCTTATCGCCTTCGATTCTGTATCTGAATTCGTAGAGGAAGTTCACCTTAGAAGAGCCAGGACCATCGTAAACGATATCGTAGACATTTCCATAAGTTGGCGTATGGAATTTATAGTGACGCTCTACTCTGTTTCCGTTGACATCTGTATAAGGTGCATCCCAGCATCCCACCAATATATCATTTGCATCCTCTGTGCGAACGAATGTCCATACGATACTCTCGCCATCACTCTCAGTAGATAGAGTAAGAGTGTCTCCTATAATGGCATAATCCCATGCAGTCCACTCATCATAGTGATACGACTTCATATAGAATTCTCCATTCTCAAGTTTGTAATCAATTCGGCCACTATCAAGACCCATAAGCCTATCTCCCTCATAAGTCTCAATATGACGAAGGCTGTAGCCATCCTCATAGAAGCGCCACTCCCACATATTCTTATATGAACCCTCATTCTCTGTCACACGAGTCCACAAACCATAGAGCTGCTCAAGCACTGCATCCTCTGCCTCAGGCACAACTTCTTCCTGGCTGCAGCTTTCATTAAACTGCTGAAGCGGCTCCTTCTCGCACGAAACTGCGATGAATGCTACAGCGAGCACCATCAGCAAATAAGTAATCTTTTTCATAGTTTTTAGGTTTTAGAGGTTAATATTAAGTCGTCTACCACTCGAATATAGTCTTTTATAAGAACTTATTACGATGTAGCATAATCATCTCGTTTTGACAAATATAACACTTCCAAATCCTAAAAACAAATTTTTTATTATAAATTTACCCCCCCCTATAAATTTTTCTTATAGCGCTGATATTGTGCATATTACACGATTTCATTGACAATTTTCAAAAACACAACTTTTTACAACAGAAACCTCATACAGCAACATACGGCATAGAGAACGTGCATCATATTAACGCGAAAAATCATCATAATATAGCTATTTACAAAAACATTGCGGGCTACAAAAATGTAACCCGCAATATCTGTTCAATAAAATTCTCACGCTACTCACGAACAACCAACGAGCGGGGCATCTCGAGCGATGAGCGCGTTGCACTGTTGAGACTCTCCACAAGTGCGCGGAGCTCCTCGATGTCGCTCTTATTTTCCGCCGTAGCACAAGCGTAGCAGCGGCCAATCTCGCCAGCCTTACCGTTGTGATCGACGCAGTATGCCAAGGCGGTCATGTCGGCATTCCACTCCGAGGTGTAGAAGCCATAGGGCTGAGTCATAGAGCATGTCGCCCAGTAACCCGTAGCCAGAGTCCAGAGTTCACGGTCGGGGTAGGCAGTGGCACTCGAGCAGTCGCCCTCAAGCATCGTAGTAAAGAGCGTGCGAGCATTGTCGAGGTTGGTGTACTTGACAACGATGATAGCCTTACCCGCCGAGAGCGCTGCATTACCGAAGATTGAGCCCGCCTCATCATCACCCGAGTAGTAGCCTACGATCTCCACCTGTGGGTTAGCATCGCCGAGTGTTGCGGTGCGCGCCACATTCTCAAAAGTGAAGGCCTTGACAATCTCACCGGTGCTGCTATCGAGGGCGTAGATATAAGCCATAATCTCGGTATCGGGCAAGAGTCCAGAGACCATAACGCTGCTCGAGCCGTTGTAGTAGTACTGGTCGAGAACCTCGGCGATAGTGATGCTGGGGTTGAAATCCTTCGAGCCATTATAGTAGTAATCGAAGGCCTCCTTCTCCCATGCCATATACTGCTCCTCATTATACTCCTCGGGCACGCAAGCGCCTGGGATATAGTAGATTGTGGGGTCAGACGATGTAATGTTCATATTAAAACCATAGGGCGAGATATTCGATGCAGCAATCGTAAACTCCACCTCCTCGACACTACCACCAGGGAGCGTGCGGAAGGTCTTCATATAGGCATCGGTGGTGATACCGCCATCATAGCCAAAGGCGATGATGTAGTAGTCGGTATCGGCCGCGGGGAGCTTCATGGCGCTACTTCCCGAGTGCTCGACCATGCCCTTGTCGTCGGCCATAATCTCCATCCAGCCACCCCACTGGTCTACAAGCTTGTGCATAACCTCGTCAGCCGTAGAGACACCATCCCAAGGCTGGCAGAGTGCGCAATACTTGTCGTCGTTGTTCGAGGGGGTAATGCGGAACGAAGCCTCCATCTGCTTGACATCCCACACCTCAATCTCGAATGTCATCTCCGACTTGGCAGCAGCCTCGGTGGTATAGCTATGTTTTGAGATATCGGTGCAGATGACAATGCCCTCCGAGTCCATAATCAAGCCCGCAACGAGGATGTAGTACTCGGTGTACTCATTGAGGCCACTCGCCTGAAGCTGTAGGTCACCGTGGTGGATAAGCGCATCAATAATCTGCTGGTCGGTATATCCCGCGCCACGGAGAGCGTTGATATCCTGCTGGAAGAAGTACTCATAAAAATAACCCTCCGACATCTGGTAGCCATTCTCGTCGTTTACATAGTAGTCGTAGTTGCTCTTGGGCATGGTACAAAGATACCAATACATCTCCTTGTCCGAGGGCGATACGCTGATAGTCACGCTGTTATCCACAACCTCTGTAGCAACCTCGAAGGTGCAGTCGCTCTTCTCAACGGCCAAAGTCTTGAACTCCACCTTTGTAAGCTCTGTGCAGGCCTCGTACTTATCATCTACGCCAAATACCAAGAGGTAGTACTCCGTGTCGAGCGACAAACCAGAGAAGGTAGCACCCTCAATAACGCCATTGTCAACCACCGAGGGCATATACTCCGCAAGAGTGAGGCCCTTCGATGATGCCTCCTCCGTAAGCTCCTGGAACACAGTAGCGACAACAAATTTATCCTGCGTAAACTCATCCACAACGCTGCGCTGCTCAACAACGCAGATATAGTCGCCAATCTCCTCTGATGGCGCGATGCTTACGGTGACGGTAGAGCGCGTTATATCGTCGACGCTTACACGGAAATCAGGCACGGGTACAGGTGGTGGCGGAGGGTCAACCTCACGACCACAAGCTACGGCAACAGCCATAAGCGCCACAATAGCCCACAATTTATTAAGTAGGTTTCTCATATCTCCAACTTATTATTAAGGGCGTGCCTCGAAAGAACACGCCCCAAATATTACTCAGTTAAAAGTCTATTAGAATGCGAATGACTTGATAGCCTTAACAGTCATCACATCGCTCTCGGGAAGCTCCAAAGCCTCTACCTCGTGGTAGATAACCTCGGCGCCACGCAAAGGAGCAACCTCCTCTGCCCAGATGCACTCAAAAGCGGGAGCTGCCTCGTTGTTAACTACGATTGACTGGCACATAGCCGATACAACTGCGTTGTTACGCTCGTTGACATATGCGCGAAGCTCCTCGATGTCGTTAACCTGCGAAGGTGTAACGCCGTGACGCGCCACCTTACCCTCTGCGCCGTTAGCATCCTGTGCGTAAGAAACGATAGTCTGCTCGATATCCCACTCTGCGATGAAGAACTCGTAAGGTACATTGAGGTTTGCAATCTCGCTCCAGTAGCCACGGAACTCCGAGATGATATAACGGTCAGCGAGAGCGTTTACATCTGCATATGGGTCTGCGCTGATTGCTGTAAAGAGCGCTGATGCACCCTCGAGGTTGTTGTGTGTAACAGCAACGATAGGCTTGCCAGCAGTCAAAGCAACATCACCAAAGATGGTACCTGCCTCGTGCTCACCATTGTAGACGCCCAAAACCTCGATTGTGGGATTTACATTACCAACAGCTGTTGTTGTAACAGTAGAATTCAAGTCGAAGTAGCACTTCGCGAACTTACCTGTCTTGACATCGATAGCCAAAACATAACCCATATAGGTAGTCTCGGGGTTAAGGTTTGCTACATAGAACTTTGCACTGCCATTGCGGTAGGGGTAGCCCTGCTGCTTGAGCTTGTCCAAAGCCTCCTGGTGTGTGAGACATGGGCTCTGACCCTCCATACACATCTGCATTACGAG
>JAGCLX010000042.1 GCA_017646785.1 Alistipes sp.
GGAGTAGATCGTGCCTTTGTACTACGACCGTGCAGAGGATGGCGTGCCTCACCGATGGGTTAACTCAGTTAAGAAGTGTGTTGCCGACATCGCATCAAACTTCACAACTAACCGTATGTTGATCGACTACGAGGAGCGCTTCTACAACAAGCTTGCAGCTCGTAAGGGACTTATCATTGACAACAACTACCTCATGGCTCGCCAGATCGCAGCATGGAAGCGTAAGGTATCTGCAGCATGGGATAACATCGCAATCCTCGATGTTAAGCGTGCCGAGATTGAGTCAGAGGCAATGTACGTAGGTAAGAAGTATCGCTTCGAGCTTACTATCGACCTCGCAGGCTTGAACAAGGAGGATATCGGCGCAGAGCTCGTTGTGGCAACACAGATCGAGGCTGGTCAGGCCGCTAACGTTGTTGAGACACGCCGCTTGGAGGTTGTAGCTGAGGAGGGCAACACCGTTACCTTGGCTTTGGACTACGCTCCTGAGCAGACAGGTATGTTCGACGTTGCGTTGCGTATATTCCCATCTAACGACAAGCTCGAGCACCGCATGGACTTCGCACTTGTTAAGTGGGCATAATCCTATACAATTAGGAGATCCCTATATAGAGAGTGCCGTTGATAGCTATCAACGGCACTCTTACATTATAACACCCCCTCAAACCATTGACACACAAAGGCTGGAATGAGGGAGCGTCTATCCTGCTCCTCGGGTGCATACGACAGCCTCAGTAGTCTACTGACAAAGCTATGGGCAGCATCGACAACGCTACGCTCTCTTGTCACCACCATAACCTCGCGATTTAGATTTATGCTGCGCGCATCGAGATTTGCACTTCCCACAACGACACTTCTGTCATCAACCACAGCTAGCTTGGCATGTACAAAGGCGTGACGGCATATCCGTATGTTTATACCATGCGACACAGCTTGGGAGATATGTTGTCGGATGATGTGATCCAGAACCCACACATCACATCTCTCTGGAATTATAATCGTGACATCAACACCTCGACTTACAGCCTCAACAAACTGGTTAATAACTCTTTGTGGCGGCATGAAATAGGGAGTTACGATCACCAATCTCCTACACGCCGTAGTGATTACGGAGCTCAGCAACTCAGACATCGCATGTCCACCTCGGCACTCTGACCACACAACCTGCTGAGTAGCCGAACTATATGGCATGGGCACCTCACACATAACACCCACACTAACCATATGGTCGTAGTCGAAAAGATGCGATAGTGCCGCAACGGCACCCCCTGTTATGCGAAGCTGGGCATCGTGCCACACCCCAAGAGCATTGCCTACGACATACCTGTCGGCGATGTTTACGCCTCCGACGTGCGCAATACGACCATCGATAATTGCCATCTTGCGATGGTTCCTCCCTCGACACATAAGGCTACGACGCGTGAGCTCAACGCCACCCTTAAGCAAGCTTTTCTGCATGCTACGCCCCATTGCCAACGAGCCATAGCCATCCACAATAAGACGCACACGCAGACCTTGACGCGCCTTGCGACACAACAGATCGACAAAGAGATTTCCCGTGCGATCGTTGGCAAATATGTAGTACTCCATATCAATTGTATCGTGTGCATGCTGCAAATCTGCTATCAGTGAGCTAAATATTGAGGAGGGCGTTGTTAAGAGTTCTGTGTCGCGATAGCGACTGTAGCGGTTGTTGTGCATAAATAATCGTTTTAGTAGTGCGATTTACCCATTGCGGCATACTTTGTGCCAAAAAAATTTGTTCTTTCAAAAATTTGAAGTACCTTTGTAGTGTACTTAGAGGAGGTATCGTAGAGGGTACAATTGGAGTTCTGATCTTTTATAGGATCGGGATTCATATTTTTTTGTACCTGGCGAAAACTTCATGAAGGAGACAAAATTAAAAAAAGTATACATTATGAGTAATGAGATTATCTACCTCACAGCTGAGGGTATGAACAAACTAAAGGAGGAGCTCCACCACATGGTATCAGTTGAGCGTCCCGCCGCTGCTGCTGCCATCGCTGAGGCACGCGACAAGGGCGACCTCTCGGAGAATGCTGAGTACGACGCAGCACGCGAAGCTCAGGGTCTTTTGGAGATGCGTATAGCACAACTTGAGCACACACTCTCTAAGGCGCGCATCATCGACGAGACTAAGATCGACACCTCTAAGGTGCAGATTTTGAGCCGCGTTAAGCTCCTCAACCACAACGTTAAGCGCGAGGTCGAGTACACCATCGTGTCGGAGAACGAGGCAAACTTGCGCGAGGGTAAGTTGGCTATCGGCACCCCCATCGCTAAGGCGTTGCTTGGCAAGAAGGTTGGTGAGATTGTTGAGGTTCAGGTTCCTGCAGGCATGCTCAAGCTCGAGATTTTGAACATCTCAATCTAAGAGCGCAAGACGCTATAAAATGAAATATCCCTTCCACTGAATGTTGGAAGGGGTATTTTTTTTAATTAGCATACATTAGCGTCCCCCCCCAATTTCTTGTCAGAAGGGTGCCGAGTGCAACACTCGGCAAAAATGCCGTCGATGGGTAGTACTTAGGTGTACGTCCCATTGACGGCATTTTTTGTTAGGGGCCGCAATCGGCCCCTTATCACAAGAAATTGAATTACCAATTCAAAATCTTACGGAAATCATACTCCTCAGGGTTGGGAAGGTATGCCTTGGCTGCCTCGTAATCTGCAGGAGTGATGTAGTGCATAAGGTTATCGATAACCTGGTGAATCTTATCTGCGTTGATGTCTACAAGACGTGGAGGAATCTTGCCAGTCTCGGGATCCTGAAGATCCTTGAGGTAGAGAGGCGATACGTAACCCTCCTGGATGATGTAAACCATACAACCTGTCTTACCCTCAGAGAAGAGCCTGTTAACACCCATACCGAGCTGTGA
>JAGCLX010000005.1 GCA_017646785.1 Alistipes sp.
TCAGGGTGCATGGATGACAGAGTTCCGTGGCGTGAAGGTTGTTGACGGCCAGGAGCAGCGTCCTTTGGTTCAGCTCGTCATGAACTTCACAAAGCCCACTGGCAACACACCATCATTGCTCACATTCGATGAGTTCACCACATTCCTCCACGAGTTCGGTCATGGTCTCCATGGCATCCTAGCTAAGGGTAAGTATGAGTCTATCAACGTCACATCTGTTAAGCGCGACTTCGTTGAGCTTCCCTCACAGATCATGGAGAACTGGGCTACTGAGAAGGAGTACCTCGACCTTTGGGCTAAGCACTACCAGACTGGTGAGCCTATGCCTGCAGAGCTTATCGAGAAGCTCGTAGCAGCTAAGAACTACCTCGCTGCATACTACAATGTACGTCAGCTCTCATTCGGTATGCTTGATATGGCATGGCACACTATCACAGAGCCTTACACAGGTGACGTTCTTGACTTCGAGAAGAAGGCTATCGCCTCAACACAGGTACTTCCTTATGTTGACGGCACAGCAATGCAGACAGCCTTCACACACATCTTCAGCGGTGGCTACGCTTCAGGCTACTATGGCTACAAGTGGGCAGAGGTACTTGCTGCGGATGCCTACTCATACTTCAGCCAGGAGGGTATCTTCTCTAAGAAGGTTGCCGACAAGTTCCGCTATGAGGTATTGCAGAAGGGTGGCCACGAGCACCCCATGACTCTCTACAAGAACTTCCGCGGCCACAAGCCTAAGACTCAGGCTCTCATCGACCAGATGAACTTGAAGTAGTAGTTCTTTTCTTATATGGATATGAGGTGCCCCACAAGGCACCTCATATCTTTTATACCACTACATGGTTAAGCTATGTTGAGTCTAATTACCTACCCCTTCTACGTCGCGGAAGCTCGATATACTCCGTATATACAAGCTCAGTATTTGGGTTAGACGACCACACCTCCTGGCGAATGGCCTTAGTGCCGTAAGGGATAAACAGGAACCTGCGAGGCACGCGATGTACGACCTGATGCAGCGTGTCGATGGTACGCACGGCATAGTGCAACGAGTCGCCAAAGAGTATCCCCTCTACCCTACTCCATACATCTTCCCCCACAAAGTGCCGTGCCGAAATAGGGACTGTATCGTGTAGCAGAACCGTATCGCGCACAACGACAGTATCAGTAAATGACGTCACTGCCACACTCTTACTAAAACTCTCGGCACGCCTTAGGCGCACACCGAGCGAGGCTATCTCTGCGACATCCTTACTATGCTGCTGGCGAAACTCATCCAACTCCAATTGCAACGCCTCAACCGAGGCTGCCGACCTACCACTCTCGGTACGGTAGAACTCGATACCCTCACGCAGGGCATGCTCATTTCGCCGCAGGCGCTCATTCTCCCGAGCAAGATGAGCGACCTCCAGCATAGATACAACAAGGGCCATAAGGGCGACTACAGCCGTCCAAAACAGAAACTTTTTCATAGGCTTTTAGGTTTATTATTCGCGACAAATATACAACCTAAGAGAGGCCTCGATTTCTAAATAAAATGTAAACAGCAGTTAGAATTGTATCGCACACGAAACACCCAAGGCTCGAGTGTCAGAATCATAGATAGGAGATGCGATAAGGGCTTGACCGTTGCGCGGTATCTTAAATATGTGGCGGCTAAGTGGCAACATCCAGTAGCCGATACGTGCCGAGAGGATACCGAAGCCCACGCCCGCCACGACGTCGTTGAACCAGTGGCGACCATTGTACATGCGCATGAAGCCTACGGTCGCCGCCACAGCATAGGCAGCAGCACCAACACCCCAGCCATATTCCGAGCGCACAAGCTCCGCACCCGCAAAGGCTGTCGTGGTATGTCCCGATGGGAAGGAGTTACGCGTACCCGTATCGGGGCGAGGCTCACGAACTGCATACTTAACACCTTGAGATAGAGCAGTGACAGACAGATAGGTCACCACACCCACCGCCAGGCGCTCACCAATAGTATGCTTAGCCTGCAGGCCCATATAGTCGAGCGAAAGAAACAGAGCCACAGGTAGATACTGGATATAGTCATCGAAGTGTAGCTTAGTGCCATTAGACACCCCATAAAAGCCATCCCTGATAGCGACATTGGCGCTGCGCAGCGGAGCATTTTCACCTATGCCCAGTGCGCCCACAGCGATGAACGACATAGGTGCTATGAGTTGTGTAGGGCGAAAGCGTGTTGAGTATGTCTGATTTGCCTCCCACCAGCCAACACCCTTTGTTGCCCCCAGCTCACCGCCATGCGACATATCAACATTCTGTGACTGGGCCACAGACAAGCTATCACATGGGGTATATGTGCGCACCGAGGCATAAGCGCCCACCGAAGTAAGCACAACCGAGAGTAGTATTAGCAGTAAGCGACGCACCACGTTTGACCTTTACTTGATATATTCCTCTGCAAATGTATAAATTATAGTTCATAATCGGGACTAAAATTAACATTTTTTTAAGCCTACATCAAAAAATATGTCACCGTATGTAGCATCACGG
Organism: Alistipes sp.; assembly: GCA_017646785.1. The sequence continues at coordinate 2,521 of JAGCLX010000005.1, forward strand.
CACGGTGAAATTTATAAAAGTTTGCAAATTGTTGGGCGAATAATTGGTGAATTAATAAAAAAGTAGTAATTTTACATGATAATATACGTATCAAAGCGCAAACACAAACAATTAAATAATCATAAAACAACTAACTATGACTATCAAGTATTCAGGTAAGACTCGCGTTGAGAGCGATCTTCTCGGCGAGATGGAGGTGCCCGTTGAGGCGCTTTATGGCGTGCAGACATTGCGCGGTATCGTAAACTTCCCTATCAGCCGCTTCCACCTCTACGACTATCCATTGTTCATCAATGGCTTGGCAATGACAAAGCTCGGCGCTGCTGAGGCTAACCACCAGCTCGGTCTTTTGACTGACGAGCAGTTCGACGGCATCTCTAAGGCTTGCCTCGAGATCATGCAGGGTCAGCACCACGAGCACTTCCCTTGCGACATGATTCAGGGTGGCGCAGGTACAACCACTAACATGAATGCTAACGAGGTTATTGCTAACCGTGCACTTCAGATCATGGGCCACGAGGCTGGCGAGTATCAGTACTGCTCACCTAACGACCACGTAAACTGTTCACAGTCTACTAACGATGCTTACCCTTGCGGTATTCACCTCGGTCTTTACGCTACTCACAAGGTATTCATGGGCCACTACAACCAGCTTATCGAGTCATTCGAGAAGAAGGCTAAGGAGTTCGCTCACATCTTGAAGATGGGTCGTACACAGCTTGAGGATGCTGTGCCTATGACTCTTGGTCAGACATTCGGTGCTTTTGCTCAGATCTTGAAGGAGGAGCGCAAGAACCTCGAGTTTGCTGCTGAGGAGTTCCTCACAGTTAACATGGGTGCTACAGCTATCGGTACAGGTATCTGCTCTGAGCCCGAGTACGCTGAGAAGTGTATCGCTGCATTGCGCCAGATCACTGGTTGGGACATTAAGCTTGCTGAGGACCTCGTAGCTGCTACTTCAGATACTACTTGCATGGTAGGCTACCCTTCAGCTTTGCGTCGCGTAGCTGTTAAGTTGAACAAGATCTGTAACGACCTCCGTCTCTTGGGTTCTGGTCCTCGTTGCGGTCTCCACGAGTTCGACCTCCCCGCACGTCAGCCAGGTTCTTCAATCATGCCAGGTAAGGTTAACCCCGTTATCCCTGAGGTTATGAACCAGATCTGCTACAAGGTTATCGGTAACGATGCATGTGTTGCTATGTGCGCACAGGAGGCTCAGATGGAGCTCAACGCTATGGAGCCTACTATGGCACAGTGCTGCTTCGAGTCGGCTGAGATCATGATGAACGGTTTCGACACTTTGCGTGTAAACTGCGTTGATGGCATCAAGGCTAACGAGGAGCAGTGCCGTAA
>JAGCLX010000043.1 GCA_017646785.1 Alistipes sp.
CAGCAGGAAGCTTATCGCCATACTCCTTGAGCTGCTTCTCTGTTGCGAAGATGTTAGAGTCGGCAGCGTTGATCTTCTCGATGCGCTCCTTCTCCTTCTTATCCTTCTCCTCGTTAGCCTTAGCCTCGTCTCTCATTCTCTGGATCTCAGCATCAGAAAGTCCTGATGAAGCCTCGATACGGATGTTCTGCTCCTTACCTGTAGCCTTGTCCTTTGCAGAAACGTTGAGGATACCGTTAGCGTCGATATCGAACGATACCTCAATCTGTGGCACGCCACGTGGTGCTGCAGGAATGCCATCGAGGTGGAAGCGACCGATAGACTTGTTGTCGGCAGCCATAGCACGCTCACCCTGGCATACGTTGATGTCTACAGAAGGCTGGTTGTCAGCAGCTGTAGAGAAGACCTGGCTCTTGCGAGTGGGGATTGTAGTGTTAGCCTCGATGAGCTTAGTCATCACGCCACCCAATGTCTCGATACCGAGTGAAAGGGGAGTAACGTCGAGGAGGAGCACATCCTTAACCTCACCTGTGAGGACACCACCCTGAATTGCAGCACCTACAGCTACCACCTCGTCGGGGTTCACTGAGCGGTTAGGAGTCTTACCGAAGAACTCCTCTACTACGCGCTGAATAGCGGGGATACGTGTTGAGCCACCTACGAGGATAACCTCATCAATCTGGCCTGCCTGAAGACCTGCGTCACGAAGTGCGATGCGGCATGGCTCGATAGTCTTCTGCACGAGGTGGTCGCAGAGCTGCTCGAACTTAGCACGTGTGAGCGACATCACAAGGTGCTGAGGTATGCCGTTAACGGGCATGATGTATGGAAGGTTGATGTCTGTTGTAGTAGCCGATGAAAGCTCAATCTTAGCCTTCTCAGCAGCCTCCTTCAAACGCTGGAGCGCCATAGGATCCTGACGGAGGTCGATGTGGTGCTCAGCCTTGAATGCCTCAGCCATGTAGTCGATAAGCACGTGGTCGAAGTCGTCACCACCGAGGTGTGTATCACCATTTGTTGACTTAACCTCGAATACGCCATCGCCGAGCTCGAGGATAGAGATATCGAATGTACCACCACCAAGGTCATATACAGCAATATTCGTGTCGTTCTGCTTCTTGTCAAGACCGTATGCCAATGCTGCAGCTGTAGGCTCGTTGATGATACGACGCACCTTGAGGCCAGCAATCTCACCCGCCTCCTTAGTAGCCTGACGCTGTGAGTCCGAGAAGTATGCAGGCACGGTGATAACCGCCTCAGTAACCTCCTGGCCGAGGTAGTCCTCAGCTGTCTTCTTCATCTTCTGGAGTGTGATAGCCGAGATCTCCTGTGGAGTGTACTGACGGCCGTCAATCTCAACACGTGGAGTGTTGTTGTCACCCTTAACGATTGTGTAGGGAGCGCGTGCGATATCAGCAGCTACGTTGTCGTAACGCTCACCCATGAAGCGCTTGATAGAGAAAACAGTACGCTTTGGGTTGGTGATTGCCTGACGCTTTGCGGGATCACCCACCTTACGCTCGCCCTCGTTTGTAAAAGCCACTACTGAAGGTGTTGTGCGGTGACCCTCAGCATTTGGGATTACAACGGGCTCGTTACCCTCCATTACAGATACACATGAGTTTGTTGTACCTAAGTCAATACCAATAATCTTGCTCATAGTTTTAATTTTTTTATTTGTTTGTTACTTACTTACACATTTGGGGGTCGAGCCTACCATTCCGCTCGACGTTATGGTAATAGGCAAATGGTGTACCAAACAAAAAAACGCGCAAAATGTGGCATAATTATCTCTGGCACGCTGCCACTACCGCCATTTTTACGTCACACGCATGACATTTTGTCAGTCGCAACGCTCTTCACCCCACCAATCTGTCACCATGCCAAACACTCCACCCCGACACACTTACCCTACTAACGCGGATATTAAAATTCACCACGTCAAAACATACCTTATATTATATAATGTCCCCCAGTGAGTGTTGTTTGTTTCGGAAATTCTTTTTAATTTTGTGATAAGTATTATTCCCACACAACTAATATAAACAAAACGTATAATCACTATGAAAAAAATTTTTACTTTGGCGGGATTGCTATTTGCACTCTGTGTCGTTGGCTGTACCTACGACGACTCTGCAATTATCGACCGCATCGAGAGGCTCGAGAACGACAGCAAGATCGCCTCTATTCAGCAGCAGATTGACGCTATCAACGCATCGCTCATCGAAATGAAGGGTGTCAATTCGGAGATTAAGGGTTACATCACCGTATTCCAAGATGCCGTTGAGGATATCGAAGCTTCGCAATCTGATATTGAAGAGCTTAAGTCGATCATCAGCACACTAACCGCCAAGGATAAGCAGTTGGTTGCGAGCATTGAGGAGCTTGAGGAGTATGTCAATGAGGAGCTTCAAAACACCAAGGACTGGGCAACTGCTACCTTTGCCACCCTGGAGCAGTACAATGCGCTTGCTGAGTTGGTTGCCGAGTTGGATGAGTACATCAAAACTATTGAAGAGGAGATAGATGGCAAAATTTCCACATCCATTGCAGACCTCGAGGCATCGATGAAGCAGTGGGTAAACGAGCAGCTTACCGGTTACTACACCATTGCAGAGGTTGATGCCGCTCTTAAGTTGTTGGAGGAGTCTATCACAGCTGTAGAGGGTGACTTCCAGACTGAGATAGAGACATTATCTAACCGTATCGACACTCTCGAAGAGGATATTACAACAGCATATACCACTGCTATTACTGAGGCGATAACCAGCAATAATGGTATCATAGACACAAAAATTGCAGACGAGATAGACTCGGTTAATAGCCGTATCGATAGTGAGATAGCAACTATTAATGCGAAGATTGTGGCACTCGAGTCGCGCCTTATTAAGGTAGAGAACGACATTGAGTACCTCCTTTCTCGTGTGCAGTCTGTGAGCTATGTACCCACACATAGCGATGGCAAGGCCACATTGAAGTATAGTGGCGATAACGGCTACCTGGATTTGGATTTTGAGATTAGCCCCAAGGAGGTGCTTCCCACCTTGGCAGAGGTGTGGCAGTATGCCGTAACTGTCAAGGCTGTGGTTACCGAGACTCGCGCCGTGGAGTTTATATCGCTCCCCGTAAAGTCATTTGAGGTGGATAGCGCTAATGGCATTGCGTCGTTGCGTGTTGAGTGCGACAATCTTCTATCTCTTGGCCTTGCTGACAACCAGGGTGTTAGCGTAGCAATGTCAATCTCTGATGGCAACACCTCTGTCGTTTCAGCATATATACCTGTTGTCTTTGAGGAGTCTGATGATATCGAGGAGGACCTGGAGGACGACCAGCCCGCGCCAATACTCAGTTTCTATGCACCAGAGGTTACTCTTGATGCAGCAGCATACACAAACAGCCGACTTATCTATAAGCTTCAGAACCCCGTTGATGGTGGCGTTCTTACCGCAGAGTCTAAGGTTAATTGGATCACAAACATCAAAGACAACGACGGTTACATCACATTCGCTGTTGCTGAGAACGAGGGCGAGGAGCGCACAGGTAAAATCACTGCTACATACACGACAGACAAGCACGAGGTTAAGGCAACTGCTACTATCATCCAGTCTAAAGCAGACATCAACGAAACCGTAGAGTATGAGACATTCACCATCACAGAGGTACACGCTAACGCAAGCTCAAGCGACACTTGGAACCTTATCTTGTTCGAGAACGACCCTATCCTCGGCGAGGTGTACACACGTATCACTGTTAAGCTTCCAAAGGCTAACGCACAGTACATCACTGATGGCGCATACAGCGTTGCAGCTGGCACTATCATTCCTAACACATCTGGTGACGCAATGTATAACAGCTACTACCGCTTTAATACAGTCAGTACAGGTGGAGCTATCACCGACGCCACACTCACAATCGCTATCGACAAGGAGAACAAGACCGCACAGTTCAGTGGTTCATTTATTGCCGAAAGAAAGATTACTGTAGACAACGAGGTTACCATAGAAAAAAAGGCCTTAACATTTGAGTGGGACGGTGCAGTAGATGGTTTCGTATACCAGGATATCGACGCAGGCATCACTGAGTGGGACTACTTCTACATCTACAGCCACTGGGATGACACTAAGTATGTAGTAGGATACTCTGACAAGATTCGTTTCGACTGGTACCTCAAGAAGCTTGGCGGTAAGAAGTCTGACCCAGTTGCTGCTGGTACTTATGTAGTAAGCGAGTGGGAGTCAACAACAACAAAGGATTATGTTGATGCTTCTGCAACTAAGATTAACGGCGTACTTCTCCAGACTGGTGGTGTAGTGACTATCAATGAGGTTGCCGAGGGTCTCGAGTTCACATTCGATGTAACTGATGTTAACGGCACTAACTGGAAGGGTACTTATGTAGGTCCTATCGATCCTAACTTGTACTACAACCCATACGCAAACTAATTGCTAATATCGCCACTGAGCGATAATATACTGAGGGCTATCCGCAAGGATGGCCCTTTATTGTTTTGGCCGTGATCGCCCGAGAAGTCGTTTTTGTCTCTTCGGTCTCTTTGGTCTCTTTTTTGGACATAAGGGACGGAAGGGACAGAAAAGACATAAGTGAAGTCGCGGACAAGCGTTGTCGCGGGCAGGGGTTGACAAGCGCACTCCCCCAACAAAACCCACCGTCCTCTGTCGTCCTGAGCTTCCCTCTGTCATCCTGAGCACCCCTCTGTCATCATGAGCCCCCCTCTGTCATCCTGAGCCCCTCCTCCTGTCATCCTGAGCGAAAGCGAAGGATCTCCTACGCGACAACTAACCATAAACGCTGCAACTCTTGTCAGCTTCAAGGAGATTCCTCGACAAACCTTAAGTTATCGGAGCGACAAGCCCTCACAAAACCCACCGAACCCACGAAACCCACAAGAACCCATCAAAACCCAAAGCTCCCTGCACCAACCTTCCTTGCTGCACAATCACTCACCCCGCGACCTCGCTTATGTCCCTTTTATCCCTTGTCGTCCCTTATGTCCATTCTGTCCCCTCACTGCAGGTGAGGGTAAGTCGTAGGCTTACAACAAACCCCTCCTTTTCAAATGGAGGGGTTTGGGGTGGATTGTATACATAACCGGCTTAGCCGGCTCTTTAAGCCGAAGAAGGGTTCGACAGTTGTGTGTAAACACAAAAAAAAGTCTCCCTTC
>JAGCLX010000044.1 GCA_017646785.1 Alistipes sp.
CAGTTCGTGAGAGCCAGGTTAAGAGGCTTCAGGAGCTCCGCGCCGCTCGCGACGAGGAGGCCGTACAGAAGGCTCTGGCAGCCATCACCGAGGCTGTGAAGACCAAGACCGGCAACCTCCTTGAGCTTGCAGTAGAGGCCGCTAAGGTTCGTGCAACTCTGGGCGAGATTTCCGACGCTTGCGAGGTTATCGTAGGTCGCTACAAAGCAGTTATCCGTTCAATCTCCGGTGTATATTCGAGCGCTATGAAGAATGATGCAGACTTCGCTAAGGCGAAAGAGATGGTTGATGAGTTCGCAAAACGCGAGGGTCGTCAGCCCCGTATTATGATTGCTAAACTTGGTCAGGACGGTCACGACCGTGGTGCAAAAGTTGTTGCTACCGGTTACGCCGACCTCGGCTTCGATGTAGATATGGGTCCTTTGTTCCAGACTCCCGAGGAGGCTGCAAAGCAGGCTGTTGAGAACGATGTACATGTTGTAGGTGTATCATCACTTGCAGCGGGTCACCTCACCCTCGTTCCCCAGATCATCGCAGAGCTCAAGAAGTTGGGCCGCGAGGATATCGTAGTTGTAGTAGGTGGTGTTATCCCCGCACAGGACTACGATCAGTTGTATAAGGATGGTGCTGCGGCAATCTTCGGCCCTGGTACTCCCGTTGCAACTGCAGCTATCAAGATGCTCGAGATCCTCGGCTAATTGATACGGGTTATACCCTTTGTATTGAGAGCTCTGCTTCGGCAGGGCTCTTTTTTTTATTTATACTACAACAAGTTTATACTACAAGGGCCCACAATAAAAGATGCGGATAGATAATACTTGGTGTACTACCTATCCGCATTCCAAAAATCGTTGATCGCAACTAACTCCCTAGCCCAATATCTTCTTTAAGGCTGAAATGTTCTTTGCATTATCTATGAGCTTGCCCTCGGGTGTATAGGCGTGGGCAATGGTCTCTGCAAAGAGCTTCTCAACCTTGTTGCGCACAATTTTCATGGTGCTATTCACAAGGCCATTCTGCTCTGTGAATGCCTCATCGGCAATAGCCACCACGGCAGGCACCCAGCGGTCGGGGAACTCATCAGCGTATACACCACCCGTGCGGTACTTAGCCACCTCAGCACCAATAATTTTAGCAGCCTCAGCATAGCGCTCCTCACCTACTATACCACGCTCCTGGAGTGCGCGGTTGAGGTTCTCCTTCGAGGGTACTGCGAGGGCTATGGTGTATGGGCACTGGTTGTTATAGACAATAATCTGATCTATATATGGCGATTTATCGACAATAGCCTCCTCCATACCCTCGGGGCTATACTTCTCGCCATCACTCGAGATAAGTAGGCTCTTGAAGCGACCTAAGACGTATAGGAAGTCATCCTCGGACATATAACCCATATCGCCGGTGTATAACCAGCCATCACGCACGGTATCGGCCGTAGACTCAGGGTTCTTCCAGTAGCCTGCCATAACGTTCTCGCCCTTAACAACGATCTCACCCTTCTGACCTACGGGGAGCTCACGACCCTCCTCGTCGAGGATCTTAATCTCAAGGGGCTTGACAAGGCGACCCGACGAACCAAAGCGATGGTTGCGCTTCGAGGGGACATTTGTGGAGATCACGGGCGTAGCCTCCGAGAGGCCGTAACCCTGGAACATAGGCACGCCAATAGCGTAGAAGAAGCGCTGAAGCTCGCTATCCAAGAGCGCACCTCCACCGATGAAGAACTGCAACTCACCACCAAATGCCTCTCGCACCTTAGAGTACAGGATCTTATCAAAGAGAGCTACAAGAGGCTTCAACAAGCAACGCATACCCGCGCCCTTGGTATAGCCATCCGCCTGATAAGCATACGACGTCTTAAGTGCGAAGTTGAAGAGTCGCTCGGTTGTCTTTCCCTTCTTGCGGATAGAGGTCTCGATGTTCTTGCGGAAGTTCTTTGCCAGCGCAGGAACCGAGAGCAAGAAGTGTGGTCGTACCTCTTTAATATTAATAGGTATATTCTTCAGCGTCTCCATGGGTGTACGTCCCACCTCGGTTGTTGCCACCGAAGCACCACACGCAATCATGATGTAGAAGCCCACGACGTGAGCAAAGCAGTGGTCGAGTGGTAGGATGATGAGTGTTCGCCATGTCGAAGGGATAGATACCACCGATAGTGCCTGCTCGACATTTGCCGTGTAGTTGCGGTGTGTAAGCACAACACCCTTGGGGTCTGCCGTAGTACCCGAGGTGTAGGTGATAGTGGCATAGTCATCGTTCTTAAGCGCGCGACCGATAGCCAAAAACTCCTCCTCGTGCTCCACAAGGTACTGCTCACCACAAGCCTTTAGTGCCTCGAGGGTCTCGGCAATGGCCAAATCGCTCTCCACATCGCCCCATACGATGATATGTTCAAGGTCGGGGAGCTGGTCGACAATTTTTACCACCTTGGGCAGCTGGTTCTTCGACACGAAGAGCACCTTGACGTCGGCATGACGCAAGCGGAACAAAAGGTCATTAGCCTCCTCGAGCTTGATTGAGAGGGGCACACTAACAGCTCCAGCATACAACAATCCGAGCTCCGAGATAATCCAGTTGTTACAACCCTCGGCAAGGATAGATACCCTATCGCCAGGCTTCACACCAATGGCTGCGAGGCCCGCACCTATCTTTAGTGCCTCTGTCTTAGTCTGCGAATATGTCGTAGGCTCGAACTTGCCATTGTGCTTCTCCAAGAGAAACTCCTTGTCACCATACTTTGCTACCGACTCCTCAAACAAGTCTATAATAGTACGTTTCATACTCTTAATAGGTTAGACATGGAGCTGACCATCAACATGGCCAACCCCACGTTGATTAAGCATGTGCTACTCCTTTACCAATACGATATAGTCGCTACCCGCCAATGTGAATGTGTGAGAGCCATTCACCGTAACCTTCTCACCAGTAATGAGGTTTGTCCACTGGCCAGGGTTAGTGACATTGACCGTTGTAGATGTCTTGGCGTTAGTGAAGTTTGCAACTACAATAACCTTATCCATCACGAGGGTCTTACCACCCATATTGACATCAGAGACGTTCCAAGTGTGTACAGCGACCTCGTTCTGACCATAGTACTCCTCGTTGTCGGTACGCCAAGAGATAACCTTTGACATAGCGTCGTAGAGAGCCTTGCGGTTAGCATCCTGGAGGTAGTTCCAGCGAATAGGCTTGCGGTGTGTACGATACTCATCACCATTGCCCACCTCGCCACTTGCGTTAGAGTTGATCGAGAAGTCGTAGCCGAGCTCACCAAACTGCCACATCATCTTGGGATATGGAGTGAGGAAGTGGAAGGCGTAGACAGCCTGCAAACGCTTAGAGATTACAGCCCAATCATTCTTAACATACTCCTGACCAGAGGTTACTGCCTTGTAAGCGATACGCTCCTCGTCGTGGGTCTCGATGTTGTTGATGCGACCCTTCTTGAAGTCGACGAAGTTGCTCTGGTTGCCGGCGCGTGTGTACATAGCGCGTGCGCGTGACAACTGCGAAGGACGCTGGCCATCAGCCACCACGTATACGGTCATCGAAGCGGGATCAAAGTAGACATCATACTTAACACCCACCTGAGCATCTACCTTCACATTATCAGTTCCGTTGAGCGAGATAGCAGCGCCCACGCTGTAGGTCTTAGAGGAATCACTAACGCCATAAGAGGTATCCCAACTACGGTTCTTGCGAATCTTGAAACAGCAGCCCTCATTGTAGAAATTAGCAAATACGATATCCTGAGCGACATATACTCCGCCCTCATTATTAAGAGTGACATCCTGTGACCAGACGTTATCCTTGAAGTCACCCATAACACCCCAATAAGCAGAGCTATCGCCCTTACCATCATCGTACCAGCCCATAACACTCTCCATGTAACCATGCTGCTGGTTGTTGTTCCAGCAGAGTGCGCCCACAGAGTTGTAGAGCTCGTCCTCCTCGCTCTTGTCGCAGAAGTGCTCGAAGATGACATACGCATCCTCGTCTACGGCGCGGATAGTCTCAGCGTAGTGCTTCAAGATGCCGATACGCTCAGCAGAGTAGCCACCCGCATCGTAGTTACCTGGGTGCTGAACGAAGCCCTTGGTGAGGTCGAAGCGGAAGCCATCGACGTTGTACTCCTCCATCCAGAACTTCAATACGTCGTCGATATACTCCACGGTGTACTGATATGTATGGTTGAAGTCGTGGAATACGCTCCAGTTGTGGGGTGCGTCAACGTTGAAGAATGGGTTGTTCGACGCGGTCTTACTAGCACCGCTATCCCACCACATCTTAGCGTAGGGGAACTGGCCTGTAGCATGGTTGAACACTACGTCGAGGATAACCGCGATGCCGCGCTTATGACACTCGTCGATGAAGGTCTTATATGCCTTCTCTGTACCGTATGCCTTGTCGGCAGCGAAGAAGAAGCATGGGTTGTAACCCCACGAGTCGTTACCGTCGAACTCCTGGATAGGCATAAGCTCGATGGCGTTAACACCCAATGTCTCGAGGTAGTCGAGCTTTGCTGTTACCGCACCGATAGAGCCCTCCTCTGTAAAATCACGAATCAAGAGCTCGTAGATAGCCAATGAGTTCACCGCGGGACGTTCATACGATGTAGCTGTCCAAGTATACTTTTCGGGATTAAGCTCGAACACAGATACAATATCTGATGTGTACTTCGCGGGATATGCCTTGAGGTCGGGGTATACCGCAGCATCAATCCACTTATCGTTCCATGGATCGAGGATCTTAGTAGCGTATGGGTCACCAATTTTTATTGTGCCATCAACGAGATACTGGTAGCCATACTCAACATTCTGCTCAAGACTTGCTACTGTAGTCCAGAAGTAGTCGCCATCCTTCTTCATCAGATACTCGTTAGATGGAGCATACTCATTGAAGTCACCCAAGAGCACTACAGAGCTCTTACCTGGAGCATACAACACGAATGTAGCCTCGTTGCCATTCACAGTAACGCCATTGTCTGCGTTTGCAGGGCGCTGAGCGATCTCGGTCTCACCCAAAACAGCTACGCTAACGCTATCCTCCAAGGTCTGCTCGCCATCGGTAGCCACAGCCTTAAAGACGATATCCTGGGGAGCGTCGGGGGTGAAGGTGTATGAGATGGTTGCGTCGCCACCCTCAGCTACTACCTCCTCGTTCTTGTAGAGTGTAACCTTTGTAGCGGCCTTCTGCTGCACCTGCACAGTGTATTCCTGACCTATGGTGAGTATTGAGCCGTGGTCGGGTGAGAGAATTCTCACAGACATACCCTCAGAGGCGAGCTCAATGAGGATATCTGAGCCATTATCCTTAAGCTCGAGTTTACTATCGTCCGAGCGGAACACGAAGGCGAGGTGTGTGATTGACTCCGTCTCGCTCACGCCATAGTGCGCACGAGGGCCACCCTTGATAACATAGTGCCAAACGTTGTCCTCCACCTGCTCGAGCTTACACACTGGGAGGTTCTCACCCCACTCCGAAAGCACATGCTTCCAATCTGCAGTAGTAGCACTGTCGGTTGTGAGCACACCTGTGTGGGCATAAAGGTCACCAATAAAGCCATCAGCTGCAGTGCCTGCAGTATTGAGGATGACGGTTACATCCTCGGTCATGTTCTCAGTAACAAATGCAGGATCTGTTGAGATGAAGGGCAGATCGCCAGGTGCAGATGGATTTGTTGGCTGAGAGGGGTTGTTTGATGGGGGCGTAGGAGGCAATACAATGCCTGGATCCTCGGCACAACCCACCATTACGACAGCAACAAAGAGCGCCATCAAGATCATGTATAACTTTTTCATGTCTAAAGTTTGTTATGTGTTTATTATCTATATTTCGCTTTCTGTAGTCAATACTGCGCAACTACGCATGCTCATGCGCGCATACGCACATACTTTTGCAAAGTTAACACATTTATTCCACAATAGCGAAATAGAAACATCATAATTTACCAGACAGTCACTTTTTCGCCCCAAATTGAGCATTTTCAACGACGAACAGCAGCCACAACGCCCATATTATGTAGTCACCCAACACCTTAATAGTGTGGTTGATATTCCGGAAAAAAAGAGGGTCCTTGTTGTATCATACAAATATTTATGTATCTTTGCACCGCACAATAGTCGAATAAAGACACATTAAAATACTATTATTTATGAAAAACATCATTAAGCTATTTGCTTTGAGCCTTATCGGCATCATGGCAATTGCATGTACCAACGAGCCAGTGCCATCTAACCCCAACAGTTTGAAGGCTCCCTTGTTCAGCTGCAACGTTACTGAGAACGTCATCACAGTAACATGGAACGCTGTTGAGGGCGCAGCTTACTACCAGGTGGCTCTAAACGACGATGAGCCCGCTAAGACCGACAAGCTCATCCACCAGTTCGAGGGTCTTAAGTGGGGCACTACCTACACAGTTAAGCTTCAGGCTATCGCTGCAGACCCTGCACTCAACTCACAGATTTCTAGCCAGGAGATTACAATCGCAGAGCGCAAGGTGCCCGCATACCGCGAGTGGTATCCCGAGAATGGCGCTGCCGCAACAGCTATCTCAAGCAATGGCCGCTATGTCGTAGGTTGCTTGGACCGCCAGGGTATGATCATCGACCTTGAGTATGATGAGATTTCTTATGTTGAGAACTTCGACTGTATGGATGTTGCCGACAACGGCCTCGTTGTTGGTTGTACATACGAGGAGAGCCAGAGCGGTGAGGCTGCTATGTTCATCGATGGCAAGGCTGTGAAGCTCGACCTCAGCGAGCTCACCACATCTAACATGAGCTCATTCATGGCTGTAACACCCGACGGTGAGTACATCGTTGGCTGGTGGTGGGAGTTTGTCGAGGACTCATACTATGGTAGAGAGTATGGCATGATTGTCCCCTTCGCATACGACGTTATCAAGGATCGTATCACAGTATTGCCTGTTGGCGATAACGTCTACCCTCTTAATGGCGTATCAGCGTGTGCTGTAAGCCCCGAGCGTAGCATCGTAGGTGGCGAGCAGTCTAACGCTATGATGGCTGTATACTGGGAGGATGAGTACACTCCTTACATCTACCCACAGTTTGAGTACAATAGCGAGTACGTCCCCACTGCTACATTTGGCGACACACAGGTTCGTATGACTCCTAGTGGCAAGTACCTTTACGGCATTGCTAAGACATACCCCGATGGTGCTGGCGATGTTCAGTCACCCGCATGCTACAATGTTGAGACTGGTGAGGTTACTACATTTGCTGGCGCGTGCGCTACAGGTGCTGTATCAGCTATGACAGACGATGGTATCGTATTCCTCAACAACGTACCCGTAGGCTACGAGACAGCATACGTTGCTGACCTCAATGGCGACGCACAGACATTGTACCCCATCATTGACTGGCTTATCGACGAGCACAGCATCGACTTGTATAACTACATGAATACAGAGGACAACTCATACGTAATCATTGACGCCTCTGCCGATGGCCGCACATTCATTGGTCTTGGCTACACTGAGATGGGTCAGGTATCATACGTTATCTGCCTCGATGGCACACCTATGCCATAAGCGATAGCCACTACAAACGAATAAAGGACTGCTCTTAGGCAGTCCTTTTTCGTTTATCATATGTCATCCTGAGTAACTCAAGGATCTCCTCGCTGTGTATACGCTATCAGCGTAGTTGTTTGTCGGCTTCGAGAAGATTCTTCACTCCGTTCAGAATGACAGCGTAGAGCGTCATCGACATCGACTACTTCTCATTGAGGTAGCGAGCAAGCCTCTCTCTCCACTCATCGGGCATCGGCACGGTCTGCTGGGTCTCGAAGTCAAACGCCACCATAACCGAAGAACTCTCCGTGAGCACCCTATCACCACACATGATGCACTGGTGCAGGGTCATGCTCTTATTGCCGAGGCGCGACACGTCAGTCGTAACAACGATGTCATCCGTCAAGCGCACCTGACCGAGGTAGTCGGTATGTGTCGAGGCGGTGATGATGCGCAACTTATCGAAGACGCCAGTAACACCCAGCACCTTAGTATAAAACTCTGTCTTGCCCATATCGAAGTAGCTCTGCTGCCAGATGTTGTTGACATGCATGAATGAGTCTACATCCGAGAAGCGCTTCTGCACGGGCGTAATTAGAACCTCTGCCATACTCTTTAGCTTCTGATAATCTCTACCTCGCCACCCTCGCCAAAGGCTATAATAGAGCTGGGCTTGAGCGTAGGCTTACCCTCCAAACGGGGGTGGACAACATAATCTACACCCTTTACAATCTCTTCGTCTACATCCTTCAAGCGCTTCGCCGTAGGCTCTCCCGAAATGTTTGCTGAAGTAGAGACAATGGGGCGACCAAACTTACGCAACAAAGCCTGGCAGAACTCATGCTGTGGGATACGCACACCGAGAGTCTGGGCTTCAGGGATAAGGTTCTTAGCCACGCCCACGGCACCGGGCAAGATAGCTGTCAAGGGCTTATCCGAGAGTTCCATAACCTCGAAGGCGATACCTGGGGCCTTATTAACATAGCGCACGACCATATCGGCATCGCGCATAAGGCACAACATCGAAGTCTTCTCCTCGCTACGCTTCAGGGCGTAGACCTTTGCCACAGCCTCCTCGTTCGTAGCGTCGCAACCAATACCCCACACCGTGTCGGTGGGATAGAGGATAAGGCCTCCGGCGCGGAGAACCTCCACGCACTTATCTACATTCTTAAGCATACTCTTCTACTTGTTTTTGAGCTCGTTAAAACAGTGACGGCAGATGGGCTGATAGGTGTCGTGAGCACCCAACAACACCTGCTTATCATCCTGCGTAAGGCGGTGTGAGTGGTGGGCCAAATCGCCACAGCGCACACAGATGGCATGCACCTTAGTGACATACTCCGCAGTAGCCATAAGCGCAGGCATGGGGCCAAAAGGAACACCCATATAGTCCATATCGAGGCCCGCAACGATGACGCGGATGCCACTATTAGCCAGCTGGCGGCACACATCGACAATACCATCATCGAAGAACTGAGCCTCGTCGATACCCACAACATCGACATCCGAGGTCATCAGCAAGATATTCTGTGCCGACTCCACGGGCGTAGAGTGTATAGCGTTAGAGTCGTGCGACACGACCTCCTCCTCAGAGTAGCGCACATCGATAGATGGCTTGAAGATCTCAACCTTCAAATTGGCAAACTGAGCGCGCTTCATGCGACGAATAAGCTCCTCTGTCTTACCCGAGAACATAGATCCGCAGATCACCTCAATCCACCCCTTATGCTTATTATTTTCTAAAAACATACTTATACTGCCTGTTCCTATTCTTAATTCTATTCAATTTTTCTTAAAGATACCTATATCACAACAAGGAGTTACTCATCCAAGCGAGTGATGCGCGCACCAAGCGCATTCAAACGCTTGTCAATATCGCGATAGCCACGATCAATCTGCTCGATATTCTGAATGGTGCTTGTACCCTCGGCACTCATGGCAGCAATCAACAACGCCACGCCCGCACGAATATCGGGTGAGGTCATATTCGCCGCACGCAAAGGGTGCTCGTGGTTGTGACCGATGACCGTAGCGCGGTGTGGGTCACAAAGGATAATCTGCGCACCCATGTCTATGAGCTTGTCAACAAAGAATAAGCGACTCTCAAACATCTTCTGGTGGATGAGCACAGCGCCCTTAGCCTGTGTCGCTACAACCAAGAATATAGACAACAAATCGGGTGTAAGACCTGGCCATGGAGCATCGGCAATGGTCATAATAGAGCCATCGATAAAGCTCTCGATGCTATAGTTCTCCTGCTGGGGAATGAAGATATCGTCACCACGCTGCTCAAAACGGATACCCATGCGAGCAAACTGCTGAGGGATGATACCGAGGTTGTCGTACGACACATTCTTGATGGTGAGCTCCGAACGTGTCATTGCAGCCAAACCGATGAAGCTACCCACCTCTATCATATCGGGAAGCATGGTGTGCTCCGTACCACCGAGCGACTCTACACCATCAATAACCAACAAGTTTGAGGCGATACCCGAGATCTTAGCACCCATGCGGTTAAGCATCTTACACAACTGCTGCAAGTAGGGTTCACACGCAGCATTGTAGATTATTGTGCGACCCTCAGCCAGAACTGCCGCCATGACGATGTTTGCAGTACCAGTAACCGAAGCCTCATCCAAGAGCATGTATGTACCCTTGAGGCGCTTAGCCTCTACGGTGTAGAACTCATCACTTATATCGAAATTGAAGTTTGCACCGAGCTTCTGGAAGCCAAGGAAGTGGGTATCAAGACGACGACGACCAATTTTGTCGCCACCAGGCTTAGGCATGAAGCCCACGCCGAAGCGTGTCAAAAGCGGGCCAATCATCATCACCGAGCCACGCAACTTACGACAACGCTTGTGATAGTCCGCTGTTCGCAAATAGTCGAGGTTTATTTCATCAGCTTGCAATGCAAAGTCATCGTCCGACAGACGTTCAACCTTTACGCCCATACGCGACATCAACTCGAAGAGCTGCATCACGTCGGCAATGATGGGGACATTATGCAACACCACGCGCTCCTTAGTCAAAAGCGCAGCACATATAATCTGAAGTGCCTCATTCTTTGCACCTTGCGGTCTGATCTCTCCCTTAAGGCGATGACCGCCCTCTACTATAAACTTTGCCATAGTTCTAAATTTTTACCAAAGATACGAAATTTGTGCAACAAGCGCAACATATATCGCAATAAGTTTTCAACAATGACAATATATTCCCTTTTGACCACACTCCATTTATCCTACTATTTTAACCTGTTTTAACCTATTACACATACAATTATAGACATATAAGCCACTAAAATTGGCATATTGGTCGAATAGTGGTTGGCAGAACTAAATATAATTTGTTACTTTGTATCTAATACATATGTAGCAATTATCGCCGATATATACATGAAAAAGTTATTGCAAAGCCTCGGACTAAACTCGGTACCTTCTGATAGAATCATCATCGACGACGATCTAATCCTGATAACATACGATAGCAAGGATAATCCATGCACATTGAGTGAGCCCCTCAAGCTCAACCACGCCGTAATAGGCATATGCACCGCGGGGCAGTGCAAGTTTAGACTCAATCTCCAGGAGCATGTGGTTGAATGTCCCGCCATACTCACATTTATGCCTGGACAGATTATCGAGAACTTAGCGTATAGCGACGACTTCGAGGGTCACGCCATCGTGCTATCGAAGCGACTAATCGACATGCTCAACCTCCCAGGATGGCAACAGCAGTATATGCTACTGTACAACAACCCCATTAACACCATATCAACCGACTGCATTCAGCATGTTCGCATATTCTATGCAATACTCTGCAAGGCAGCCTCTGACGAAGAGAACCCCTTCCGCCTGCAGGTAATAGAGAACCTTATTCGCGTATTCTACTACGGTGGCGTAAGCAAGTTTAAGCGCGACGATAAGAGCCACAACGTGACCAACAAGAACAATATAGTTGACAGATTTATCGAGCTTGTGCAGGAGCACTACCGTCAAGAGCGCATCATAGGCTTCTATGCCGACAAGCTGTGCATAACACCCAAGTACCTATCTAAGCTCGTGAAGGAGCATACGGGACGTTCGGCAGGTGAATGGATTGAGAGTCATGTAATTTTGGATGCTCGCGCGATGTTGCAATCATCAGAGATGACGATACAACAGATAGCCACGTCGCTCAACTTTCCCAACCAATCCTTCTTTGGCAAGTACTTCAAGCGCGCTACGGGCCTATCACCCAAACAGTATCGTCAACAGAAGTAGACTACCAAACGATGGGCTCCTTGCCTATTGAGCGGAGGTAGTCGTTGGCAGCCGAGAAGTGACGACAGCCAAAGAAACCTCTATATGCTGATAGGGGTGACGGATGCACAGCCTTGAGTATGCAATTTTGAGAGGGGTCGGCAATAGCGCCCTTCTTCTGCGCATAGCTACCCCACAACATATATACTACACCCTGCTTACGTTCGGCAATAGCCTTGACTACAGCATCTGTAAATTGCTCCCAGCCTCTTCCAGCATGCGAGGCTGCCTCGTGAGCACGCACCGTGAGCACAGCATTTAGCAACAACACGCCTTGCTCTGCCCAACGCTCTAGCTCTCCCGACGTAGGAATGGGAGCTCCCACATCTGTATGCACCTCCTGCAGGATGTTACGCAGCGATGGTGGAAAAGGGACACCCTCGCCAACCGAGAAGCATAGTCCGTTAGCCTGACCAGGACCATGATAGGGATCTTGACCTATGATCACAACCTTGAGTTTATCCAACGGGCAGCAGTCGAACGCACGAAAGATATTTCTACCAGCTGGGTAGACCGTACCCGCGCCATACTCACCCTTAACAAATGAGATAAGCTCCTCGAAGTAGGGCTTTGAAAACTCCTCCTGGAGCACCTCTTTCCAGTCATCTGCAATACGAACCTCTGCCATATTAGTTGGGATATTCTAAATTTGAGTTACGAAGATGTTGCGAAGATACAATAATTTAGTTAATTTTGCAACACAGCAATACTTAGCAACACAACTATGAGAAGAGCTTTACTTATCGCACTTACAGCACTGGCCACAGCAACATCTGCTGGAGCACAAGAGGTGAAAAACATCATCTACCTCATCGGCGATGGCATGGGTCTAACCTCTGTATCTATGATGCAGCTTAACAACGACTACCAGCCAACAATCTTCGACAAGGCAGATAACATAGCCTTGCAAAAGACCTACTCGCTCGACAACCGCGTTACGGACTCCGCAGCATCGGGAACAGCACTAGCAACAGGCTACAAGACAAACAACACCATGCTCGGTCAACTTCCCGACGGCACGCAGGTTGTGTCACTCATGGAGGTCGCATCACAAAGAGGCATGTCAACAGGCTTAGTAGTAACAACATACCTGCAACACGCCACACCTGGCGCCTTCTACGCCCACGTACCCTCACGACATGAGTACACCAAAATTACGGAGCAGCTTCTCGCCAGCGACATAGACTTCGCGATGGGTGGCGGCATGGCATTCTTCAGGGAACTATACGGCAATTACGAGAAGGCTGCAAAGGCCATCAGCGACAGTGGCTTTGTGCTTCAAGAGAACCTCGACGACAAGGTAAGTGGCCAACGCATCTTGGCACTCGTTGCCGACAAGGAGATTGAGAATCGCGCAGGCTACCTTGCCAAGGCCACAGCTCAGGCTATCGACCACCTCGATGACAACAACAACGGCTTTGTACTCATGGTCGAGGGCTCACTTATTGACGGCATGGGTCATGGCAACAATGCCGAGGGTCAGCGTGCCGAGATGCGAGACTTCATGGAGGCTATAGAGGTGGCTGTGGCGTATGCTGCGGAGCACGACGACACCCTTGTTGTTGTCACCGCAGACCATGGCACGGGAGGCTTGACAATAATCAGCAGCAACGCCGATTTCAACCTCTCGGAGCAGGGTGTAGAGTACCACTGGGCGACATCGGGTCACTCAGGCGAGATGGTGCCCATATACCTATACGGCACGGGCGCTGAACTAATAAATGGAATAATGGAGAATGCGGAGTTGGGAATGCAACTCAAGGAACTGGTTATGAAAGACTAACCACATCCTCTTCCACTGGAATATCTACCGAAAGGCTATCGACAATGGGGAGCTCCTCTGCGGGCTCCTCATTTTCATATATAATAGCATTCTCCTGTGCGTACTCCTCGTCGAAACACATAGAGCTATAGTTGCCCCAGTTGAGCGCGGCAAACACCACTACTGCGAGGGCCACAAGGGTGAACAACCAACCGAACAATCTGTTTATCATCGTTTTTTACCTGTCTTTTTAATTTTAGCACGCAACTCCTTCACGGCACGCTGCATGGTATTGTCAATGGGGTAGATATTGTAGTAGAAGCCCGCTTCATCGTGCAGCGCATTTCGACCTATATAGGCACGCAACTGCGCAAGTATCACATCCTTAGCCACGCTAAGCTCCGCCTCGTCTGTGGTCACCCCATTACGCTCGGCATAGGCGACAAAGTCTGCCAACAAATCGCCCTCCGAGAGCAACGCATCAAGCTCAGCAAGGCTGCTCACTGCATCCATCTTAGCTCGGTGACGGTCGGTAAACTCCATGGTGTAGCGATACAACACATTGCTATCCCACACACTGCGGTAGTAGCTATTGGTACCAAGCGTGTCGAGCGGCACAAATATATCGGGCATGATGCCACCGCCGCCATACACCGTACGACCACCAAGCGTCTTAAACTTTTGATTTTCATCGAAGTGTATCGAGTCGGCAGTAAAGAACTCCTTGCGGTTATAGCGGTCGATAATATCCATGTGGTATGCCATCTCGTCGCCATTGGTGTATGGGCGCTGAATAGAACGTCCAGAGGGTGTGTAGTAGCGAGCTACCGTGAGGCGTATCGCCGAGCCATCCTTAAATGGTATCTGCGACTGCACCAAACCCTTACCGAAGGTGCGACGACCAAGCACAAGGCCACGGTCGTTATCCTGGATAGCACCCGCCAAAATCTCGCTCGAAGAGGCACTGGTCTCATCCACAAGTATGGCTATCTCAAGGTCGGTAGAGGCGCCATTTCCTCGGCTATACTCCCTTATCTGCTCACCAAACCTATCCTCCGTATAGACAATCAGGCGCTCACCAGGCAGGAACTCATTGGCGATGAGTATAGCCTGGTCGAGGAAGCCTCCGCCATTACCTCTAAGGTCGACAATCAACGCACGCATACCCTCCTTGCGAAGCTTAGCGATAGCAGCCAACATCTCCTTATGCGAGGTGCGTGAGAACTGCGAAAGGCGCACGAAGCCAATCTTCGCATCGTCGTCAAGCATAAAGGCTGTCTCGATGCTATGTATCTCGATGGGCGCACGAGTAACCTCTATATCAACCAACTCATCGAGCGACGCACGCTTAACGCCGAGCTTAACATGCGTACCGCGCTTACCGCGCATGAGCCTAACCATAGAGTCCTGCGGAATCTTCTTGCCAGCAACCACCCTACCGTCGATTTTCACTATGCGGTCGCCAGGTCGTACCCCCGCATCAAAAGATGGACCTTGAGGTATGACGCTTAGCACCGTGATGGTATCGGTCGAGGCGTTAAACACTATGCCTATGCCATCGAACTCGCCCTCCAACGACTCGTTCACCTGCGAGAACATCTTTGCGGGGATATACTCCGAGTGGGGGTCGAGCTCCGAGAGGAGCGCGGGAATGGCCTTTTCGTATATATCTTCAAGTTTGATGGGGTCGACATAGTAGTTGCGCATTGCGGATATGGTCTGCATCATCTTATCGTCGCCAGCCATATAGCTCTCAAGCGCAGCTATCTCGCGAGCATACTCCTTCATGTCGGCATCACTCTCCTTGTTAGCCTTGCTCTGCTGCTCTATGAGTGCCTGCATACGTCTGTGCTCCACAGAACGACCTACGCCAACACCTAACCACACAGCACAAGCTACAACAGCTACCGTAAAGAGCGATAATCCGACCGATTTAATACGCTTTGTCACCTCCTTGACCATAGATTTTTCTTTTGCCAACGCCCTAACCTGCGAGGTTAGTATATATCACGAGATATATTACTTGTTTTTGAAGGTGTAAGTAAGACCTACAGAGAGCATTGACGACACCTGTAGCTTGTGGTACTCAGCCTTGTTGTAGTAGAGCTGGAAGTAGATCTGAGTAGAGATATACTTTGTAGCCTTGATGTCGATGGTGTTCTCCCAACGGAGTGTGGGCACAACGTGCTCATACTCAGACATTGTTCCATCCTCCAACTCTGTGGGCACAAACTTCTTCATCGAAGAGATGTCGGTAATCCAACCGTAGAATGAGTATGCAGTAGTGCGGTAGCGCAACCAACCATCCTTACCCCATGTCTTGTCGAAGTCGAGCTGAACAGAGAGACCACCCTCATACTTTGATGTGTAGCCAGCAGCAACACCATAATCCTTCGATGTGTACTGGTCGTGACGATAGGTAGCACTCATCGCAGCAGGCGCCAAGTTGATTTTCAATGGGAATCTCTCAGATGGTAGCACGTAGGTAAAACCGAGAGATGCATCCAAGTAGCCGGGAGTCATGAAGTTAGACACGCGCTGAACACCATTCTGCTTATCACCACGCGCACCATAGCCAGGAGCAAACTGCGTACGGAACTTCACGTTAGCACCATAGGTCCAGTTTTTAACCATATCCCACTGAGGCGCTGTAGAGAGCACTATCTCGTCGATATTCTTGAACCATACACCCTTCTGCTCGCCATCACCGAGGTCGGTCTTCATGTTGTTGTAGCCAAACTTTGCAGAGGCTGTGTTTGTAAGCGTAAACTTATTCTTCTTGTATGTGTGCAAGAAGTTGACGTTAGCAAGGATTGTTGCGGTGTTATCACCCGCTGCCTGCCAAGACTCGCTAAATGCTGTGAGCGAACCATGAATGTTAGCTGTGAAATCCACGGTGTTGTGCTCCTTGCGCTTTGCAATGCGGTCGGCACGCAACTTAGCATCCGACACATAGTCTGCGTCGAGCTGCTGTGCCTTCATGTCATTATCAAAATTTGCACCCTGAGCATTTACGTCATCCATAGACACCTGCGCCACTGCACCACTAAGGCTAAATGCAATCAAACAAAGAGTTAGATAAAATTTCTTCATAATATCAATATCGTTTATAGTTTATTCTTATAATGAGATTTGTATTTACAATTGCAAATATACTAATCTTTTCTCATTTTTTTATATCTTTGTACAGGATTAAATAGTAACAAACGAAAAAAATAACACAATGAAATACTTTGGAGCACATGTAAGCGCATCGGGTGGTGTGGAGAACGCCATCAAAAATGCACAAGATATAGGGGCGACAGCTTTCGCACTCTTTACTAAGAACCAGCGCCAATGGATAGCCCCAGCGCTCACCGACAAGCAGACTGAGACATTTAAGAGAATGATGAGTGAGACGGGCTACTCCGCAGCACAAATTCTCCCCCACGACAGCTATCTCATCAACCTCGGTCACCCCGACGAGGATGGATTGGAGAAGTCGCGCGAGTCCTTCTTCGAGGAGATGGCACGCTGCGAGCGTCTCGGCCTCGACCGCCTAAACTTCCACCCCGGCAGCCACCTGAAGCGCATAAGCGAGGAGGGCTCGTTGGATCGCATAGCTGAGTCCATCAACATGGCGTTGGAGCGCTCTAAGGGTGTCACCGCCGTATTGGAGAACACCGCAGGCCAGGGTTCAAACCTCGGATATAGGTTCGAGCACCTCGCCTATATCATCGACCGCGTGGAGGATAAGAGCCGCGTAGGCGTATGCTTAGACACTTGCCACACCTTTGCTGCGGGCTACGACCTCCGCACTCGCGAGGCGTGTGATGCCACATTTGCAGAGTTCGACCGCATCATAGGCTTCAACTACCTACGAGGCATGCACCTCAACGACGCTATGCGCCCCTTGGGTAGTCGCATTGACCGCCACTCGCCACTTGGCGATGGTGAGATTGGTTGGGAGTGCTTCCGCTATATAGCCTCCGACCCCCGCTTCGACAACATACCCCTCATCCTCGAGACCCCCGACGAGGCACGCTGGGCAGAGGAGATTGCCACATTAAAGAAGTTTGCTAACCTATAAAATAGTGAGTTATGAAGAGAGTATTATGTTTTATTACCGCACTTGCAACGTTTAGTATCGCTTCGGCACAAATAGCCATCGAGAAGCCCTATGCCGTGGGTGCCGATATATCGTGGTTGCAGTGGCAGGAGGATATGGGCACGAAATTTAGTGACGGCGGTGTTGAAGGTGATGCTCTCGACATTATGCGCGACAACGGATTTAACTATATCCGCTTGCGCCTATTCGTAAATCCTAAGTCGGAGCTCGGCTACTCACAGCGTGATGGCTACTGCGACTTGGAGCACACACTGCTAATGGCGAAACGCATAAAGGAGGCGGG
Source organism: Alistipes sp. (assembly GCA_017646785.1). The sequence goes on from JAGCLX010000044.1 coordinate 17,992, forward strand.
TATGATGTTTTTGCTCGACTTCCACTACTCGGACAACTGGGCAGACCCACAGAAGCAAATCATGCCACAGGCATGGCAGACCTACTCATACGATGAGGTGTGCGATGCTGTCTATGAGCACACTCGCGAGGTGCTCCTCGCCCTCGAAGCACAGGGCACCCTACCCGATATGGTGCAGGTGGGCAACGAGGTTAGCAACGGCATGTTGTGGCCATACGGCTCTGTGCGCCACTCGTTTGAGGGTCTTTGCGGCCTTTTGAAGCAGGGCGTGCGCGCAGTTAGAGAGTATGCACCCGATGCAGAGGTGATGCTACACGTAGCACTTGGTGGTCAGGCGGAGGAGTCTGTACGTTTCTTCGACGCTATGGAGGAGTATGGCATGGAGTACGATATAATTGGCCAGTCGTACTATCCTGAGTGGCATGGCACATTAGAAGAGCTCGAGGCAAATACCAATGCCTTGGTACTTAAATATAACAAGCCACTCATCGTCGTTGAGTACCGCGACCACTACCTCGACATTGAGCGTATTGTAAGCTCACTACCCAATGGCTTGGGCCGAGGCACATTTATCTGGGAGGCCACATCGCCACATTGGGGTAAGCTCTTTGACGAGAATGGCGCTGCGACACCTGCACTTGATGACTATAACAGATAGAGCATAGATGGGACTTATCGAACTACTACTAATCTCCATAGGATTAGCCATGGATGCCTTTGCCGTATCTGTGGGTAAGGGCATGACACTCAAATGTGTACGTCCACGCCACGCCCTGACCGCCGGTGTGTGGTTTGGTGTTTTTCAGGGACTTATGCCCATCATAGGTTACTTCGTTGGTCGTAGCTTTGCGGAGTATGTCGTTCGCGTCGACCACTGGATAGCCTTTGGCCTACTGACTCTCATAGGAGTCAACATGATACGCGAGGCTATGAGTGGTGAGCAAGAGGAGGTAGACGGCAACTTTGGCGTGCGCACCATGCTAATTATGGCTATTGCCACAAGCATCGACGCTTTGGCTGTGGGCATATCAATGGCATTCCTCAATGTCAACATATGGATATCGGCAGCAGTTATCTGCGTTGTGACGCTCCTAATCTCTGGTGCGGGCGTATATTTGGGCTCTGCCTTTGGCACGCGCCTCGGCTCCAAGGCGGGCATCGTAGGCGGAGTGATATTGATAGCCATCGGCATCAAAATCGTTGTGGAGCATGTATGGTTGTAGGTAAAATTTGGTATTAGAGTAAAACACCTAACATTAGCGCTACACCCAAATTTATTGTCAGAAGGGTGTCGAGTGCAACACTCGGCAAAAATGCCACCGATGGGTAGTACTTAGTCGTACATCCCATTGGTGGCATTTTTTGTTAGGGGCCGCAATCGACCCCTTATCACAATAAATTTACATGCACTGGGTGATATCCCATACGAAGGCTCTTGAACCCTGCTGCTGGGTGGTATAATCGATCTCTCGTACTGCCTCAAGCAATACGGGAATCTTCTCATCCTCAACAATAGCAAGGATTGAGCTGTTCATTGCAGGCCATGCATGCGTGCCATAGTGAGGCTCGCCATCGTGAGTACCACGACCCTCGGTGAGCGCCCAGCGAGTGAAGCCACGCACACCATTGTCATCGAGCATCTTATTTACACGATCGGTAAGAGCCTGGTTGTATGATAAAAAGAATGCTTTCATCGTTGTATACATTTTAATGGCCATGGGGGCATATACCATAGGCATATACCCCATAGACCTGTTTATTACTTATTCTGCTTCTCAATCTGCTGGCGGATAAATGCCTCGTCGTGCTTATCGCGAGCCTCCTTACGGAGTGCACGACGCTCAATGCTACCCTCAAGCATTGCATAGAGCGAAGGCACGATAAAGAGCGTGATGATGGTAGACATCAACAAACCACCCACAACAGCGATACCCATGGGCTGCCAAATCTCAGATCCCTCACCAAGACCCATAGACATAGGCAACATACCAAGAACAGTAGTGAGCGAAGTCATCAATACAGGGCGAAGACGGCTCTTACCACCCTCGATGACAGCATCTGAAATGGTCGAACCACGCTCAACAAGCAAGTTCATGTAGTCCACCATCACGATACCGTTCTTAGTTACGATACCCACAAGCATGATGGCACCGATGAGAGCGATAAGCGAGAGAGGTGTACCTGTGAGCCACAACGCGATGAAGACACCCGACATAGCAAATGGGATGGTAAACATGATGATGAAGGGGTATACCAACGACTCAAACTGCGTAGCCATCACGATGTAAACAAGCACAATGATAAGCACGAGCAAAAGACCGATATCCGAGAATGCCTCGCCCTGATCCTCGATAGAACCACCCAACTCGAGTGAAAGACCTGCAGGCACATCATACTCAGCGAGCAAACCATTAACCTCGGCAACAGCATCACCAAGAGCTACGCCTGCACCCATAGAGCACTCTACAGACACAACACGCTGACGGTTCTCACGCTCGATCTCAGGCGATGCGAACTCCTCGTTGACTGTAGCCACATCCTTAAGCTTAATAGCCTGACCAGTAGCAGTGTAGAGAACGATATCCTCAACATCCTGAACACTCTCACGGAACTTCTCATCATAACGTACTACGATGTTGTACTCATCACCGTCCTCACGATACTTAGTACATTCATAACCATAGATACGATTACGGATGAACTGCGCCGCAGTAGATGGGTTAAGACCATAGTATGCAAGCTTTTCACGGTCGAAACGCACGTTGAACTCAGGCTGCAAATCCTCACGCGAGAGTTTAACATCACGCAATGTGCTCAACTTAGACATACGTGCCTGCAAATCCTTAGCCGTAGCCATAGCTACATCCATATCGTAACCAAAGACCTTAACTTCAACGTTACTTGAGCCACCCATGCCACCCTGCTGGCCACCAGGGATAACCTGGAACTCCTCAATCTCGGGAATGGTAGCAAGGTCCTTACGCAACTCATCCGAAATCTCAAAGATTGTAGGACGCTCAATCTCCGTACGCTTTGGCATACGAATAGTGAAGTTGATAAGGTGCGAGCCAGTAGTCTGCATTGCTGCAAAGGCATTGCTTGATGAGTTCTCACCAGCCGATGTACTCAACATGTTGATGAAGGGATACTTAACGCCGATGATAGAGTCAATCTGACGAGCAATGCGAGCGGTCTCATCAACGTGAGTATTCTGTGGCAACTTCACGCTCATTGAGATGCGGGCATTATCCGATGTGGGGAAGAACTCCGTTGGCACCTGCTTGAGCAACATCAACGACAACACGAACACAAGCATAAGAAGGAATGTAGCGCTCTTACGCCACTTAACCACAAAACGAAGCATCTTCTCGTAGAGGTTATCCAACCACTGAAGGAAGAGGTCGATAGGCTTGTAGATGATACCGATACCCTTATATGTGTGAGCGCCACCATCGAGCTTAAGCATATATGCTGAGAGCATAGGGGTAAGGGTGATAGCGGCAGTGGTAGATACACACACCACGATAGTCACAATCCAACCGAGCTCGCGGAACAAGATACCCGACATACCTGGGATCATGGTCAATGGCATGAACACCGCTACCACAACCAACGTAGTTGCAATAACCGAGAGCCACACCTCATTGGTTGCATAGATCGCCGCCTCCTTAGGCTTCGATCCACGCTCGATGTGTGTAGAGATGTTCTCCAACACCACAATAGCATCATCCACAACCATACCGATAGCGATAGAGAGCGCCGAGAGAGAGATGATGTTGAGCGTAGAGCCTACAGCATATAGATAGATAAAGGCACAGATAAGCGAGATGGGGATGGTCAAACAGATGATGAACGTAGCACGCCAACGACCCAAGAAGAACATCACCACCAAGATCACGAAGATGAAGGCGAACATGATGGTCTCAGCAAGTGAGCTGATAGCATTCTTAATCTGCTCCGACGACTCATAGATGGTCTCCACCTTACAATCGGGAGGAAGCGTAGGAAGAATAGTCTCCAACTTCGCATATACATCCTCGATAATCTGCACTGAATTAGCACCTGTCTGCTTCTGCACAAGAATACGAACACCCTGACGACCATTGATACGCTCATCCATTGTTGCCTCCTCCAACGTATCCTTAATCTCAGCAACGTCAGAGAGCATCACAGTGCGGCCGCCCTGATTAGAGATTACGATATCGAAGAGCTCGCGGCTATCCTCAAACTGGAGGTCGGTCTTAAGGTTAAATGTCTGCGTACCGAGGTCGAGCTTACCAGCTGGTATATTAATATTCTCCGATGCTATAATCTGACCCAACGACTCTACTGTAAGACCATATGCCTCGAGCTTCTTAGGGTCGACATTTACCTGCACCTCACGCTCACGAGCACCGATAACAGCAACAGAACCAATGCCGTTGACACGGTTAAGCTCGTTAACCATCTTGTCATCGAGTATCTTATAGAGCGCATTGTAGCTCTCATCTGCAGTTACAGAGAGCATCATGATAGGCATCATCGAAGATGAGAACTTCATGACTGTAGGATACTCCACCTCCTCAGGGAGCAACGACTGTGAGCGACTGACAACATCACGCACATCATTAGCAGCCTCGGTAAGGTCACATCCATACTCGAACTCAAGCGTTACCATTGACACATTGTCCGATGACTTAGAGGTAATTTTATCGAGGTTATCCACCGAGTTGAGCTGATCCTCAAGTACACGGGTGATATTAGTCTCGATATCCTCGGCGTTACCACCAGGATACATTGTGATAACACTGATGTAGGGAACATCGATTTCAGGATACTGATCAACGCCAAGCTTTGTCACTGAGAACAAGCCAAAGACGATGACTCCTATAAATATAAGCGCGGTAGAGATCGGTTTTCGTACCGCCGATTCATAAATTTTCATCTATATACGGGTTTTTAAGTGTGTAAGGTATTAAGCACTGTAACTCAACCTCATTATTCGTTATCAACCGTTACAGTTTTGCCATCCATAAGACGAGTGAACGACGTAGTTGCAACCTCATCACCAGCCTCAATACCCTCAAGAATCTCAATCATGTTACCTACACGACGACCATCCTTTACGAAACGGTAGTCAGCAACGCCATCCTTGATAACATATACATAACGCTCTGATGAACCAGCCTGCTTCTGTACAGCCTTATCAGCAACCATTACACTCTGACGCTTACCCATGTTGAAAATTGTGCGTGCATACATACCTGGGCGCAACTCCAATGACTTGTTAGGGATGGTAATCTCCACGCTGAAGGTACGTGTGCGGGCGTCGAACGCGGGGTTGATGCGCGATACCTGACCCTCGAACTGCTTACCTGGATAGATATCAACCTCGATAGTCACCTTATCGCCAACCTTTACGCTTGTGAAATACTGCTCCGAAACGTTAGCCATAACCTTAAGCTTGTCAATCTGCATGATGTGCAAGATAGGCATAGAGGCAAAGAGGTCGCCATTCTCGAAGTTACGTGCAGTCACAACACCCGAGATAGGAGACTTAATCGTAGAGTTCTTGCGAAGGTTCTCCACAACCTCACGCTGAAGGTCGAGCGTATTCTTCATCTGTGTAAGCTGCTGATCTGAGATACCACCTGAAGCGTGCACAGGAACCATACGATTGTAGTTATCCTCGGCAGTAGCAAGGTTAAGCTCCTGCTGCTTGAGCATTGTCTGGTCGAGCGTTACAATGGTCTGACCCTCGGCAACCTTATCACCAACGTCAACAAGGATGCGATCGATGTGCAAGCCCTGAGCTGCAGGAGTGATATCGTTCTCCTTGTAGGCCATAATCTCAGAAGTATAGCTCTCGACGAGGTCTATGGTCTTAACCTCAGCAACGATTGTCTTAACGACAACAGCCTGCTCCTCAACAACAGCCTCAGCAACCTTCTCCGCGCTATTATTTGTATTACAAGCTACGAACGACGCTGCCATAAACATAAACATTAAACTCTTCTTCATATCTCTTTTATCTTTTATATTGTTATTCAGTGTGTTATACTTCCATATTACTCAATACTATCCTTACCCAACGCCTTCTCATACTCGGCGAATGCAGCAAGGTAGTCATAGATAGACTGCGAATAGCTCAACTGTGCCTGTGTAAGCGAGAGCTGCGCGCTATTAAGCTCGAGAATCGTACCAGCACCCGCCTCGTAGCGTGTATACGAAATCTCGTATGCCTTCTCTGCCTGGAGCACAGTCTCAGCATTTGCAAGCATCATAGAACGCGCTGTGAGAAGCGTATTTATCGACTGCTGCACCTGAAGACGGATACCCTGCTCGGCATAGTCGCGCTGTATGCGAAGCTGCTCCGCCTGGTTACGCACCTCACGAAGCTGATTTGTCTTCTTGAAGCCCGCAAAGATAGGGATGCTAATCTGTGCACCGAGCGAGATAGGATACTGCCACCAGAACTTAGACTGCTCAACATTAGTGGCACCACCACCTGTCATACCACCAAGCAAGCCACCAAGGTCTGAGCGCTCCTGACCGATGTATGAAATCTGACCGAAGGCTGCGACTGTTGGCATTCGAGTTGTCTGAATAAGTTTCTCCTGGTGATCCAACATCTCAAGCTGAAGGTCAAGGGTCTTTATTGTGGTATTATTCTCCAAATCGAGCTCGTAGTCAGTGCCAAAAAGCGCCATATCCTTGAAGTCATCAAGCGAGCCTACAACGTCAATCTCTACCTCCTCGGGAATTGAGAGGTACATCTTGAGCTGCAACTTTGCGATTGAGATACCATTCTTAAGTTGGATAATCTGAGGATCGAGGTTTGAACGCTGCACGCGAGCTGTGAGATAGTCATACTCTGCAGCAAGACCATTCTTGTAGAGCTCCTCGGTGTTCTTAACCACACGATCGGTAGTTGTTGCAGCCTCCTCGAGTACTGTGAGTGACTGCTCAGCAAGCAAGATGTTGTAGTATGCCGAGCGTACTGCTGCAATCATATCGATGCGTGTTGCGCGTGCACTCTCCACAGCCACCTCCATCTGTGTACGTGTGAGCTTGAGCTGGCGATATACCGAGGGTACAAACAGAGGCAACGATACAGTACCAGCTACGTTAAATGTATTCTTACCTCCAAACGAAAGACCCTCTGCCATCTCCTGACGACGCAACGCTAATGCGTACTGTGCCGAAGCATCTACCTGGGGATAGAGTGTCGAGAGCGCCTGCTTGCGAACATAGTCATAGCGCTCAATCTCAAGGTTTGCCACCTGAATGGTGGGGTTGTCGCTAAGAGCAATGTTTATTGCCTCATCAAGAGTTAGCTCCAACTTTTGCTGTGCCTCGGCAGTCACAAAGACTCCCAAGCACAAACAGATTGTCATTAATAACTTTTTCATTTTGATATGATTTTATTTGTTTACTCTCCTAACTTTTCACACTAAATGCTGTCGCCAGCATAATCGCCTTAGCCATACAACGCCGCCTCGGCCTATATATTATTAAAGTACTTCGTTGTACACTCATCAATTATACGCTGGCCATCCACGGTGCACAATCCGCGAATGAATACCAACAGCGAGTAGGACATCATCTCTACATGCTCACTCGAGGGGCGCTCCTCATCGAGCGTATTTACGAGCATGCCGTGCACCGAGTGGTGTAGCACATCTACCGCAAACCTCACCTTCACACTCTTCTCGAAGTAGCCACACTCCATACATCCTGCCACCCAACGCTCGAGGTCGGCCTTCGACTTAGACTGCACGTCATCCTCCAAACGCTTGTATATTGAGGGGTAGAAGCGGCGTATGTTACGACGTATGCGACCCGCCACGGGGGATGCATCAATCATGTCGCGCAGGTTTACAACCATAATCTCAAGAGGGTTGTCTATGTCGGATATGTGGTGCATACGACGGTCGCGCGAGTCCTCCATATAGTGGCGCAAAGACTGATAGATAAGCTCCTCTTTATCGCTAAACAATTCGTAAAGTGTTCTCTTCGAGATGCCTAACTCCTGTGCAATATCATCCATGCGCACAGCCTTAATGCCCTGCTCAACAAACATCTTCGATGCGTGATGAATAATATTCTCCTTCTGAGTCATGTTACTATACAATTTTCAACGGTGCAAATATACAAAGAAAACTTGATAAACAAAAAAAGTTTTCAAGTTTTTAATACCCTATACATATATATTATTATATAAAGGGGAAATGTGATAACTAAACACGAAGAGGGGTGTCCGTAAAATTTGTTGGACACCCCTCCTTTACTTAGAAGTTGTATAACAAGAGCTAATTTTAGGCTTGCGAAGCCTGAGAAACCGAAGTTTACTAGAGCGTAAATGAGGATTTCGAAGGCAAGCGTAACGACAAAGTAGCCTTGTTAGACAGCTTTCTCCTTTACTTAGAAGTTGTATAACTACTCCTCCCACTTGAGGACTACGCCCGTGCGAGAGGTATTATATATATTAATGGTATGGTACACCGCGCCATCCTCTGCCTCGTGTGTCGTTGTGAAGTGCTCACTGGTAACATCAGCACGGTCGTGGCCACCAAAGCGCTTCTCGTCTGACGAGAAGATTACAGTATACTTACCTGGCCATGGCACATTGAGCGTGTAATCGGGAATAGAGGCTGTTGGGTGCCAGTTGAGCACGAAGAGCAAGCCGCTATGAGAGTATACCATAGTCTTGTTCTGCTCATCCATCTGGTGGTTATAGGGATAGCCATCACCCAAGACGCCGTACTTCTTAACCACGTCAATCATCGCCTTGTCGAACTCAGCAAGGAACGAGTAGCGCAAGAAACCATTCTCGGCCAACGACCACTGACGGCGCGCATGCTTATACGACCAGTTGTTACCCTCACGTGGGAAGTCTATCCACTCGGGATGGCCAAACTCGTTACCCATGAAGTTGAGGTATGCCTCACCACCTGTGGTGATGGTAAAGAGGCGAATGAGCTTATGGAGCGCCATACCACGGTCGATGATAAGGTTCTCCGAAGCCCTATCCATCGAGAAGTACATCTCCTTGTCCATCAGACGGAAAGCGAGGGTCTTATCGCCCACCAACGCCTGGTCGTGCGACTCAGCATACGCCACGGTGCGCACCGAAGGCAAGCGGTTTGTCATCTCCGACCACATCTGCCAGATGTTCCAGTCGTCGTCACTCTGCTCCTTGAGTATCTTAATCCAATAGTCGGGCAGCGCCATACCAAGGCGGTAGTCGAAGCCCATACCTCCATCCTCGGGCTTCACGCACGAGCCAGGCATACCACTAACATCCTCGGCTATGGTGATAGCATCGGGGCGCATGTCGTGGATAAGCTTATTGGCAAGGGTTAGGTATACGATAGCGTCGCGATTTACGCCCTCATCGAAGAAGCGCTCGCGGCAGTCGAACTCAACATAACCGTGGTGGTGATATAGCATAGATGTCACACCATCGAAGCGGTAGCCATCGAAGTGGAAATCCTCAATCCAGTACTTAACATTCGAGAGTAGGAAGTGCTCAACCTCACGCTTTCCGTAGTCGAAGATCATAGAGTCCCAATACTGCTGATAGCCCGCATCACCCTCCTTCGAGTAGTGATGCTTCGAACCATCGAGCTCGTTGAGGCCCTCGTCAAAGTTCTTAACATAGTGGGCGTGTACCAAGTCCATAATGACTGCTATACCCAACTCATGTGCACGGTCTACCAGCGAGCGGAGCTCATCGGGCGTACCGAAGCGTGATGAAGGGGCAAAGAAGCTCGACACATGGTAGCCAAACGAGCCATAGTACGGGTGCTCGGCAATGGCCATCAGCTGCACAGCGTTATATCCCGCCTCCTTGATGCGTGGCAGGATTTCGTCGCGGAATTCGGCGTAGGTACCCACACCCTCGCGCTCAGTCGCCATGCCGACATGAGCCTCGTAGATGAGCAACTCACCCACCTTAGGAGCCTTGAAGTCGTCATGCTTCCAGTCGTAGGGCTGCTCAACAACAAACTGTGCGGTATAGTTCTTGGTGTTCTCATTCTGCACTACGCGCTTTGCGTATGCTGGAATGCGGTCACGCCATCCGTTATTACCATGAATATGAAGTTTGTACAGCGAACCATCAGTCAGACGCGCACTATACATAGCATCAGGCAGGAAGATACTCCACACACCCTCGCGATTGCGCTGCAGGCGCAACTCTGTGCGCTGCCAGTTGTTAAAATCACCGAAGATGTAGACATCCTTCGCCTCGGGCAACCACTCTCTAAACCACCAACCCTGCATAACGTCATCATGCTGCCATCCAAAATAGCGATGACCATTCGCATAGTCGACAATCGAGCCAGCAGACTTTTCTATATCTGCTAAACGATTGATATACATATCATAACGACGCTGAATTTCCCCCTCGACGGGCAACAACCACTCGTCCGCAGCAACTATTGGGAGCGTAGAATTTTGCTGTTTCATACTTTTTTAGGGTTATTTTTAGCAAAGATATAAAAAATCTTCGTATCTTTGCCCATTATTATGTGTTAATTGAATAACAAATAACAATTTATATTTATTAACTAAAAACTTTTTTCTATGTTCAAAGGACATCCTAAAGGTCTTTACGCCTTAGCCCTTGCAAACACAGGTGAGCGCTTTGGTTACTACACAATGTTGGCGGTTTTCGCACTCTTCCTTCGCGAGAACTTCGGTCTTGCCAGCGGTACAGCGGGTGCCATCTACTCTACATTCCTCGGCTTGGTATACTTCATGCCATTGATCGGTGGTATGATGGCCGATAAGTTCGGTTTCGGCCGCATGGTAACAACCGGTATCATGGTTATGTTCGGTGGTTACTTGTTGCTCTCTGCTCCCCTTGGTGGCGAGACTGTAGCTATGATCGCTATGATGGCTGCTCTTGTACTTATCAGCGTAGGTACTGGTTTGTTCAAGGGTAACTTGCAGGTTATGGTTGGTAACCTCTACGACGATCCTAAGTATGCTGACAAGCGTGACTCAGGTTTCTCACTCTTCTACATGGCTATCAACGTAGGTTCATTGTTCGCTCCTACTACAGCTGTAGGTATCAAGCACTGGGCTGAGACATCTCTCGGTTACAGCTCAAACGACGCTTACCACTTCTCATTCATGGTGGCTTGCGCAGCTTTGATCCTCTCAATCCTTATCTACTACGTATTCCGTCCTACATTCCGTCACGTTGAGGGCGGCAAGAAGAAGGGCGAGGCAGCTCAGGTTGTTGACAACCTCACTCCTGCAGAGACTAAGCAGCGCATCATCGCTCTCTGCCTTGTATTTGCTGTCGTTATCTTCTTCTGGATGGCATTCCACCAGAACGGTTTGACACTCACATACTTCGCTGACGAGTTCACAGCTACTACTGCATTCGGCTTCGACACTATGTTGTTCGACGTATGGAACCTTGCTCTTATCATCGTTGCTGTTTACGCTACATTCTCTATCTTCCAGAGCGAGAGCGCAAAGGGCAAGATTATCTCTGGTGTTTTGGGCACAGGCGTTTTGGCATTCCTCGTTTACCGCGCTATGGGTATCCAGCCCGACGCAGTTAAGGAGGTTGCAGCACCTATCTTCCAGCAGTTTAACCCCTTCTATGTTGTAGCATTGACTCCCGTATCAATGGCTATCTTTGGTTCATTGGCACGTAAGGGCAAGGAGCCTTCAGCACCCCGTAAGATCGCATTCGGTATGTTGGTTGCTGCTATCGGCTTCGCTATCATGGCATTCGGCTCACAGGGTTTGAACACTCCTAACGAGCAGCAGCGCGCTATCGCCTTCAACAAGGCTGAGGCTTTCGCAGCAAAGTGCTACACTGTAGCTCCAAGCGTTGACGCATTGAAGGAGGCAGACGGCAAGGCTAACGCTGATGTTAAGGCAGCTCAGGACTTCATGGGTAAGCTCAACGATAAGACTCGTCCTGTATTTACTGACGTATACAACGCACAGTGCGTAATCCTCGTTGCTGAGGCTGAGGCTGCTGTAGAGGCTGAGGCTGCTGCAGAGGCAGAGGCTACCGAGGAGGTTGCTGTTGTTGAGACAGTAGAGGCTACCGAGGTTGTTGCAGAGGAGACTGCAACTGCAGAGGTTGTAGAGGTTGTAGAGGAGGCAGAGGTTCCCGTAGCAGAGGTTGACGTTGTTGCAGAGGCAGAGGCTACTTTGGCTGCTATCAAGTCAGAGACAAAGGAGGAGACTCGCACATCAGCATACTGGTTGATCTTCACTTACTTGATCCTCACATTTGCTGAGTTGCTCCTTTCACCTATGGGTATCTCATTCGTATCTAAGGTAGCTCCTCCCAAGCTCAAGGGTCTTATGATGGGTGGTTGGTTCGTGGCTACTGCTATCGGTAACATGCTCGTTGCTGTTGGTGGTTTCCTCTGGGCTGGTATTCCATTGTGGTCTGTATGGACAGTATTCATCGTACTTTGCTTGCTTTCAGCACTCTTCATGTTCGTCATGATGAAGCGTTTGGAGAGCGTTACGAAGTAATACTCCGATCATATACACTAAAGGCTGTCGCAAAACGACAGCCTTTTTTTTATTTGTCGATTTGCTTGATTTGAATATATTTTCATATATTTGCATGACACATTAACCAAAAAACTATGAGACACATTATTAAATTCATGTCTGTACTTGTGGCATTCGTTGCACTTGCTGCGTGCCAGAAGGAGCCAGACACTGTAGTTCCAGCATCAATCGAGGTGGAGACTACCGAGCTCAACTTTGATGATCGAGGCGAGACACAGAGCCTGAGCTACACAATTAAGAACGCCATAGATGGCGAGCAACTCACCGCAACAACCGTAGCCGAGTGGGTCACTATCACCGTAGAGGCAGACAAACTCAACATCACCGCAAGTGGCAACTACGATGATGCAGCGCGTACTGCAGAGGTAACTCTTAGCTACAAGAGCGCTACGGATGTTACAATCACCCTTACCCAGGGTCGAATCACCGCTGAGAGCCCTATCGAGGTGGAACTTATCGACTACGACGCCACAACAATCACCATCTCTGTAATCACTGCCGACCCCACAACAACATGGGTACCTATGGTTACATACAAGGAGACGTGGGACTACTACGAGGGTAACGAGAATGATATCTTCCAGGGCGACCTCGAATACTTCCAGTACCTTGCCAGCATCAACGACCTCACTCTTGCTGAGTTCCTCGCTGGCATCATGGGTACAGGATCTGAGGAGGCTATACGCATCACTCAGCTCACACCCGACACCGAGTTTGTAGTATATGTATATGGTATCAGCCTCGAGGGCGAGCGCACAACAGACATCATCGCTACACATGTCAAGACTGAGCCTCCACACGAGGGCGACATCACCTTTGAGTTTAGCGTTAAGGAGGAGGATTTCGTGCTTGAGTATACTGTTACACCATCGCACACCGGCGTTGACTACTACTGCGGTATCATGGCTGAGGAGGAACTCAACTACTGGAAGCAGACACTTGGCACCGACAGCCTAAAGACAATCCTCCAGAAGGGAAGCATCGACTCTACAATCGCATTGCTCCAGCAGTGGGAATACATCACCGACCGCACAGAGTTCTTCTCAATCTACAACCTCTCAGACATTCTTGAGGATGGATGGTTCGAGTGTAAGGCAGACACCAAGTACTACATCATGGCGGCAAAGTGGAACGACAACTGCGACATCATCGGTGAGGTGGGCTACTACGAGCATACGTCAGCACACCTCGAGCCATCAGCAAATGTTCTCACACTCGAGCTCAAGAACCTAACACAGTCATCGGTAGATGTCGTGACCACTACCACTACCAATGACCCATACATCGTACTACCCTTGCGTAGTGACGTGGTTAAGGACCTCAACGACGAGGAGCTATTCGAGCTTATCACAAGCGAGTATGACTATGTAATTAGCAGCTACACCTACGAGGGCAACACCACAAATACCTATGGCAGCATGCGTCCCGATAGCGACTATACTATCGTAGCATTCGGCTATAAGGCAGGTACACTCACAACATCGCAGATGTGGCGCAAGGAGTTCCACACCCTCGCATCGGGCAACCCACAGGATTGCACCTTCTTGATGAACATCGTGCCCAGCGTAGACAATGCATGGATTGAGATTATACCATCGGATAAGGGTCACGCATACCACTGGATGGTATATCCTGCGGACTATAGCGCCGAGGATGCTATGAATTACATCCAAAACGTTATCATCAAGCGCGGCTACGACAACGACTACGCAGTATTCGCATCATGGGAGCTTACTCAGGGTGATGAGACTACAACTGTTTGGGACTTGGCTCCCGACACCGACTACAAACTCGGCTGCGTAATCATGGACTTCGATAAGTGTGAGTTCCTTAGCGACGTACACTTCAGCGAGACATTCCACACCGATGCTGTGACATACGCCGACATAGCTATCAGCGTTGAGATAGATAAGTACTTCAATGTCGACGAGCTCGTTGCCGCAGGCTATGAGGGCTTCTCTATGTATGCTGGCAACGCTATGATTCCCGTTAAGGTAAACATCGAGGGCGACTATACAGAGTTCTACTACGACTTCTATGGCAACGACCTCACCGATACCGAGGACTATCCCGATGACATCTTCTACGAGTATTTGTGGGATGGTGCGCCATATGAGACTGCAAGCTTCTTCTTGCCCTTCGATAAGGTTATGACAGTCATTGCTGTAGCATACGACGACATGAACAACCCCAGTCCTCTCTACCGCGAGGCGGTATGCTTCACCAAGGAGGGCTGCTCAACTGTCGAGGAGTATGAGGCTATGCAGTCTTCAGCTGCTCGCTCAGCAATCACGCCTAAGAGCATCGTCGTAAACGAGATGAGCGCAACACCCCAACGCGCGAAGGCTGAAGTTCCTGATATCTACTCTGAGCTTATGAGCGCAGAGATGAAGACAAAGGCCGAGGGTATGCTTAAAAAGAACGCCAAGCATGAACTCGACACCCGCAAGACAACAACAGCCCGACCAACACGCTTTGTAGCACGATAGAGGGCCTACATAGGAAAAGAAATATGCTGCTATCCACATGGATAGCAGCATATTTCTTTTTTGGGAAACCTTGAGACCTTGAAACCAAGCGAAGTCGCGGACAGTTACTACGTCTGCCTGACTAGAGCCTACAGAAACTTCCCAAGCACCGAGACCGAATTTATCGACAGAAGGGGTTAGATGTGGCCTATCACAAAAGAGACTACCCAGGGATAGTACTTTGACGTACAGTCCTCCACCAAATTTGTTGTCAGAAGTCGTGAGATGTGGTGCATCACAAAAGAAACCAACCAAGGATAGTACTTTGACGTACAGCCTTGGTTGGTTTACTTTTAGTGGTGTGCCGCAGATTGCGGCTTATCACAACAAATTACAAGCGCTCGAGCTTAACAGTAAAGTGACGCATCAACTCAGTCTCCCATACGATCTTCACACCACGAGTGATCTCGTTACGACGATCGTATACGTTCTTAAGCGCAGCAGCGATAACGTCCATGTGGTTGTTAGTGTATGAACGACGTGCGATGCAGAGACGGAGAAGGTCAAGACCACCGAAGCGGTTCTCGCGAGTGATAGGATCACGGTCAGCAAGGATGTAACCGATCTCGCAACCACGAACACCAGCCTCGAGGTAGAGCTCGATAGCCAAAGTCTGTGCAGGGAACTCCTCCTTAGGGATGTTAGAGAGAACCTTGTCAGCATCTACGAACAAAGCGTGACCACCAACAGGACGCTGGTAAGGAATACCGTACTCGTCGAGCTTAGCAGCGAGGTACTGAACCTGCTTGATACGAGTCTCGATAGTCTCGAGCTCAGTATTCTCGTCGAGACCTACTGCCAAAGCAGCCATATCACGACCGTTCATACCACCGTATGTCAAGAAGCCCTCGAAGGGGATACAGAAACGCTTTGCACCCTCGTACCAGTCCTCGTGACGAGTAGCGATGAAACCACCCATGTTTACGAGACCGTCCTTCTTTGATGACATTGTCATACCGTCAGCGTAAGAGAACATCTCCTTGCAGATCTCCTTGATAGTCTTATCTGCGTAGCCCTCCTCACGAGTCTTGATGAAGTATGCATTCTCAACGAAACGAGCTGAGTCGAATACAACACGCTTGCCATACTTGTCAGCGATAGCACGTACGTCGCGAAGGTTCTTCATTGATACGGGCTGACCACCTGCTGTGTTGTTAGTTACAGTAACGATGATGAAAGGAATTTTGTCAGCGTTTTCAGCGAGACATTTTTCCAATTTGTTAAGGTCAACGTTACCTTTGAAAGGGATTTCGAGTTGAGTGTCTTTAGCTTC
>JAGCLX010000045.1 GCA_017646785.1 Alistipes sp.
TAACAGGCAACGAGGGGTGCGTCTGCTTGATTAGCGGCAGCGTCTCAAGGCCCGTCATTCCTGGCATCATCTCATCGAGAATAACGAGGTCGTATGCCGTAGAGCCAATCATATCTACCGCATCGTAGCCATTATTGCAGGTGTCTACCTCATAGCCCTTCGACGTGAGAAACATCACGTGAGGCTTGAGCAACTCTATCTCATCATCAACCCATAGTATCTTATTCATAGTCCTTCTCCATTTTTAGGGATAACGCACCAACAACCTCTTTAATTGTGCGGTAGCTCTGCTTGAGGTACTCCTCGACAACACTCTTCGAGCACCACTCCGCCACAGTTATACCCTCATCCATCTGCGCCACCGTAGCACTCTTCGTAGCGCGCATCAGCCACCACGCCGTGCGCTTGAGCTCCCAGCGACCATACGTATCGTAGGCGTGCCACGTCACTGCAAGTGGCTCACATCCAACGATATTACCCGCAACACCACACTCCTCTTCAACCTCGCGCAGTGCCGCACAAAAGCTACTCTCACCCGCCTCAACGTGACCTTTAGGCAAATCCCATTTCTCACGCAAGCGTATCATAAGCAACTCATCATACTCGTTAAGCACCACGCCTCCAGCCGCCTCGACAACCACAAACTGCTCCTTCAGACGCTCGAATGTAAGCTCTGGATTTGGGGTTATTAGAGCTATAAGTTTGTTAGTTTCAACTTTTTTTATTATTTTCGCTCGCGAAAACGACAACTCCTCATCGACAACAAGCGAGGCGTGCTCCTCAGCAGGTGGCTCGGAGCAGATGACCACACGCGCATCGCCAATGTGGATTGTATGTGAGTTACGATAGTCCATATTATTGGCGCAAAGGTACGAAAAACGACATAAATAACTTATAACTATAACACTTAATTTATGAAAAAAATTCTATTTCTTATGACATTCTCAGCACTTCTCGCTCTCGGTGCGTGCTGCGAGCAGGGTGGCAACGCTCCCAAGCCGCTGGTTATCGACAACTCGCTGACTCAGGCAGAGAAGGATGCAGGCATCCTCACACCCGAGGTTATGTGGAAGATGGCGCGCATCGGTGCGCAGACACTATCCCCCGACGCTTCTAAGCTCCTCTACACCGTTACGGAGTACAATATGGAGGAGAATCGCGGTCTTACAACCCTCTGGATTAAGGATATGGCAACGGGCGAGGAGAAGGCGCTAACGGACAACCGCTCATCGAACAGCGCACCACAGTGGGTAGATGCTAACACCATCGCCTTCATCTCTAACCGCACAGGCTCAGCTCAGGTATGGGCTATGGATGCTAATGGCGAGAATGTGCGTCAGCTCACAGCCTTCGAGAAGGATGTTGAGGGCTTCGGCATCGCTGGCGACAAGGCATTCTACGTTCAGCGCGTGAAGGTTGCTCCTTTGAAGGGCTCGGATAAGTATGCCGATATGCAGCACTCTAAGGTGCGCATCTACGACGACCTTATGGTACGCCACTGGGACTATTGGGATGATGGCTCATACCTTCATATCTTCGCTGCGGACTACGCTAATGGCAAGATTGCGGAGGGCGTAGACATCATCGGTGCTGAGTCAGCGTGGGATGCACCTCTTGCTCCATATTTCGACACTGCCGAGATTCGTCTATCACCCGATGGCTCTATGCTCGCCTACACTTGCAAGCCTTTGAAGGGTACGGAGTATGCGCTATCTACAGACTCTGACGTATTCCTCTACGACTTCGCTACAGGCACAACACGCAACCTCTCAAAGGAGGCTGTTACAGCTGAGGAGAAGTTCGTGGGTTATGACAAGTATCCTGTATTCTCACCCGACGGTCGCAAGGTGGCATTCCGCTCGCAGCGTCGCCCAGGCAACGAGGCTGACCAGCAGCGTCTTTGGGTTTTCGACCTCGACACAAACAAGGCCGACTACATCACTCGCAACCACGACCTTTGCGCAACGGAGGTTGTTTGGGCCGATAACGAGACTATCTACTTTGTTGTACCTTGGCGCGGCACACATCAGGTGGCACGCATCGACCTTCAGGGCAACCTCGAGTTTATCACCGAGGGTGACCACGACATCAACACCTTCACAATGGTTGATGGTCGCATCGTGGCTAATATGAACACTATCTCTAAGGCTGTGGAGCTCTACGACGTAAACATCGAGACAGGTGCTCTCACGCAGCTTACAGACGTTAATCGCGAGGTTTACGACAACATCAAGTTTGGCGAGGTGCAGAAGCGTTGGATTAAGACTACCGACGGTAAGGAGATGCTTACTTGGGTAATTCTTCCTCCTAACTTCGACCCCGCGAAGAAGTATCCTACATTGCTCTACTGCCAGGGTGGTCCTCAGAGCACCGTATCGCAGTTCTGGAGCTACCGTTGGAACTTCCAGCTTATGGCGGCTCAGGGCTATGTTATCGTAGCACCTAACCGTCGTGGCTGTCCATCATTCGGTCAGGAGTGGACAGACCAGATTTCAGGCGACTACTCTGGTCAGAACATCCGCGACTACCTCGCAGCTATCGACGAGGTATCGAAAGAGCCTTGGGTAGACACCGACCACCGCGCTTGCGTTGGTGCTTCGTATGGTGGCTACTCGACATACTACCTTGCAGGTGTACACGAGGGACGTTTCAAGGCATTCATCGCACACTGCGGTATCTTCAACTTTGAGTCTATGTATGGTCACACCGAGGAGCTCTTCTTCGTGACTAACGACTATGGTGGTGCATACTGGGAGGCAGATAATGCAACTGCAATGCGCTCATACGCTAACTCACCACATAAGAAGGTTGCCAACTGGAATGCACCAATTATGATTATCACAGGTGAGAAGGACTACCGCATCCCATACTCACAGTCTCTTGAGGCATTCACTGCAGCACGTGTTCAGGGTCTTGATGCCCGTCTCGTATCTTTCGAGAATGAGGCACATCAGGTATTCCAGCCACAGAACTCTGTTGTTTGGAATCGTGAGTTCTTCGACTGGCTCAACACCTACCTCAAGTAATTTGCTGTGAAAAACCGCAATCTGCGGCACATCACAAGAAAAAGTCGCATAGGCTGTACGTCTTGTACTATCCTATGTGACTTTTTCTTGCGATGCACCACATCTCACGACTTTTGACAACA
>JAGCLX010000046.1 GCA_017646785.1 Alistipes sp.
GGCGACACGGTGATGTACTTCCGCCGCCGCATACCGCGCAACGTGACACTAAATTACAACGGACTCGCCATAGCTCCCATTCGTGTATCGATGAACGCCGCCCTCTTTGAATGGGTGGTAGAGAACCTAATGAAGAACTCGCTGGATGCACTACAAGGACAGGGCAACATAGATGTTGTCGTAGGTGAGAACAGCGACTCGGTGTTTGTAGAGGTGAGCGACACCGGCAAGGGCATAGCCAAGAGCAACTGGACTCGCATATTCGAGCCAGGCTACACCACAAAGACTCGTGGCTGGGGACTGGGACTATCGCTATCGCGCAGGATTATCGAGGAGTATCACAAAGGTAAGATTGCCGTAATACGCTCCGAAGTGGGGCATGGAACAACAATACGCATAACACTAAAACGACGTGAGGGAGATGAATAACGAAGATATTGAATACTTCAAGGAGAGTGGCTACAAAGTAGTCACCCCCGCACGACTTTTTGGTCGTAACAGCACGATAGAGACGGGCGAGCCCATCATCGAGGGGGGCTACCGCGAGGTTACCATCGAGGAGATGTTCGGCACAACAACAGAGAGGGGCAACGGGGGCGAGGCTGTAGCATTTAGCGAATCACTCACTGCAACGCCACTATTTCAGTCTATAGTGCTCGCATCGCTTGTCGTCTATCTGACTATTGTCATTCGTTCATGGAAGTTCATACGCTCGATATGGACAGACATCTTCAAAACCAATAACGAAGAGCGCATGGTGTTCGAGGGTGGCGAGCTGCCATTGCAACGCTTCAAGCTAACCTCAGCAATACTTGGTCTGGCACTGCTTGCACTCTCCATGGTGCGCATCGCCGATGGTGAGATACCCGCCAACTCGGAGATATACGCAAGCACGGCATATATGTATGCACCACTTATCGCAGTGGTGGTGATGCTCGGCTATGTTATATGGAACTACGCCTACCACAAGTGCATTGGCTGGGTCATCGAGAACGATACTACCGCCATTCTTGCACACATCGGCTATACGAACTTCGTACGTTCGGTAGTGCTCCTCTATCCAATCATAGCAATATGGCTATTGACCGAGACCAACGATGGAAGAACATCGGGAATAGCACTGATAATATGCGTAAGCATACTGTTTTTATTATACTTAAAGGATACTATTTTATTCTTTCTTGGAAAAAAAATTTCAATTTTCTTTTGGATTTTGTACCTTTGCACCGCAATTTTGTTGCCCTGGAGCCTCATCGTGAAGCTTTTAGCATTGCAAACTATGGCATAATAAACACGTTATACGCTGATAGTCAGATATGTTTTGCTATATTTTCACAAAACAAATCCGCGTAACACGTTGCAAAATTGAAATTAGCACACAAGAATAAAATTATAACAAAGGGTGAAAGTAAGTAAGATTTTAGTGTCGCAGCCTCGTCCTGCAGTTATAGAAAAGTCGCCTTTTTTCGAATTTTCTGAAAAAAATAATCTCAACGTAGATTACAAGCCACTCATCAAGGTTGTGGGTGTATCACTTAAGGAGTTCCGCGCACAGCGCACCGAGATTCTCGACCACACAACAATGATTTTCTCATCTCGCACAACCATCGACAGCTTCTTCCGCATTTGTGAGGAGGCTCGCATCACCGTGCCCGAGACAATGAAGTATATCTGCAATACCGAGGCGGTGGCTCTCTACTTGCAGAAGTATATCGTATATCGCAAGCGCAAGATCTCGTTTGCCGACGGTACGTTCAACTCGCTCGTTGAGCTTATCGTGAAGCATAAGGACGAGAAGTTCATGCTCGCGCTTACAGAGCCATTCAAGTCGGATCTTCCAGATACACTTGCAAAACTTAAGCTTAAGGTATCTCCCGTAGTCTTTGCGCGTACTGTATCGGCTGATTTGGCTGACCTCAAGCCTCTCGACTACGACATCATCGCACTCTACTCGCCCAATGACGTAAAGGCACTCACCGAGAACTACGAGCTCGACAAGTTGCCCGTTGTTGCAACATTTGGCGAGGCTACGTTGCGTGCTGCCAAGGAGGCAGGTCTCAAGGTGAAGGCATCAGCGCCATCACCCGAGGCACCATCTATGGTCAAGGCTCTCGACATCTACTGCCACAAGGTAGAGGAGGGTCTCGAGATTGAGGATGCCGAGATCAAGGAGAATGCCGAGAAGGAGGAGTTCATCCGCCAGCAGCAGAGCAAGTTGCAGAAGAAGACTCGCACACGCACCCCCAAGAAGGCATAACAAAAGTATGGATAAGCCCCACGCACTCCCAAAGTCGGAGCGACTATCGTCGCTCACAGCTGTGCGTCGCCTCTTCGCAGATGGCGCATCGGGCTTCGTATATCCATTCCGCTATATGGTGTATAAGAGCGAGAGCACCACGCCAAGTGTCGAGGTGCTCTTCTCTGTACCCAAGCGCAACCATAAGCGCGCAAATAAGCGCAACACACTCAAGCGCCGCATGCGCGAGGCATATCGCCTCAACAAAGACGCTCTCCATGCCTCAATCAAGGAGCATGGCACGGATGTAGACATTGCCTTTGTCTACTCAACAAAGGACTTCCTGCAATATAAAACTATCGAGCATGCAGTTCGCAAGATTCTGGCAGAGGTCGCTGAGCATATGTAAGCGTGTGCTGGCGATGCCGCTGATATGGCTTGTACGCTTCTATCAGGTATGCATCTCGCCCCTTAAGCCCGCTTGTTGCCGCTTTACGCCCACCTGCTCGGCATATGCCATCGAGGCACTACGCAAGCATGGACCGATAAAGGGACTACTACTTGCCATCTGGCGCATCTTGCGCTGCAACCCCTGGGGCGGCTCGGGCTACGACCCAGTACCATAATTAGTAATTAGGAGTGAGTAATTAGTAATAGAAACTGCCACAAGCAAAAGCTTGTGGCAGTTTTCCTTTCCGTATTTCGTTGTATATTACTTAACAAGGTAGTACATGCAGCCATCATGAGGCTCACCATTGAGATAGTACTGCGTAGTGAATGTATAGCCCCAACCATTATCTGCATCATTGCGATACTCTGGATTGTAAGTGAAATCATGCGAGAAGGCAAACGTATCGGCTGTGCCATCGCCCCATGCA
>JAGCLX010000047.1 GCA_017646785.1 Alistipes sp.
AGTGGCTGTCCGACCTGGTCGACACCGTACTGCGAGGCGAGGTCTCGCAGTATGCCCGGGTCTATCGCGCGACTAACATCGAAGCGGAAGGTGGGGTCGAGGCCGTAGCTCATGTCGCCATAGTTCTGGTGCGATAGTAGCTCGAGGAGCATGGTGGGGCAGCTGGGTATGCGTGCCTCGTAGTATGCCCTGTCCCACATACCGCGTCGCTTCCAGTCGGGCTCGTGCAGTGCGCGTACGTCGTCGATAATCTGAGTCATGATTATGTCCGTGAGGTCGCGGGAGCGTAGGCGCGAAGTGTTGAGGGGAAACTTACCCTTGTTGTCGCGTGTGCAGTATATGCCGAGGGTGCCCACCACGTCGTCGTTGTCCCTCACTCCTGCATCTGAGTGCATGGCAAGCGTGAGGTCTATGGGTATGCGCTTGCCGAGGCTGTCGCGCAAGTGCTCGGAGCCACCCATCAGGTAGTTGACCCAGTGAGCTCGTGACATATAATCCTCTTTGTAGTCATCGGTGTTGTCCTTGGGGGAGTAGACGCTTGCGGGGAAGCCTGACCACTGCAGCCAGTAGCGCGCACCCTCCGTAAAGCGTGGATAGCCACTCGTATGCTCCTCGACCTGTATGGCCTCGGTGTCTACTCCACGGCGTATGTTACCCATGCCACCACCAATCTTCACAGCGTCGGCCACCACAACACCCTGCTCGGTGGAGTAGTTCGAGAGTGTCACAAGGCGCTCATGCTTGCCCGCTGTGAAGTAGAACTCACCCAGACACACCCACATCTCCCCGCCCATTGTTTGGTTAATGGCAAAGGTGTGGTCGCCACCCGAGTCATGAACCGTGTATAGGGCATTGCTGATGCTGTTGTGCTGGGTGGTGTATGAGATGTAGAGTGAGTATAATCCCGATGTGGGTATTGTGCCGCCCCATGTTGCTGAGGCTGTGTTGTTTGCGTCGTGTGTTGTGGCTATCATGCGCGCCGTACCATCCGTGAAGGGGTTGTGTCCTGCGGGGTAGGAGGTGTGGAGGTGGGCAAAGCCTACGCCTGCACTCTGCCACTCGATGTCGCTATCAACCTCGTGGTAGATGGTTGGGGTTATGCCTTTGTCGTTGTCGAGTATCACCTCTTCAGTGCGCATGCTACGCTCACGGGGTAGAAGCACGGTAGCTCCTGCGCGCTCCAACATCGGAAGTATGTAGGGTATTACGTAGCTCTGAGTGTAGAGGTCTTCGACCGTCTCCCACAGGCGCGAACGCTGCCAGCGCCACTCGCCAGCCTCATTCTTGAAGTAACGACCATGACTCTGCCATAGCGCTATGTGCTTGTTCTGTAGACCGTTGGTGGGTTGAGATATGCTGCTTAGTCGAGTGATGAGAGGAGTGACATCGCTGTATGTGAATGTCTGAGTGGTGTGCACTGGGTTGTAGTACTGCGGTATGAGCTCCTCGATAAGCTTACCTTCGGAGTATATCTTGATGGGGTAGCTGCGAAACTTCTCGGGTAGGGCTGTGCGCACGCTGTCGTATATGCGCTCGACACCCTCGGGGCGCATGGGGTAGTAGGCGAGCTCCGCCGATGCGCGCACCTCGACTTTGCGGTTGCGTATGCGTACCTCGTTGACCTTTACATAGCTTCCCGCCACCTCCTTTAGCGTTATGCTCTGTAGCTTTGAGGCTATGGTCGTGCACTCACTCTTGCTCAGTGCACTCTGCGCTGATGCAGAGGCTACGACGAAAGTGAATGCGAAAAACAAGAGAACGTATCGTGCTAATGATGTCATTGCCAGTGTGTTCGCCTATTAGTACTTTACGTTGGATAGAAATAGTCCACAGGCGGGTGCTCCGGCGCTTGAGCGTGAAAGGTCGCGCGAGGTGATGATAGCATCAAACTCCTCGACGGTGTAGCGGTCACGACCAACATCAACAAGAGTGCCTACAATGGCACGTACCATGTTGCGCAGGAAACGGTCGGCACGAATGGTAAAGCGTAGTGTGCCGTCAGCCTCTGTGATCCACTGGGCGTGGGTGATGTGGCAGATGTTGGTCTTGTTGTTGGAGTTGAGCTTGGCAAACGACGTGAAGTCCTCGTGTACAAGGAGTTGTGCTGCCGCAGCGTTCATGGCCTCGATGTCGAGGTCGGCAGTGTAGTGCCATGCCGAGTAGCGACGGAAGGGTGACTTGCGGGGTGTGAGGAAGTAGGTGTACTCGCGCTCCTTGGCGTCGAAGCGGGCGTGCTTGCTCTCCTCCACCTCGTAGATGCGCATTATGGCGATGTCGTGAGGCAACACCTTGTTGAGCTTGTAGGCCATCTGCTGGCAATCTATGATGGTGTCGCTGTCGAAGTGTGCGGTGTAGAACGAGGCATTCACGCCGGTATCGGTGCGTCCCGCGCCCACAATCTCGGTGGGTACGCCGCGTAGCATCGAGAGCTTTGCCTCGATAGTACCCTGCACCGTAGCGGTGTCTGGCTGACGTTGCCATCCAAAATATGCAGTACCGTCGTATTGTAACTCTATGAAGTAGCGCATCTGTATCAGAGGGTTTAGTATTCGCGAGCGCCAAATATGGCTGTGCCTATGCGTACCATTGTCGTGCCATATTCAAGAGCTATGGGGTAGTCGTCCGACATGCCAATGGAGAGGGTGTCGAAGGCCTCGCCAAAGCGTGGCTTAAGCTCCTCGAATATAGTCTTAATAGTCTGGAAATCACGACGTATAGTAGCCTCGTCGTCGGTGTTTGTGGCTATGGTCATAACGCCACGAACGCGGATGTGTGGCATAGCCTCCAAAGCGTCCGAGGCGAGGTAAGAGCGTAGCTCCTCGATGTCCCAACCCGACTTAGTCTCCTCGTCGGCAACGTGCACCTCAAGGAGGATGTCTATCGTGCGGTTGTTTTTCGCAGCCTGCTTCTCAATCTCCTCGACGAGGCGGTCGGAATCCACCGATGCGATGAGCGACACGAAGGGGGCTATCATCTTAACTTTGTTGGTCTGCAGGTGGCCAATCATATGCCACTCTATGTCTGCGGGTAGGGTTGCCTGTTTTTGCGCCATCTCCTGTGGGCGGCTCTCGCCGAAGATGCGCTGACCGGCCTCGTAAGCCTCCATCACGCGCTCTGCAGGGTGGAATTTCGACACTGCAACAAGATTGACACCTGAGGGCAGAGTGCCCCATATTCTATTTAGTCGCTCCTTGATAGTCATAATATAGTACTGTTTTCGCCTACAAAATTAGTAAATTCCAGTCAAAAAATGGGTCTATATCAAAATAAATTTGTATCTTTGAAGGTTAATATGCCTAAATAGCGTGAATAACAATAAAATAAATAAATTATAACCTAAAAAACATTATGAAAAGACTACTAAAACTTGTTGCCCTTGTGGGCGCGTTCATCGGCTCGGTTTACACCGCTGATGCTTGTACAAACTTCATCGTGACGCGCGGTGCTTCTACCGACGGCTCAAACATGGTAACTTACGCTGCCGACTCTCACGGCCTATATGGTACGCTCTACCAGTATATCCCTGGTAAGTATACCGAGTGGATGGATGTAACAGAGTGGGATACAGGTCGCTATATCGGTAAGATTAAGCAGGCGCCCGTGACATACCGCACTCTCGGTAACTCTAACGAGCACTCACTCTTTATCACAGAGACTACGTTTGGTGGTCGCCCAGAGTTGGAGAACCCCGAGGGTGGCATAGATTACGGCTCACTCATCTATATCACCTTGCAGCGCGCAAAGACAGCTCGCGAGGCTATCGACATCATCGTAGACTTGGCTAACACATACGGCTACTGCTCTTCAGGTGAGTCGTTCTCTATCGTAGACACCGAGGAGGCTTGGATCATGGAGCTTATCGGCAAGGGTCCCGAGGATAAGGGTATCGTGTGGGTAGCACGTCGCATCCCCGATGGCTATGTCAGCGGTCACGCTAACCAGGCTCGCATCACCACATTCCCATGGGATGACCCCGAGAACTGTCTCTACGCTCCCGACGTGGCAGATGTAGCTCGTAAGTTCGGTTGGTTTGATGGCGCAAACGAGGAGTTCAGCTTTGCTGATGCATATGCACCCCTCGATTTCGGTGCCATGCGTGGTTGCGAGGCTCGCGTATGGGCATTCTTCCGCACTGTAGCTGCCGACATGGATCAGTATGAGGACTACGCTATGGGTCACAACCCCGCAAACCGCATGCCTTTGTGGGTTGAGCCCGTGGAGAAGGTATCACCCAAGCAGCTTATGGACTGCATGCGTGACCACTACGAGGGTACTAAGATGGATATGACTACAGATATCGGTGCAGGTGGCGAGGGTTGTCCCTACCGCTGGCGTCCTATGTACTTCGAGGTGGATGGCGTTGAGTACTGCAACGAGCGCGCTACAGCTACACAGCAGACTGCATTCTGGCTCGTAGGTCAGGCTCGTCCTGGTAAGACTGGTATCCTCTGGTTTGGTACCGACGACGCTGCAACATCACCCCTTACACCCATCTATGTTACCTCTACAGAGGTACCCGAGTGCTTGAAGGAGGGTAATGGTACAATGCTTAAGTACTCTGATACATCTATGTTCTGGATTACTAATCGCGTGGCTCAGTTCGCATACTTGCGTTACAACACCGTAGGTAAGCATGTGCGCGAGGTTGTTGACTACTGGGAGAATAGCATGCTCGAGCTTGTGCCTATTATGGATACAAAGATCGCTAACGTGTCATACAAGGAGAAGAAGGCTCGCAAGGTGGCTACAGAGCTCAGCGTGGAGACTGCACAGGCTCTCTTTAACGTGTGGACAAACCTCGATAAGTACCTCATGGTTAAGTATATCGACGGTAATGTTAAGGGTGAGGAGAACGGTAAGTTCGTAGATAATGGCAATGGCAAGGATATCCCTGGTGTTATCGAGCAGCCTGGCTACACTGAGAACTGGAAGCGTGCCGTTGCACTCGACAAGGGCGAGATCCTCAAGGTGGTAAAGTAATTGCATACTAACCTACTCAAGAGTTTACTACTATGGAAAGATATGATATCATCGTTATAGGCTCAGGCCCTGGTGGTTATGTAGCAGCTATTCGCGCGGCACAGTGTGGTAAGCGCGTGGCTATTGTCGAGAAGGCAGATGCTGGTGGCGTATGCCTTAACTGGGGTTGTATCCCCACTAAGGCACTCGTACGCTCGGCTCAGGTGTATGCCGACTGCAAGGCAGCTGCGACATACGGCGTGAGCATCGAGGGTGAGGTTAAGCCCGACTGGGCAAAGATGGTGGAGCGTGAGCGTATGGTGGCAACAACCATGAACAAGGGCGTTCAGTTCCTCTTGAAGAAGAATAACATCGACGTCATCGCAGGCTTCGGCCGCCTTAAGGCTCAGGATACTGTGGAGGTTGAGGGTGTAGACTACGAGGCTGACCATATCATCCTCGCTACAGGTGCACGTCCCCGCGTTATGCCCTTCATGCCTATCGACGGCAAGCATATCATCTCTTCTAAGGAGGCGCTTGTGCTTCCCGAGCTTCCCGAGACCATGGTTGTTGTGGGTTCGGGTGCTATCGGCTCGGAGTTCGCGTATATCTATGCTACAATGGGTGTTAAGGTTATCATTGTCGAGTATATGCCACAGATCATGCCCCTCGAGGATGAGGATACTGCAAAGGCTATGGAGCGCGCCTTCCGCAAGCTCCGTGCTACGGTGATGACATCTACAACTGTGAAGTCGGTTGCTGTGCGCGAGGATGGCAAGTGTGACGTAGTCATCGAGGGTAAGAAGGGTGAGCAGACGCTCGAGGCAGATGTTGTACTCTCGGCTGTGGGCATCAAGTCTAACATTGAGGATATGGGCCTTGAGGATCTCGGTGTTGAGATTGAGCGCGACAAGATTAAGGTAGACGAGCACTACAAAACAAGCGTTGATGGAGTGTACGCTATTGGTGACATCATTGCTACGCCAGCTCTTGCACACGTGGCTTCTGCTGAGGCTATCCACTGCGTGGAGCACATCTGCGGTCTTAACCCCGAGGCTGTGGACTACACAACAATCCCATCGTGCATCTTCACCTCTCCCGAGGTTGCCTCTGTCGGCATGACTGAGGCGCAGGTTAAGGCTGCGGGCATAGAGTATAAGGTGGGTAAGTTCCCATATACCGCATCGGGTAAGGCTACTGCTGCGGGTGAGCGTGATGGCTTCGTTAAGCTCATCTTCGACGCCGAGGAGAAGCTTCTTGGTGCGCACTTCGTGGGCCACAATGTAACCGAGATGATTGGCGAGCCTACGCTTGCTAAGGTATTGGGTGTCAATGCACACCGCATCGCGCGCACCATTCATGCACACCCCTCTATGCACGAGGCAGTTATGGAGGCAGCGGAGGATGCGTTGGGTTGCGCAATTCACATGTAATTTCTTGTGATAGAGGCGTATCTGCGGCGCTTCAATCAAAACCCCGAATGGGACGTACGTCAAGTACTACCCATCCGGGGCTTTTTCATGTCATCGCCACATCTGCACCACTCTGACAAGAAATTTAATTTCTCGTGATAGCGGCACACCAAACTGCGCTTCAATAAATCTCCGAATGATGTACGTCAAGTACTACCCATCGACGGCATTTTTGCCGAGCGTTGTATCTGCAGCCTTCTGATAACAAATTTCTTTTTTATGAAGGTAGAGAAATTAGAGAATTTAGGGAATTTAGGGAGATTAGTGAAATTAGTGTTTGGTCGTATTCTCCCTAATCTCCTTAAGCTCCCTAAATTCCTGAATCTCATTATATCTCTTAATCACCACTACTACCACCACCATCTACTACGAAAAAAGAGTGCCCTGCGGGACACTCTTTTGTCGTATTTGGCTGTTGCGAGGACTACTCCTCTGCGCCCTCCTCGTCGTAGCTGGGGAGCTTGAACTCTGTGAAGCCTGCCTTAATCAAGAGGTTATACCATGCAAAGCACTTCTTCATGTCTGACACGTGTACGCGCTCGCGGTCATACTCGGGCAATACCTTTGCGAACTCTGCCTGGATCTTCTCTGCAGACTCCTTGTGTGAGATAGCCTCCTTACCCTCTGTGTAGTTCCAGATGTTGGTGAACACGTTTGCGAGTGGAATATCCTCACCCTCGGTGAACATAGAGATCTCGGTGAGTGCGCTCACGCGTGATGTTGCAGAGGCGTTCATGCGCTTGCCATCGAGGAGTGACTCAACGATAACGCCACGCTGTGACTGTGCCACATACTTGAAGAGGCCTGGCTGACCAGAGATAGCCAAAATATCATGTAATTCCATAGCTATAAAAATTGCTTTAATTGAACGTTCAAAACTTTTTAACGTCGCAAAGTTAATTATTTTTCAATAAAAACATATATTCTTGATAGAAAGTTGAAAGATATTGTACTATTTTGCAAAAAGTTTATTACCTTTGTATATGCGTCTACGTGGGCAGACGTGATAACTACTTTAATTTTTTTATCTGCTATGAAGAAACTATTCCTACTTTTGGCTTTGATGGGTATGTTTGCCGTATCGTGTGAGGAGTTTGTTCCCCAGGAGAACCCTAATGATACAGAGCAGCCTGGTGATAATACTGATGACGGTACTGATGACGGTACTGATGACGGCAAAGACGACGGTACCGATGATGGTACTGATGACGGCAAAGACGATGGTACTGACGATGGTACTGACGACGGTAAGGACGATGGCAAAGACGACGGTAAGGATGATGGCGGAGAGGGCGATGATCCAATATTTAACATCGACGGCTCGAACAACATCACTATCGGCGCTGAGGGTGGTAGCATCGAGGTGAAGGTTACTACAAACATTGAGTATAGTGTTATCATCCCTGAGGATGTAACATGGATTAGACATACAGACACCCAGGATGCAGATGGTCACATCCTTGTGTTTAAGGTTGCAAAGAATAAGAGTGCCGATAGCCGCAAGGCAAAAATTGGCTTCAGCAAGAAGGGTGAGGACACTGTGTTGCTTTACGTGACTGTCGTACAGAAGGGCGTTGAGGAGTCTTCTAACGTGGAGGATCCCGTGGAGGATGACTCTCAGGCGTGGAACTAATCATAGCATGCCATAGGTGGTTGCAGCACCTATTATAAAATATCTATCTCAAGATGAAGAATGATAGCATAGAGATTATCCAGATAAACATCTCGGGTGAGGATAAGCCTGGTCTGACGTCGTCGTTGACAGGTATCTTGGCGCGTCACGACGCATTTATCCTCGATATCGGTCAGTCGAACATCCATCAGTCATTGACGCTCGGTATCCTCTTTATGACAACGTCGGAGCGTTCGGGACAGATAATGAAGGAGCTTCTGTTCAAGGCCTCGGAGATGAATATCCAGATACGCTTCACGCCTATCGACGAGGAGGAGTATCGCCGTTGGGTAACGGGTCAGGGTAAGAATCGATATATCCTCACGCTCGTGGGTCGTAAGATCACGGCTGAGCATATCTCGCGCGTGACGCAGCTTATCTCGGATACGGGACTCAATATCGACGATATCAACCGTTTGACGGGTCGTATGCCCTTGGATGAGGATGAGCGTGCGCCCAAGACAAGTATCGAGTTCTCGGTGCGTGGTACGCTTCCCGATAAGAGCCAATTCCAGAATGAGCTGATGAAGATTACTAAGGAGGGAGATGTGGATATCTCGTTCCAGAAGGATGGTATCTTCCGTCGTTCACGTCGTCTTATCTGCTTCGATATGGACTCTACGCTTATCCGCACAGAGGTTATCGACGAGCTTGCAGACCGTGCTGGCGTGGGCGCTGAGGTGCGCGATATTACGGAGCGTGCTATGCGTGGCGAGATAGATTTCCGCGAGAGCTTTGAGCAGCGTGTGGCGCTGTTGAAGGGCTTGGATGTAAGCGTGATGGAGGACATAGCAGTCAACCTTCCCATTACTGAGGGTGTGGACCGCATGATGAAGATATTGAAGCAGGTGGGATATAAGACCGCTATCCTTTCGGGTGGTTTCACCTACTTCGGTAACTACCTCAAGAGTCGCTTCGGCTTCGACTATGTATATGCTAACGAGTTGGAGGTTGAGGATGGCAAGCTCACGGGCCGCTACACTGGCGAGATTGTGGATGGCCAGCGTAAGGCGGAGTTGTTGAGGTTGCTATGTCAGTTCAATAACATTGATATTCAGCAGTCTGTGGCTGTGGGTGATGGCGCGAATGACCTGCCAATGCTTAATATCGCAGGTCTTGGTATAGCCTTCCATGCTAAGCCTAAGGTGCGCGAAACGGCGCGTCAGTCGCTCTCTACCGTTGGCCTTGATGGTATCCTCTACTTCCTCGGCTTGAAGGACTCGTGGGTGGAGGCGAAGAAGACTACGAATGATTAGGCGTTTAGTATACATATTAATATGTTTGGTGCTTGTCAGTTGCTATAATGCTGCTGACAAGCCTCGTATTTGGCCCGAGCTACCGCAGGCGAATACCACAGTGTCAACCTTCAGAAACCATATATTAGGCACTCATTCACACGTTGTTGAGGATGATGTTGTGCTTGTGGGACGTGTCATATCTTCGGATGTGGAGGATAACTTCTATCGCTCCATTGTTGTTGACGATGGCACGGGTGCTGTGGAGGTTATGGTTGGCGTGTCGCCCCTTGCGGCGGACTACCCCGAGGGTTTGGAGGTGGCTCTGCGTCTACGTGGGTGCTATGCGGCCTATCAGCGCGGTGTTGCTGTGGTGGGCGCTGAGGCGGAGGAGTATGAGGCCTACGATGTCGGCTACTTAGCTTCGCGGGAGGCTGTCGATAGGGTTGTTGTGCGAGGGGCTGATGTCGAGGTGCAGGAGCCTCGTCGCGTTGAGATTGCTGATCTTAGGCCGAGTGACTGCGGTCGTCTTGTGCGTGTTGGTGGGTTGCACCTTGTTGCTTCGACGAGCATTGACACCTTAGCGGGAGATATGCTTGGGGATGCGCATTGGCGTGGTTATTCGCTGTTTAAGGATGATGCCGGAGATAGCATAGCTGTCTATACGCGCGACTATGCCCGCTTTGCCGATAGGCATATCCCCTTGGAGGAGCTCTCTATATGTGGCATTGTGGGGTGGGCTGCCTATGATGGTGGTAGGGAGTGTTATCAACTTAAGATGCGCTATGCTGAGGATTGCACTTATTAGCCTTGTGGCTCTTCTTGCGGTATGTTGCACTGGCGCAGAGGAGCAGCATGAGCACCTCTCTGGAGATGTGTCTATATCGTACCTATGCTCGCTGGCTGAGTCGCGTAGTGAGCGCGTGAGTGACGATGTGTGGATTGAGGGTTGCGTGGTGCTAAATGACAAGCTCTGTGAGAGTTATAAGTCATTCGTCTTGTATGATGGCACTGCGGGTGTTGAGGTCGAGGTCAATATTTCGAACGTGGATAGGGTAGTGCCGCTATACTCTAAGGTAAGAATGCGCTGCGAGGGCTTGCATATCGGACGTGAGGGAGCTCGCTATGTGCTTGGACTGGAGCCTACGGCGGAGTATGTCGTCGACCGCATAACGGAGGACGAGGTGCTTAATCGCATGGTGATAGATGTGACGGGGGATGCGCGTGAGCGTGCTCGCGTGAGGAGTATCGGTGATATTGGTTACGGCGATATGCTTGCCTATGTGCGCGTTGATGGCGTGCAGCTTATATCAGAGGAGCGTGGTGCGCTGTGGTGTGATACCGACGCAGAGGATAGACCCTTCGACTCCTCGCTGCGCCACTTTACCGATGGAGCGGATACACTCACCGTAGCGACACTAAATAGGTGTGACTATGCTGACGAGGTTGTGGCAGATGGCGTGGTGACGCTGATGGGTATAGTGGATAGTTCTAATGGTGAGTTGGTGTTGCGACTAAGTGACCATAAGGCATTCGTGCCAGCTTCGCCATTGAAAAAATAGAGATGTCATAGTCCTTGTCTATGACATCTCTATTTTTGTAATTACTTAGACATCTCTCCTTCATTCGCCATCTACTGCTTAATCGCCTCTTGAAGATGGGTGATAAACTCCTTGCTTGAGCAGCTGATGACGAAGTTTTGTCTGCTGGTGCGTATCAAGTAGAGGTTAGTGGTCTCCGTGGCGAACATCCTAAACTTGCCGTATAGGCGGTTGTAGTAGTGGCCATAATAGCCGAAGTATCCTCCGTTGCCCATGGTTCTTGTCGAGCGAAGGATGGTCCACTTGTCTGCCACCTCCACAGAGGTTATCTCCTTGATGGGGATTGTCACGCTACCCACCCAGCGCTTGATGATGAGCATGTTGCCAAATAGGCATAGGTAGCGTGGTGATAGCGCAAAGCAGATGACGGGTAGAGGTAGGATGATTGCCATTACCAAGTATGACTTCCAGCCACTGCTCACATCGGGGATGCACAGCGTAGACACGCTCACGCCTATGAGTATAAGCGTGGTGATGATGCTCATGCCCCACACCATCTTGCTTCGACGGAATGTCGCTATGTGGTAGTTCTTAGCCATAGTGGTGTTATCTATTATCTGCAACCCAGTTAGTTAGCTCCACAAAGTCGGCAACCGAGAGCTGCTCGGCGCGCATGGTGAAGAACTTATGCTCATTACCACCGAAGTTGCCGAAGGCGGCCTTCAATGAGTTGCGCAACATCTTACGGCGCTGGCCAAACGATGCCTTGACAACCTTGATGAATAGCTGCTCGTCGCAGTCGAGCTTCTCGACATTGTTACGCACGAGGCGAACAACGGCGCTCTTGACCTTTGGCGGTGGGTTGAAGACCTTCTCGCCCACGGTGAAGAGGTAGTCGATGTCGTACCACGCCTGCAGCAGCACGCTCAAGATGCCATACTCCTTCGAGCCGGGAGGCTCTGCCAGACGTACGGCGACCTCCTTTTGTATCATGCCCACACACTCGGGGACGATGTCGCGGTTCTCAAGCACCTTGAAGAATATCTGTGACGATATGTTATATGGGAAGTTGCCGATAATCTTTAGTCTGTCGCCATACTCAGCGCGTAGGTCCATCTTCAAGAAGTCACCCTCCGTAAGGCGGGGTGCGAAGTCGGGATAGTGGGTGTGGAGGTACTCCACAGACTCACCATCTATCTCGGCACCATAGGTCACAACATCGGTACGCTCCAGCAAGAACTGAGTTAGCACACCCATGCCACAGCCAACCTCCAACACCTTGTCGGGGTTCTCGGCAGTGCCTCCGGTGAGCGATGTCGCTATCTTGCGAGCTATGTTTAGGTCGGTCAAGAAGTGCTGACCGAGGGCCTTTTTTGCGCGTACCTCTCCCATTAGTTTGCTACCTCCGATATAAATTTAATGCGTACGAGGCGTATCTCCTCCTCGCTATACTCCGAGCCGAGCTCCTCGATGGCGTCATCCAACGAGTCGGTCTCTGCATCCTCCTTGAAGTATAGGTAGATGTCATCAACCTTATCCTCATCCATTATGGTGTTGAGGTAGTACTGTATGTCGAGGCGTGTTCCAGAGTTTACGATAGCCTCAATCTCTGTGAGCAACTCATCCATATCGAGGTTCTTGGCGCGTGCAATATCCTCGAAGTCCATCTTGCGGTCGATAGACTGGATGATGAATATCTTGTTGCTCGCCTTGTTGGCTACGCCCTTCACGACCATATCCTGAGGACGCAAAATCTCCTTCTCGTCGACGTATGCCTTGATGAGCTTGACGAACTCAGCGCCAAACTTCTGGGCCTTACCTGCACCTACACCCGAGATTGTCTGTAGCTCCTCGATGGTGATGGGGTACTGGATGGACATATCCTCAAGCGATGGATCCTGGAAGATGACGTATGGAGGCAGGTCGTTCTGCTTAGCCACCTTGCGTCGCAAATCCTTAAGCATGGCATAGAGCTCCTCGTCTGCTGCGCCACCGCCCTTGATAGGACCAGATGGCTCGTTCTCATCCTCAGCATCGTAGTCGTGGTCGATGGTGATAGTAACCGACGTAGGCTTCTTTATATACTCCTCTCCGCGCGCGTTGATAGATATAAGTCCGTAGTTCTCGATATTCTTATCTACGAAGCCCATGATGAGGGCCTGGCGAATAACGGCATTCCAGAAGCGTGCATCCTTATCCTCGCCTGCACCGAAGACCTCCAACTTATTATGGCTGTAGCTTTTTATCATCGCGGTAACTTTACCCATGAGCACAGATACGAGGTGGTCGGCCTTAAACTTGTCGCCAATAGCCTTGAGGGCTTCGAGTGCAAGCTGCAACTCCTCCTTAGCCTCCACCTTAGGCTTGGGCTTGCAGCAGTTGTCGCAGTTGCCACAGTTGGCCTCGGGGTATGTCTCACCAAAGTAGTGCAACAACGACTTGCGACGACACATAGAACTTTCGGCATATGATACGGTTTCGAGAAGTAGTAGCTTGCCAATCTCTTGCTCAGCAACGGGCTTGCCCTGCATGAACTTCTCGAGCTTCTGAATATCCTTATAGCTGTAGAACGTCAGACAGTGACCCTCGCCTCCATCGCGTCCTGCACGTCCTGTCTCCTGATAGTAGCCCTCCAGCGACTTAGGAATGTCGTAGTGGATGACGTAGCGCACGTCGGGCTTATCGATACCCATACCGAAGGCTATGGTTGCCACGATGACATCAACACGCTCGTGTAGGAAGGCATCCTGGTTGTCGGCACGTGTCTGTGCATCCATGCCTGCGTGGTATGCGCGCGCCTTGATGCCGTTTGCCATGAGCAACTCGGCAAGTTCCTCAACCTTCTTGCGGCTGAGGCAGTAGATGATACCGCTCTTGCCATCGTTCTGCTTGATGAAACGGATGATGTCGTGGTCTACGTTCTGCTTGGGACGTAGCTCATAGTATAGGTTGGCACGGTTGAACGACGAACGGAATACCGTAGCGTCTGTCATGCCAAGGTTTTTCTGAATATCCATCTGCACCTTGGGCGTAGCTGTAGCCGTAAGTGCGATGAGGGGAGCCTGGCCAATATCGTTGATGATGGGGCGTATGCGTCGATACTCAGGGCGGAAGTCGTGGCCCCACTCCGAGATACAGTGTGCCTCGTCGATGGCGTAGAACGACACCTTTATCTTGCGCAAGAAGGCGATGTTGTCCTCCTTGGTTAGCGACTCGGGTGCGAAGTATAGAAGCTTGGTGCGACCATCAAGGACATCCTGTCTAACCTGTGCAATCGCCGATTTGTTGAGCGAAGAGTTGAGGAAGTGCGCGATGCCCGACTCGGTAGAGAAGGTGCGCATGGCATCCACCTGATTCTTCATCAGAGCGATTAGGGGCGATATGACAATGGCAACACCGTCCATGATAAGGGCAGGCAACTGGTAGCATAGCGACTTACCTCCGCCTGTTGGCATAAGCACGAAGGTATCCTTGCCCGAGAGCACATTCTGAATGACTGCCTCCTGGTTTCCCTTGAACGATGAGAAGCCAAAATACTCACGTAATTTATCGTGTAATAATACGCTTTGTTCGGTGTCCATAATTTTTATCTAAAAAATTTACCCAAATATAATATATTTTTTTGAAAAATAGTGGTAACTTTGCAAAAAAGTTACAAAAAAAATGCAATAGGCGAATGAGACTTTTCACAAGCGAGCTGGTAAAATCCTATAAATCACGCACAGTCGTGAATCATGTCACCATAGATGTCAATCAGGGAGAGATTGTCGGTCTGCTCGGTCCTAACGGTGCAGGTAAGACAACTACCTTCTATATGATTGTGGGACTCATTAAACCCAACGAGGGTCAAATCTTCCTCGAGAATAACGATGGCAAGGTTACTGATATCACTAAACTGCCCGTCTATCGTCGTGCTCAGATGGGTGTCGGCTACCTCGCACAGGAGGCTTCGGTGTTCCGCCGTCTCACTGTTGAGGACAACCTCCGTGCCGTGTTGGAGATGACAGACTACTCGCGTCAGTACCAGCGTGAGCGTGTGGAGCAGCTTATCGAGGAGTTCCGCCTGCAGAAGGTG
>JAGCLX010000048.1 GCA_017646785.1 Alistipes sp.
CCCTGGGAGCGCGGGCAACAATCACCAAAAAGCCATGCGTCAAGCCATGCTCAACTGCACATGTGGCCAGGCGTGTGACCATAGATATTTAGCCACACAGAGGGATATACAAAAGTATATTTATATTCTTTTGTCACTATGTGTCAGTAGCCATGTAGAGGGCTCGTGCCACACCAATATCAATGTAAAGTGATACATTAATTAATATATATAACATGTTATATATCAATATATACATAGTTATATATAGAGTTATATAGTGTAGTATATATCTATTGTAAGTGTGATAGCATGAGAGCAATACACACTCTACAATTAATACTTATATAGTTATTTATCAATGACTATATAACTACACACAGCATACACTAATACTCTACTGATACTCACATTGAAGCGAGAAACGCTACCAAGAGAGTGTGGGTCGCTACGCCTCTGTTCTCCTGTTCTCTAACATAGGGCAAGAGAACGGGAGAACAGAGAACACCCTCTCGCTTATACTTCACTGATAACACTTGGAAGCGAGATATGCTACCAGTAGAGGAAGAATTTTCTTTTTTTCTTTTTCATAGGTAAAACGAAAAAAAGAAAATAGAAACAAGCAGGCGCGATACGCTGAGGAGGAAAGGGTGTTCGTTCGTTCTTTTTTATAGGGAAAACGAACAAACGAACAGCTTTCCATCCATCCATTTACATAGGGAAAATGGATGGATGGACAGAACTCTATACACCAGAGCCCACGCCAATACTCCACTGATACCCCGTTAAGGCGAGAAAGGGTTGTTGCTTTGTTGCAAAACATAGGGAAAAGCAACAAAGCAACAAGCAACAAACGCCCACTCTCCCCCACGAGGCAGTGTGCGCTATCGTTGCTTTGTCACAAAGTCACGTTGTCACAAAGTCACAAAGTCACAATGTCACAGGGGGTGGGGTGTGTGTGACAAGTGTGACAAAGTGTGACAAGGGGTTATAAGGAGATTAAGGAATTTAAGGACTACCCCCCTAAACTCCTTAACCTCACTAAGTTCCCTAACCTCCCTAATTTCCTTAACTACTCCCCCTCTCGCTTACGCCAATACTTCACTGATACCTCGGTCACCGAAAACAGACAAAAAAACCACCTCAGGGTGCTCCCTATGGTGGTCTTTAGTGGTCGCCTAAGCAACCTCTATCCTTGTTCGGCACCCCGCTATCGCTTGGCACCCTCTATACCTTATATTTAAAATATCTGCTTGCGGATGATGGTCTGCTCGCGGTCGGGACCTACAGATACCACAGCTACCTCGGTGCGTGTAAGCTCCTCAAGCTTAGCGATATAGGCCTTAGCATTTGCGGGCAACTCATCGTAAGACTTTATGCCGGTGATGTCCTCGCTCCAGCCATCCATCTCGATGTACTCTGCCTCTACGCGCTCGAGCTGTGCGATGGTCGAGGGTACATAGTCGATAGCCTTGCCGTCGAGCTTATAGCCAGTGCAGATGCGAATCTTCTCCAAGCCCGACAACACGTCAAAGAGCATGAGAGAGAGGTAGTTAACACCACTTATGCGGCGCACATGGTTGAGGATGACGGTGTCCAACCAACCCACACGACGTGGACGGCCCGTAACGGTGCCATACTCGTGGCCACGCTCGCGGATGTAGTCGGCGCGCTCGTCGAAGAGCTCTGTGGGGAAGGGACCCTCACCCACACGTGTTGTGTATGCCTTAGCCACGCCCATGACGTTGTTCACGTAGCGGGGTGCGAGGCCCGTGTTCACGGGTACGCTTGCCGCAGTAGGGCTTGACGATGTAACAAAGGGGTATGTGCCGTGGTCGATGCAGAGCATAACGCCCTGAGCACCCTCGAACAACACCTTCTTGCCCTCCTCTACGAGCTTGTTGAGCAACACCGAGGTGTCGCAAATCATAGAGCGGAACTTCTCGCCATATGCGAGGTACTGGTTGTAGATGGTGTCGAAGTCGCAGGGCTCCATGCCGAGTGCCTGAAGCTCTATGTTCTTCTGCGCCAGTGCATCCTTTAGTCGCTCAGCGAAGTACTCCTTATCGAGGAGGTCGCCCATGCGTATGCCCACGCGGCTATACTTATCGGTGTATGCAGGGCCGATGCCCTTCTTCGTAGTGCCAATCTGTCGGCCACCCTTGAGGGCCTCGTATGCGCCATCGAGCATGGCGTGGTATGGCATCACGCAGGCCGCGCGGTCCGAGATGAAGAGCTTATAGTCGGTGATGCCCGCCTTGTGCAAGCGGTCGAGCTCCTCCTCCAACGATGCGGGGTTGATGACCATGCCGTTAGCCATCACGTTTATGATATGGGGGTTGAAGACTCCCGAGGGTATAGACTGCAATGCGAACTTCTTGCCGTCGAAGACAATTGTGTGACCTGCGTTGTTACCTCCCTGGTGGCGTACTACGACGTCGGCACCACCTGCATAGAAATCGGTGATCTTACCCTTTCCCTCGTCGCCCCACTGGGCGCCTACAACAACCAAAGTGTTATTCATACTATCAATTTTTTGTGCCTATATTTTGTTGCCCTGGCTCTGTTGCGAGTCGTTGGGCATAATTTTACGCCTACAAAAGTAGTAAAATTTATTTAACCTACACCATGCAAAGGGCTTAAAGTTATCAACATGTTGTGATATTTTTGGGTTTGCGTAGGAAAATGGCGGTGTAATCGCGGGGTGGAGTTAAGGAGTTTAAGGAGTTAAGGGAAGTTAAGGAGTTTAGTGAGTTTAGGGAATTTAGTGAGTTTAGGGGTTCGTCCTTAAATTCCTTAATTTCCTTAAATTCCTTAATCTCCTTATCACACCCCCACCCCCACGACCCAATTTCTTGTCAGAGTGGTGCAGGTGCGGTGCTGACATGAAAAATCCCCGGATGGGTAGTACTTGACGTACGTCCCATTCGGGGATTTGATTGAAGCGCCACAGATGCGCCGCTATCACAAGAAATTACTTGATGCGCTCGTAGTACTCACGTGTGCGAGTGTCTACACGGATCTTGTCGCCAGTGTTGATGAACAAGGGCACCTTCACTGTAGCTCCTGTGTTAACCGTTGCGGGCTTGAGTGAGTTTGTCGAAGCGGTATCGCCACGCACACCAGGCTCGGTGTATGTAACCTCCATATCTACGATAGGGGGCAACTCAGCTGAGAGTACAGTCTCCTTCTCGGTGTGGAACATAACCTCGACGATCTGGCCATCAGCCATGAGGTCAGCGTTGTTGATAAGCTTCTTGTCGATGTTGATCTCCTCGAATGTCTCTGTGTGCATGAAGTGAGCACCGAGGTCATCCTCATATGTGAACTGGTATGGGCGGCGCTCTACGCGAACCTGCTCAATCTTCTGCGATACTGAAGAGAATGTCTTGTCGAGGACGTTGCCATTCTCGAGGTTCTTGAGCTTTGAACGCACGAAAGCGGGACCCTTACCGGGCTTGCAGTGCTGGAAGTCTACGACGATGAATGTCTTGCCCTCCATCTCTACGCACATGCCAATTTTGATGTCAGATGCTGTAATAGTCATAATAATATGGTTTTATAGTTAAATTATATAATCTCGGCCACTGTGGTTGGTGTGAATACAACCGCGCAAAGATAGTAAAAAAAAATAGTAATGAGAAATTTTTTGTATATTTGCGTAGTTTTTGTGGCATACATAGTACTAATTAAACGTTATGACTATGATAGACAAGCAACATGGTCTGCCCGAGAGCGATGTCTTCTCGGCTGACGACAGACGATTTATGCAGATGGCCATCGACCTCTCCATCGCCAATATCGACGAGGGTGGCGGGCCCTTTGGTGCGGTCATCGTCAAGGAGGGTAGGGTGGTGGCTACGGGTGCCAACCGCGTTGTCCCGAATAACGACCCCACGGCACATGCCGAGGTTGTGGCGATACGCAATGCGTGCAGGGAGATGGGTAGCTTCGACCTCTCGGGGTGCACGGTCTATGCCTCGTGTGAGCCATGTCCCATGTGCCTGAGCGCGATATACTGGGCGGGTATCGACCGCATCTGCTATGCCAACACCAAGCGCGACGCCGCGGCCATATCCTTCGACGACTCGTTCATCTACGACCAGCTACGCCTGGACTACGAC
>JAGCLX010000049.1 GCA_017646785.1 Alistipes sp.
ACTGAATGTTACCTGCAAGCTGCTCGTTGTTGTTGCCCACAAGACGAATAGTTTTGATGCTCTGTGCTGCAGTACCCTTAATTTGGAACATAAGCCAGCCATACACACTCTTTAGCACCAACATATCGTCTGAGCTCTGTGCTACGAGTATGTTACCACCCTTGCCATAGCTATTTTGTGCATATGTCTGCTCGTGCGATGTTGTTGCAGTAACGCTGTTTGTACCCGCATAGGTGTAGTCGTTGCTATCGGGGTATAATACCACCACATTGTCGCCTGTTGGGGTATCGCCCATAGGTGCTACAGGGGTGATGATACCTGAGGTGTCGCCGCTCTCGCCCTGAAATGCCCACTGCGACTTTGTTGTGCTGTTGTAGAATACCGATACAATGTCGCCTGCCTCCCACACTGTCTGTATCGACTCGTTGAGGGCGATGCGCGAATGTGCGTTGTCGCTCACCTCGAAGCCTACACGAAGGGCGTAGCTGTCGATGTTGTTTGGCTCATTGCTATTTGGCGTATCAATAGTTGGATTCTCGGTACAAGCGGCAAATGTCATTGCTGCAAGTAGCCACATACAAATCTTTCTCATAACCAAGTGTTGTATAGATATTTGGACTATTACCACTCTATTTCGGGCTTTACCTCGGGGTTTTCCAGAGTGTTTTCATCCTCAAAAGCACTCAATAGAAAACCATTCTCTACATTTGTCTCAACTACCTCCACTTCGGGGGTTGCGTAGTAATTCATTTTGTTTGTCATAATCTTAATTTTGTTATAGTTTATAGTTTTGTTTTACACATTCGATATTCTATTCGTTACAAAGATAGTGTTTGTTTTACAAACAGCAATCGTTGAATGCGTTTTTTGAGTGTTGATACTCTTTTTTTGTGAGATTACCCACCCTGCGCAGCTCTCTGTGCCATATAAAACTAAAAGCCCGCCAACGACTGCTGGCGGGCTAATATGTGTCGTGTTAAGCCACGACAATCAGACAAGCTCTTCTACTATCGCTCTATGTCGCGAACATAGATTACCGAGCAGCCTGTCTCAAAGGCGTTGAAGCCTGTTGTGAATGCTCCCGACTCTGAGAATTGTAGGGCGTATGCGCCATAGGCACCTGTCTGGTCGTCAGCCCAGTAGTAGCCTACCGTGCCATCGTCGTAGTAACTCTCGTTGTCGGAGTCCTCAGGCCAGTATACTCTGCCGTTTGCTGGCAGCCAGATGCGAGGCATATCCTCGTCGTAGGGCTGTGAGCCTGTGAAGTAGTAACCCGCGTCGAATGCCGAGTAGTTCTCAGCCAACTTGTCGAGCTCTTCGCGTGTTGGCAGTCTCCAGCCCTCGGGGTTTTTGAAGTCGGCGCTTGTGTGCGATATGTAGTGACCGCTTGTTACGGGTGCCCACACAAGGCCGTTGATAAGCACACCCTTACCGTAG
This sequence comes from Alistipes sp., assembly GCA_017646785.1. Next base: position 1,438 of record JAGCLX010000049.1, read on the forward strand.
TTTGTCTCCTCTACCACGAAGTCGGGGATAAGAGAGTCCATATCTACCACCTCGTTGTTTGTGAAGTCGTAGGCTACGATATTGTTAGCATACTCCTTCCAGCCCTCGGTGCCGCGATATACGAAGTACTCCAAGTAGGGCACATATATTGTTGTGCCTGAGAGGTCGTTGTTGCTCTCGAGTGTTGGAGGTGTTGCGCGGTCTACGAAGAGGCTTGTGAGGTTTGTGCAGTTGTAGAACACACCCTCGCCAATATGCTCCACGCTCTTGCCTATGTAGAGGGTGGTGAGAAGAGTTCTATACTTGTACACCTGCTCGTTGCCATCCCAATACTCCTCATTTCTGTTGAATTGGCTAAATGCATAGTCGCCGATGGTCGTTACCTCATTGCCAATTACGAAGGTTTCGAACCAGGAGTTGCGCAATGCCTCGTCGAAGAAGCTGAGCTGGTTCATACCATTGGGGATGTTGCAGTTGAGGATGAGTGTGCCCTCAACATCGCGGAATGCCTCCTTGCCGATGAGTGTTACGCTGCTTGGCACTGTAACCGATGTGAGGCAGTTGCAGTTGTAGAAGGCGTAGTTGCCTATAGATGTCACACCCTCGGGGATGACAAGGTCGGTGACAAGCTCGCCATTGAGATAGAGGTTCTCACCGCGGCGTAATGGATTAGAATCGTTGCTTGCAAACGCTATGCGGCACCACGCTACAAGATCGCTGATGTAGACATCAGAGAGGTTGTCGCAACCTTGAAATGCATAGCCTCCAACCTCCGAGAGTGTTGAGGGGATAGTTACGCTCGTGAGGTTGTCGCAGTAGTTGAATGTGTAGCTACCCAAATATGTCACACCCTCGGGGATGACAACCTCGGTGAGGGCTTTGCAGCTGTCGAAAGCCTGGGACTCAATTCTCGCCACGCCACTGCCGATGGTGAGGTCGCGAAGGCGGGTACAACCATAGAATGCACAAGAGCCAATATTTGTCACACTATTAGGGATGTCGATAGCGGTGAGGCTTACGCAGCCTCTGAAGGCCGAGCCCTCGATGCGGATGACACTATTAGGAATCTCCACCTCGCCAAGAGATGTACAGTCGCGGAAGGCACTGCTGCCAATGGTAGTTACACGCTTGCCGATATAGATATCCTTGAGCGACTTACAGCCGTTGAAGGTGCCGCCGTTGATGACC
>JAGCLX010000050.1 GCA_017646785.1 Alistipes sp.
ATCGGTAAGTGCATCACCGTAAACTATATGATGGCTAAGGACTCTGTTAAGAAGCGTTTTAATGGCGAGGGCGACGGTATGTCGTTCACCGAGTTTACATACCAGCTTTTGCAGGGTTACGACTTCTTGCACCTCTACCAGCAGTACAACTGCAAGGTGCAGCTCGGAGGTGCCGACCAGTGGGGTAACATCACCACAGGTACGGAGCTTATCCGCCGTAAGCTCGGCAGCGAGGCTGAGGCTTTCGCTATCACCTGCCCTCTTATCACTAAGGCGGATGGCACGAAGTTCGGTAAGACCGAGAGTGGTAATGTATGGCTCGATGCGCGCTACACATCGCCATATAAGTTCTATCAGTTCTGGCTTAACGTGAGCGACGACGACGCTAAGCGATACATCAAGATTTTCACGCTTCTCGACCGTGAGACTATCGAGAGTCTTATCCGCGAGCACGACGAGGCACCCCACCTCCGCGTGTTGCAGCGTCGCTTGGCTGAGGAGATTACCACGATGATTCACTCTAAGGAGGAGTTGGAGAATGCTCAGGCAGCCACCAACATCCTCTTCGGCAATGCCACCTCGGAGGCTCTCCGCTCGTTGGACGAGGCTACGCTCTTGCAGGTGTTCGACGGTGTGCCACAGTTCACCATTTCGCGTGAGGAGATGGCGAAGCCCTTTATCGACATCGTCGCTGAGGTGTGCAAGGTATTCCCCTCGAAGGGTGAGTGCCGCAAGATGGTGCAGGGTGGTGGTGTGCAGCTCAACAAGGAGAAGGTTGCCGACCCTATGCGTGCTGTAACGGATGCTGACCTCATCGCAGGTAAGTACCTCCTCGTGCAGCGCGGCAAGAAGAACTACTATCTAATCACCGTACAATAGCGCGCAACAGTGGAAAAGAGCTACACCATACGTCTTAACAACATCTCGCTGCGTGCCTATCACGGCTGCTATGACCTTGAGCAGCAGGTGGGCAACCGCTACCGTGTAGACTTGGCGATACGCACACCTTTGGGTGAGCTACACCGCGACGACGATGTCACGAAGGCGGTGAACTACCTCACCGTCTATGAGATTGTCGAGCGCACTATGCAGCGCACGCAGCGCACCATCGAGGCTGCGGCAGCTAATGTCATCGACGCCATACGCGAGGCATTTCCCGAGATTGAGAGCATAGAGTGCACGGTGGCAAAGATAGCACCTCCGCTCGGAGGTAAGGTTGAGAGTGTTAGTGTGACGCTCGTAGGATAGAACTAAAACATAGAGATAATGAGTTCAACAGAAAAACGCGGAGGCTTTGGTGGTAAGTTAGCCGCCATCCTCGCAGCCGCAGGCTCAGCAATAGGCTTGGGCAACATCTGGCGATTCCCCTATATCACCAGCGAGAATGGTGGCGGTGCCTTCATCCTCATCTACTTAGGATGTATTCTTTTGCTCGGTCTTCCGCTCCTCATTGCGGAGTTTGCCGTAGGTCACAATGCCAAGCGTAACCCTGTCGATGCCTTCTCTACAATCCGTAAGGGTTGGGGCTGGCTCGGAGGTATGGGCTTAGTGTCGGTGACGCTGATTATGGGCTACTACTTCGTAATCTCGGGCTGGACGCTCAACTACGCCATATCGTCGGCTATGAATGCCGTTACGGGCGATTATGGAGCCTTCTTCAGCGACTTCACTATGGGTGTGTGGAAACCTTTGCTCTTTACTTACCTCTTCATCCTCGCCAACCACTTCATCATCATCGGTGGTGTGCAGGGAGGTATCGAGAAGGCATCTAAGGTTATGATGCCACTGCTATTTGCTATCCTCATTGCTCTGGCTATCTACTCGTTGTGGTTGCCTGAAGGTCGTGAGGCGCTGACCAATGTCTTTACTCCCGACTTCTCGAAGGTTACGGGTAAGACCTTCCTCGACGCTATGGGCCAGGCATTCTTCACCCTATCTGTTGGTATGGGTGCTATGCTCATCTACGGCTCATACTTCAAGGAGGGTACTAAGATTGCGGGCACGGCTATCAGCGTAGTGTCGCTCGACACGCTTGTTGCGCTGACTGCTGCTATCATCATCTTCTCTGCGGGTGTTGCCGACCAGAGCGGTATGCAGTTGGCGTTTGTTGCTATGCCTAAGGTCTTCTCTACGATGCCTTTGGGCAATATGTGGTCTACGCTCTTCTTCCTACTCTTGGGTCTTGCAGCTCTCTCGTCGACAATATCTATGCACGAGGCTGTCACGTCGTACTTCGTCGAGAAGCGCGGTATGTCGCGTGGTGTGGGTGCTGCTATCGTCACCGCTATCGCTATGCTTCTGGCTACGGCAGCTTCGCTCTCGCTCGGTGTGTGGGATGGCTACCGTGTGGCGGGTATGAACTTCTTCACGCTATTGGACACCTTCACGGCTGTCGTTATGCTCCCCGTACTCGGTATCCTCACCTCTATTTTCGTGGGTTGGATATGGAAGAAGGAGGATATGCGCAAGGAGCTCACCGCGCAGGGTGGTGTCGATGCGGCAACCTATCCTGTCATCCGCTTCTTATTGCGCTATGTATGCCCCGTGCTGGTATCTGTAGTCTTTATCTGCGGTATCGCAGCATTTATTAGAGGCTTGTAAACTAACTAATGAAAACTCAAATCATTAACTCAATAAACTAAACCATATATGGCAGATTTCATCTATCAGGAGCCGTATCCTATCCAGCAGGATAAGACGGAGTACCGCCTTCTTACGAAGGACTATGTAAAGGTCGTAGAGTGCGACGGTCGTAAGATTTTGAAGGTTGACCCTAAGGGTCTTGAGCTTTTGGCTAAGGAGGC
>JAGCLX010000051.1 GCA_017646785.1 Alistipes sp.
AAGATTTTGCAGGCTGGTGGTTTCATCTCTGTACGCACTAACTCTGTACCCGATGGTAACGCTATTCCTATTCCTAAGGCAGATGCTGACGAGTCTATGGACGCTGCAGCATGCGTAGGTTGTGGTGCTTGTGCTGCAACATGTAAGAACGGTTCTGCAATGTTGTTCGTTGCTGCTCGCGTATCATCACTCGCTAAGTTGCCTCAGGGTAAGGTAGAGGGTGCACGTCGCGCTAAAGCGATGGTTGCTAAGATGGATGAGCTCGGCTTCGGTAACTGTACTAACACTGGTGCATGCCAGGCACAGTGTCCTAAGTCAATCTCTATCGCTCACATCGCTCGCCTCAACCGCGAGTTCTTGGCAGCGAAGCTTAAGGACTAATAAGTTTCTGAGATAAGGGCGCATCTGCGACCTGTCAATAAAAGCCCCGAATGGATGGTACCTTGCGTACATTCCATTCGGGGCTTTCCCATATCAAGGCCATAGCTGCGGACACCCCTAATAACACTAATTTTCCTAAACGTTTGCACGTTACACAAAAAATTACTATCTTCGTGTGATAATTAGCCCTAAAAAAGAAAACTTAAAACACACACTATATGAACTGCATCTTTACACCTGAGGAGCGTCGCGAGATTATCGCCCTCATGAACCGCGAAATTATTCCCGCAATTGGTTGTACTGAGCCCATCGCTGTGGCGTTGTGCGTGGCTAAGGCTACCGAGACACTCGGCACACAGCCCGAGCATATCGAGGCTCGTCTAAGTGCTAACGTACTCAAGAATGCTATGGGTGTGGGTATCCCCGGCACAGGCATGACTGGCCTCCCCATTGCCATGGCTCTTGGTGCCTTGGTAGGTAAATCGGAGTATGAGCTCGAGGTGTTGAAGGATGCTAACGAGGCTTCGGTAAAGGAGGGTTGCCGCCTTATCGACGAGAAGCGTATATCTGTAGACCTCAAGGAGGGTATCGAGGAGAAGCTATACATCGAGATTGAGGTTAAGGCTGGTGCAGACAAGGCTGTAGCCATCATTGCAGGTGGCCACACACGCTTCGTGTCTATCACTCGCAACGACGAGGTACTCCTCTCGGCAGAGGCTCCCGCAGCAAATGCTGGCGAGGCTCCCGCAGAGCAGAAGGACCCAGAGCTCACCTTGCGCCGCGTGTGGGACTTCGCCATGACAGCACCCCTCGAGGAGTTGGAGTTCATCTTAGAGGCTAAGCGCTTGAATATGAACGCTGCATACGAGTCGCTCAAGGGCGAGTATGGTCACGCTATTGGTAAGCTCATGCGCTCGGAGTCGGAGCGTAACATCATGGGTGACACACTCCACTGCCAGATTGTCGGCATGACAACTGCTGCATGTGACGCTCGTATGGCAGGTGCTATGATTCCCGTAATGAGCAACTCGGGTAGCGGTAACCAGGGTCTTACATCTACTGTTCCCGTTGTTGTATACGCCGAGCAGACTGGTGCTAACCACGAGCAGATGGTGCGCTCGCTCATCTTGAGCCACCTCACCGTCATCTATATCAAGCAGAGCCTCGGTCGCCTCTCGGCGTTGTGTGGCTGTGTTGTTGCAGCAACTGGTTCATCATGCGGTATCACCTACTTGATGGGTGGAGGCTATGACGAGGTCACTAAGGCTGTGAAGAATATGATTGGTAACCTCGCAGGTATGATATGCGACGGTGCTAAGCCATCGTGCGCTATGAAGTGTGCTTCGGGTGTCTCTACAGCTGTTGTGTCGGCACTCATGGCGATGAATGGCCGTGTTATTAAGTCTGTTGAGGGTATCATCGATGATGATGTAGACCGCTCTATCCGCAACCTTACAGATATTGGTCGCGACGGCATGACACAGACCGATGCTATGATCCTCAAGATTATGACATCGAAGAGCTAATCTATCGTTAGCGCATACAAACACACAGGGCTGATTAAATTATAATCAGCCCTGTGTGTTTTATAATATAGTGAGTTTAAGTAATTTAGGGAAATTAATGACATTAAGGATATCATTCTGAACGCAGTGAACGCTGCGATTAAGCCATGAGCAGAACAAGCTTGCTTGTTATGCCATGGCGGAGCAGGGTAGAGGAACTCAAGAATCTCCTAAAAGCCGACCATAGACTACATTGATAGCGAATAGCCTGCGAGGAGATGTTTCGCTTACGCTCAACATGACATGGCTGATTATCAATATTTTACTAATTGCTAATTACTCATTACTAATTATCAATTAAGACCACTACAGTCCTGTTATACGCTTTATCTCATTAAGTTTATTCAACGCCTCGAGTGGAGTGAGCGAGTTGATATCCAAGCCCTTAATCTGATCTCTAATAGCGACAAGAACGGGGTCGTCGAGTTGGAACATAGAGAGTTGGATATTATCCTTAGTCTCTATAGCCGAGGTAGCAACAGCGCGCTTCCTGCCACGCTCCTTAATTGCACCACTGGGGACAATCTCACCCGAGCCATATACCTTCTCAAGATTTGCGAGTATCGCCTCGGCACGCGAAACAATAGAGCGAGGCATACCCGCCATGCGTGCTACGTGGATACCAAAAGAGTGTTCCGTGCCACCACGCACAAGTTTACGCAGAAAGACGATGTTGTTATCCACCTCCTTAACCGTAACGTGATAGTTCTTCACGCGGGGTAGCATATTCTCAATCTCGTTGAGTTCGTGGTAGTGTGTAGCAAAGAGTGTCTTCGCTGCACCAAGTCCATTATTATGGAGGTACTCAACCATAGCCCATGCGATAGAGATACCATCATAGGTGCTTGTGCCACGACCAATCTCATCAAGTAGAACAAGTGAGCGAGGTGATATGTTGTTGAGGATGCTTGCCGACTCCAACATCTCAACCATAAAGGTAGACTCACCCTCGGCAAGGTTATCCGATGCACCCACGCGCGTGAATATCTTATCCACAACACCTATGCGCGCCGCCTTAGCAGGAACAAACGAACCCATCTGTGCCATAAGCACAATGAGCGCCGTCTGGCGAAGCAATGCCGACTTACCCGACATATTGGGACCGGTGATTACGATAATCTGCTGATCGGAGGTATCAAGGCGCACGCTGTTGGGCACATACTCCTCTCCAATGGCCATCAGTGTTTCAATAACGGGATGACGTCCATCAGTAATGTCGATAACATCCGAATCATCTACCACAGGGCGCACATAGCGACGCTCCGTAGCTATGCGTGCCAACGACTGTAAGCAGTCGGTATAGGCAACCGCCTGAGCATTACGCTGCAAGGGCACAATATACTGTGATATAAAGGCGACAAGCTGAGCATATATTTGCATCTCTATCTGGATGATGCGCTCCTCAGCACCCAATATCTTCTGCTCATACTCCTTAAGCTCCTCGGTTATGTAACGCTCCGCATCGGTGAGTGTCTGCTTACGTATCCACGACTCAGGTACTTTATCCTTGTGAGTATTACGCACCTCAATGTAGTAGCCAAAGACGTTGTTGTATGCCACCTTAAGCGAGGGAATACCCGTGAGTTCGCTCTCGCGCTCCTGCAACGAGCGTAGGTAGTCCTTGCCATGCAGTGCTATGCGGCGAAGCTCATCAAGCTCTGGTGAGATGCCCGAGGCTATGATGCCACCCTTCTGTATCTGATTAGTTTCGGGATCGGGATATATGTCGCTCTCAAGACGTTTAACAACCGCCTGCATGGTGTCAAGGCGCTCGGCAAGAGCAAGCAATGCCTCATTATCCGTAGACTCCATCATCGCCTTGACCATCTCCACTGCGCGCAACGAGTGTTTCAACTGGATAAGCTCGCGGGGTGTGATGCGCTCCGTAGCTATGCGTGAAGCCATACGCTCGAGGTCACCAATAAGCGCTATCTGCTCACGCATCGAATGGGCAAAATCGGCATCCTTAACGAAGTGCTCGACAACATCCTGGCGCTGTGCAATCTTCTTGGTATCCATCAATGGCATTGCCACCCAGCGCTTCAGCTGTCGGCCACCCATGGGTGTTAGCGTGCGGTCGATGGTATCGACAAAGCTACAACGTGCTACCGAACTATTTGAGTTAAAGAGCTCGAGGTTGCGAATAGTGAAGCGGTCAATCCATACCGAGTCACCACGCTCGATGCGCGAGATGGATGATATGTGTGCTGTCTGCTTATGCTCGGTGAACTCCAAGTAGTAGAGTATCGCTCCTGCTGCCGAGATACCCGCGCTCATAGACTCTATACCGAAACCCTTGAGTGACTGAACGCCAAGCTGCTTGGTGAGTTTATCGCGGTTTACACTCTCGGAGAAGACCCACTCATCGAGGCGATAGGTATAGTGCTTCGAGCCAAAGGCGTCGTTAAATCGCTCCTCCATACCACGCTGAAAGACTATCTCGCGGGGTTGCAAGTTAGATATAAGTTTATCAACGTATGTATCGTCACCTTCGGCAACGTAGAACTCACCTGTCGAGAGGTCAAGAAAGGCTATACCCGTAGTTGTCTTTGAGAAGTAGACCGAAGCAAGGAAGGTGTTTTCCTTACCAGCAACCAGGTTTTCACCCATAACAATACCAGGGGTAACCATCTCCACCACGCCACGCTTGACAAGGCCCTTGACCATTTTGGGGTCCTCGAGCTGCTCGCATATAGCCACGCGCTCACCCGCCCTCACGAGCTTGGGCATGTAGTTGTCCAAGGCGTGGTACGGGAAACCAGCCAACTCGACATACGACGCAGCACCATTAGCACGACGTGTGAGCGTGATACCCAATATACCACTCGCCTTAATGGCATCTTCACCGAATGTCTCGTAGAAGTCACCTACGCGAAATAGTAGTATCGCATCGGGGTGTATAGCCTTGATTTGGTAGTACTGCTTCATCAGCGGGGTCTCGACATACTTCTTCTCCTTGGGTGCCTTAGCCTCCGCAGTGTCACTATTTTTCTTTGGTCTACTCATTGTATTTGTAGCATGTATATATTCATGCAAAGGTAGTAAAAAAAATGATATATATCTCGACATAACGTTTTTTTGCAACTATCTTTGGCGTTTAGCAAGATTAGTATTAACTTTGTAAGGATATAACCAAGAATATAAAAACAATAAAACTACAATACTATGGCAGGAAAAGTTCCAACTCCACACATCGGAGCACAGTATGGCGAAATCGCCGATAGAGTAATCATGGCGGGCGACCCCCTTCGCGCAAAGTTCATGGCAGAGAACTTCTTGGAGAATCCTGTGCAGTACAATAGCGTGCGTGGCATGCTCGGATACACAGGCACATACAAGGGCAAGCGCGTATCGGTTCAGGGCCACGGCATGGGTATTCCCTCAATCGGCATCTACACCTACGAGCTATTCAACTTCTACGACGTGAAACGCATCATTCGTTGCGGCTCGGCAGGTGCCTATGACCCCAACCTCAAGCTCGGTGACGTAGTTTTCGCTATGGGTTCATGCACCGACTCTAACTACGGCGCACAGTTCAACCTTCCTGGCACATTCGCACCCATCGCAGACTTCGAGCTTTTGCGCGCTGCGGCAGCTAAGGCCGAGGAGCTTGGCATCGACTACAAGGTTGGTAACGTTATGGCCAGCGATGTATTCTATGGCGACGACGCAGATAACTGGAAGCAGTGGCAGAAGATGGGCGTATTGGCAGTGGAGATGGAGGCTACAGCCCTCTACATGAATGCTGCACGCGCAGGCAAGAGTGCACTCTGCATCTGCACAATCTCCGACTCGTTGGTACACGGCACTGCATGCTCTGCCGAGGAGCGTCAGACATCGTTCACAAACATGATGGAGATAGCGTTTAACATCATCTAAAACTTCAAGGGGCGCGAGCCCCTTTATTTTTATACCTATGTCACAGATTGAGCGCATACCCGAGATTGTAGCTACACAACGAGCCTACTTCCGTAGCCATGCTACCCTACCCATAGGCTTTCGCACGACCATGCTACGAAGGCTACGCGAGGCCATCATCAAGCATGAAAAGAGCCTCACCGAGGCTCTGTATGTCGACCTGCACAAAAGCTACGAGGAGGCATACCTTACGGAGATAAGCATCGTGCTTGGCGAGATAGACAACTTCCTAAAGAACCTACCTCGCTGGGCAGCACCATCAAAGAAAAAGACACCACTCAAGCTAAAGCCATCTAAGAGCTCAATCATTACCGAGCCACTTGGTGTATCGCTAATTATAGCTCCGTGGAACTACCCAGTGCAGCTGCTTCTAAATCCACTCGTGGGTGCTATAGCTGCGGGCTGCACCGCCATTTTGAAACCCTCTCCATATGTTCCCAATGTGTCGATGGCGATAGAGCGACTGATAAATGAGTGCTTTAGCGAGGAGTATGTGGCCATAGTGCAGGGACATCGCGACGTGAACAGCGCACTGTTTAAGGAACGCTACGACATAATCTTCTTCACCGGCTCACCCGACCTCGGTCGCGTGGTGATGCGTGCAGCAGCCGAAAACCTAACACCCGTAGTTCTGGAGCTGGGAGGCAAGAGCCCCGTGGTGGTGGACAAGAGCACCGACATTGAGGTTGCTGCAAAGCGCCTCGCATGGGGTAAGACACTCAACGCGGGTCAGACATGTATCGCCCCAGACTATCTACTTATCCACCACTCTGTTAAGGAGCAGTTCATCGAGGCATTCAAGCGCGCCGTTGTGGAGCTACATGGCGAGGATGCACAACAGAGCAAGCACTACGTGCGCATGGTGTCAGCAAAGGCATTTGAGCGTGTGAGTAGCTATCTCAAAGATGGTGTAGTGCGCCATGGTGGCAGGGCCGATGCTACGGATAGGTATATTGAGCCAACGCTGCTCGACAATGTGTCGGTGGATAGCACCGTGATGCGCGAAGAGATATTTGGTCCCGTGCTTCCCATCATAGAGATAGAGAGCATGGAGCAAGCTGTAGAGTTTATAAACAATAGGGAGAAGCCACTGGCACTATATGTATTTGCGAATGAGGAGTCTGCCAAGCATGTTATATCACACACATCATCGGGAGGCGCTTGCATCAATGATGTCATCATGCACATAGCCAACGAGCACATGCCCTTTGGAGGTGTGGGTAACTCGGGCATGGGTCGCTACCACGGTCGCGACTCGCTATACGCCTTTTCGCATCGCCGCGCTGTGCTCAACACCCCGACGTGGATAGATATGCCATTTAGATATATGCCCTACAAGTGGTTCGAGCGCATCAAGAGGCTACTTTAGCGCTAAGTGCGTGATGTATACTGATATATGAGATTGTCGACGTAGGCCTTAAACTCGGGGCTATCGACAATCTCTATGTCGTCTAAGAGGCCCATCACAAAGCGACCGACACCCTTATAACTACACACCTGAGTATCAAGCAACCACGCTCCGTCATCCAAGGGTTTAATGTCGCGCTCTGCCAATGGATACTCCTCCAAAAGCAGGTTGCGAGCCAACATGCCTAACTTCAAGCGCACCCTATACTGCTCAAATCCCGTGATGCGGAAGACATCGATATACCCATGCTCATGGCACTCGGCATGTTGCCACTCGCTGTCTAATATCTCCACCGAACCTATACGCGCCACCTTGAAGAGCTTATTCATTGTGCTCTCGGGCTCGTAGCACCACACCTGCACATAGTTCGTAGTGAAGCCAAAGGGCTCGACCACCCTACTGCTCGCCACACCGGCGTGCGACGAAGCATAATCCTGAAGCACCACCTGGCGGCGACCAGAAATAGCCTCCTGCAAGCGGTTTACATTCTGTGCGTTACGTCCCTTAACGATACTCGAGGCCATAGATGTGCAGTTATACACCGTCGTTAACTTGCGGCGCAAATTCTGCTTTAGCGTATTGTTGTTATCAAGACCCTCGATAAGCTGATTTACGATATGAGCCTCCTCATCGGTGAAGTGTACAAGTTGCGATATATCCTTGAAGTAGCGGCTCTCCTTGCCGAGTTTATAGACTCCACCCTCGAGCTTATGCACCACAAAACCCGCAGCCTTGAACGTATCGATGTATCTATATATGGAACGATACGACGTGTCGAGGCGCTCAGCGAGGTCCTCAACAGTGTAATTGACATTGCCCGTCATAAGCTTCATCAGCTTAAGCAGGCGCTCAACTTTGGGTTGCTCCACGATGCTACTTCTCTACAAAGACCTGGAAGAGTAATGGCGTGAATGCCTGAATCTCGGTGGATGTGCTGGTAACGGTGACCGACGTATCCTCACTGCTAATGGGTGGTGTGTAACCATAGTAGTAGGGATTATAGCCATAGTAACCATTGTTATACATATTACCATAACCATAGCCATAGTAGCTATTCATGTAGTTCATGTAGTTATAGTAGTTAGCATAGTCGTAGTATGCCTGCTCGGTATTTGTTGTTGTAGATGTCGTAGAACCCATCTGGCCATCAAGACCATAAGCGTAGGTAGACACAGTGAGGATAGCTGCCCACTGACCCAAACGCAGCGTGGGGATAGAGTGGTTCCATGCCAAGATATAGTCGTTATCCTCGGGGTTTGAGGTTGTAAACGACAGTGCCTCACCCTTGGTGGGAACCTTACCATAGACAATCTCCTTGACCTCGTCGATATTGGTATCGAAGATAAAGCCATCAAGGAAACGACCCACATACCACACCTTAGCTGTAGACTTAGTATTCAGCGAGTCTGCATCAATCAACTCTTCGCTTGCAACGCCCTCACCAAAGCGCGCCACAAGTGCCTCATTGATACGGCGATCAACATCACTCATAGTGCTTGCACCATAGACATCACCCGCAGCATAGAGGTTCTCCGACACATCCTCGCGGTTGTACATAAGCGTGTCGGCACCCACAGCGTTGTAATCAAACGACTGACGCGCTGGTGAGTAGGTATAGTTCACCAACAGGTGCTCCATGGTATCAACAGGCTGGTGCCAGCGGCCATCGTAGAACTCCAAAGGACGTGTGTCCACCTCCTCGCTCTCATCTGCGCGTGTAGAGATAAGGCGACGACGTGACTTCGACGCCTCGCTATCCGTCTCCTCCACCCTCTCGGTCTTATGCTCAGCACAGAGGCCACCGTTTACCTTAGCAAAGGCCTCAACACGATTACCCTCATAGGCAACGGGGTTAGCCACATGGCCATACACCTGCATATCAACCACCAAAGGCTTACCCTCATCAAGGCTATACTGTCCCTCATAACCACCATCTGCACCCTCGATAACGACGATTGACGAAGGCATATAGATGCGCAATTTTGTTCCGTAGCGCACCTCGAAATCCTCACCATCAATAGTGAGTTTGTTGAACGTAGCAAGGTAGGTACCCTCCATCATCGTGGTAGACTCCTTGCCACTGAAGCGGAATGAAGGTACATAGTGAGTGTGTGCTGTGTAGGTATTGAGCTGCTTAGCAAGCTTCCAGTCGCGCGTCTCGTAGATATTACCCGCAAGGTCACGACCCGTAAAGTCGTACCACAACCACACATCCTTACCAGTGATGGGCAACGAGTCGAGCACACCCTCGTCAAGGACCTCGACATAGTAGCCACCCTCCTCCTGGTAGTTATCCAAAAGCTCGGGCTTATACTTCTCCACCCACGCCTTGAGCGATCTGTTTTCAATATCTTCAAAACTCATCGTAGGCTCCTCAATGCACGACACCGCCACAGTGCCAACAACAAAGAGCATGAGCATACCGACAAATAATCTATTCATATTCACTTAGTTATCTACTTTGTTACACTAACAATATCTATATACCACACCACAGACGACTTGCTGGGCACAAGACCAACATAATGCTTACCATAGGCTGCATCATAGGTGAGGTATATCTCCACGGAGTCACCCTCACGGCAATCCATGAGTGCTGTCTCCAAAGCGGGGATAATCTCCTCGCGACCCATGACAACGGTCATAGGATCGGTGGTCCACTCATACTCAGTGTTCAAACCCGCGGCCTGCAACTCAGCAATAGCATCAGCGCTATTGGTTGCATAGAGGTTCGAAACCGATGGCTTACTACCAGTAAAAAGATAGGCCTTGTATGTGATGGTTATTTGGCTACCACGCTCAACCACAGCCTTGTCGTCACGACCCTCAGCATAGTAGGTCGCGATATAACGATAGATGTCCAAGCCCCACTGCGAATAGAACTGAGGCTCATTGTCCAACGAGCTGGCTATATCCGCCTCGGCAATAAGACGTGGCTGGTGTGATGATGTCAGGTAGCGACTAATGGATGTCTGCTGCTGAGTGAGCGTAGCATCATTCTCATTACTACACGACACAGTGGTCATGGCAACAACGGCCACAACACACAGATATGCTATTTGACGAAACACTTTCATATACATATAATCGTGCAAAAATAATAATTATTTTGTTTCGCCCCTATTTTTTTCAGAGAAAAAAGAGTCTCTAACTACAAATGCTTAAGTGCGGCACGCACAGCATCCTCCACCGCAATAGTGGGATTATCCTTAAATAGAGTCTTAAGGACCTTCTCAGACGCACTCTTCTGGAAGCCCAACATCTGCAATGCAGCCAACGCCTCATCGTAGGCAGCGCTATGCGCCTCGGGGGTCACAAGGCTCTCCATAACATCGACACCCAACTCGAGCATCTTACCCGAGAGCTCCACGATAATCTTCTGTGCGGTCTTGAGTCCCAAGCCCTTAACATTCTTAAGCAATACGGCATTCTCCGTAGCGATGATACTCTGCAACTCGCGCACAGTGTATGTCGAGAGTATCATGCGGGCAGTGTTGCCACCCACGCCCGACACGCTGATAAGCCTACGGAAGAGCTCGCGCTCAATTTTAGTGGAGAAGCCAAAGAGCGTCTGCTGATCCTCCCTCACGATGAAGTGAACATAGAGGCGCGCCTCGGCACTGTGCTCAATATCAGAATAGGTCTTAAGCGATATATGGATAAAATAGCCCACTCCTGCCGCCTCAACGATGGCATAGGTGGGTGTCACCTCTGTGAGTTTTCCGGATATATACTCGTACATGATTAGCGTTTGAAGTTAACTAATTCTAAAATAATATAAATTTTTTACAAAAGTAAATAATTTTTTCTTACCTTTGTATTTCGAATTTGAAAATTAACTAATAAAGAGAATAAAAAGTATGAAAAAGAGTCTTTTATTTGCCTTGGCTGCAGTAGCAATGCTTGGTGCATGTAGTGATGCTAAGAAGGTGCAGGAGAAGAGTGAGGAGGTTGCGACTAACGATACTACCGAGGTGCGTACTGTTGAGTGCGTAGCAAGTGGCGACGTGGTGTATGTCAACCTCGACAACATCCTCAATATGAGCAAGCTCTACGCTAAGGAGGGTACAGCACTCCAGACTAAGGTTCAGACATTCCAGGATAAGGCTACATCAGTACAGGAGTCTTGGGCTAAGAAGGAGCAGAACCTCGCTAACGAGTACACAAAGTTGCAGAACGAGGCAGTAAAGCTCCAGCAGGACTATGAGAAGGGTCTTATCACCACCCTCAACGCTCAGAAGAAGAGCGAGGAGTTGGCAGAGAAGGAGCAGTCTATCCAGTCACGCCTCAGCACATTGCAGGCCTCAGCACAGAGCGAGAGCGAGCAGCTCGCTAAGGAGGAGCAGGCTTTGGCAGAGGAGCAGGCCGTTATCATGAACCGCTTCAACACCCTCGTTCGTAAGGCCCTCGACGAGATCAACGCCGATAAGCGCTACAAGATGATCGTAGACGGCATGACAGTTATCGACGCTGACCCAAGCCTCAATATCTCAGACCTCGTACTTGCAAAGGTTGACGAGCTCTACGAGGCAGGCGCTTTGGAGTAGTAAAACAGATACTATTATTAAACGATACAACATGCCGATTTGCGCTTGCATGTCGGCATGTTTAGTTACCTACCACACAATTATTAACCCTAGCCACACAAGCTATCATGGGATTTATACCATTCACCTTTGTCGACGTTATCGATATACTTCTTGTAGCCTCACTCTTCTACGGCCTCTATCGCGCCATGAAGGGAACAAGCGCACCATATATTATGGTCGGCATATTCTTCATCTACCTTGTCTGGATCTTGGTCAAGACATTCAACCTCGTGCTCTTCTCAACAATCCTGGGACAGATCATCTCGGTGGGTGTCATCGCCATACTCATCATCTTCCAGCCTGAGATACGTCACTTCTTGCAGGCCATTGGTCGCCAGCGTGAGCGCTTCGAGTGGCTTACACGCATCTTCGACTTCCGCCACCGCAAGAGTGCCAAGGAGATAGACCTACGCCCCATCGTCGAGGCATGCCAGGAGATGGGTGAGCAGAAGGTGGGTGCTCTCATCATCATCAAGCAGTCTAACGACCTCGGCATTGTCGAGGAGAGCGGCATCGCTATTGATGCAAAGGTGTCGTCTGCACTTATTCAGAATGTATTTTTCAAGAACGCCCCTTTGCATGACGGTGGTATGGTGATTAGTGGCGACAGAGTGGTAGCTGCAAAGTGTGTGCTTCCCTCGACACAGCAAGCCGTACCTAAGTCCTATGGTATGCGTCACCGCGCTGCCTTGGGTATGAGTGAGGTGTCGGATGCTATCATCATCGCGGTATCGGAGGAGACTGGTGGCATATCGTTGGCTCACGACTCGGTCATTAAGCGTAATATAGACCCCAAGCAGTTGCAACAGTCTATACGTCAGTTGATGTACATCAATAGAAAGCGCCGAGTAGAGAAGGAGCAGACAGAGGCGTAAAACAAAAGAGTGGTTGTCCAGATTATTCAGGGCAACCACTCTTACTTTAATGAGCGCTGTATGTATGATGTATAATCACGCACAACGGGCTTGTAGTCGGCATCAACCATCAGTGTTGACGATATCATGAAGTCGGCTGTCGAGCGATTTATCGCTGTGGGTACATTGTAGAGCGTCGCCAGTCGCAACAGTGCCTTCACGTCAACATCGTGTGGCTGTGCAGACATTGGGTCCCAGAAGAAGATGAGCATATCTATCTCTCCATTTGCAATCATCGCTCCGAGCTGCTGGTCGCCACCCAATGGACCCGACTTAAGCATCGTGATGTCGAAGTGCGAGTGCGCTGCATCCTTGGCTCTGCGCTCCATAAGTGTCTCGGCCACGATGCGACCTGTTGTTCCTGTACATATTAGGCGGTGTGATAGGAGCTTTGCCCAGTTCCATGCGACCCACTCCGCGAGGTCGTGCTTCATGGCGTCGTGCGCCACAAGCGCAATTGATAGTCTCTTACTCATAAATTCATCTCAATTAGTTAAAATCCTTTTTTCACGCTGCAAAAATAGGACAATGATGTTTCGTAGTTGCGACAAGAGTATTAAGTCTATATGAAGTTTATGTTACGAAATCGTGACGCGCGATGTATGAAGGGGTATTCTTAGTAACAATGTCCCCCGAAGAGTGTTGTTCGTTTGGAAAATTATTTTTAATTTTGTAGTGCTATTGGATATATAGCAGACATATTGAAAGTGTTTTTCGCAGTCTTAATCTGAAAATGTGGAAGTTTTCTTGACAACGAGACGACGAGCAGCACTCATTTCTTGTATAGCTATGTGGCTATGCACAATCTGTGCATGTACCCATACTATCCAAGTGTGGGGCATTGTATCGTTTATTGTTGTCATAGGTCTTTCCACAACCTTCAGATTAATAAACGGGAATCATCTCCACACTTTCTTTTTTTATACTAACCCACCGCAAGAGGAGATGCTACGGTATACATTTAGTTATGCATACATACAGCATTAAAATTTTAGTCCACAATAGTCTTGAGTGGAATAAATCTGTTCGTATATTTCAAACTAAAGTATTAGATTCTCTCAATATTGATATTTCAAGAATATTTTCAGCTACAAAGGAGGATTTAATAAGAATAGAAGAGATTGCAAGTGAATGCAAAATTAAAATACAATTCAATAAACTATAACAACTATGAAAAAGCTATTAACACTAATTGCCATTGTATTGGCAGTTGTAGTGTCATCGTGCAGTAAGTTCGATGATTCCGCAATTTGGGACAAGCTCAATGAACAGGAGCAAACCCTTAATGACCACGAGAAGCGTATTGCAGCCCTTGAGGAGTTGTGCAAGCGAATGAACACAAACATTAATGCTCTACAAACTATCGTTGAGGCTTTGGAGAAGAAGGACTATGTGACCAATGTTTCTCCAGTACGTGAAGATGGCGAAATTGTAGGTTACACTATTTCATTTGCAAGCAGCGACACTATTACTATTTACAATGGCAAAGATGGTAAAGACGGCGTCAATGGTCAAGATGGGCAAAATGGTTACACCCCACAAATTGGTGTTATGAAGGACACCGATGGTATCTATTATTGGACTATTGACGGTGAGTGGCTACTCGACGGTAAGGGTAACAAGATACAAGCAAACGGTGTTAATGGAATTGACGGTACTGATGGCAGTAACGGTGAAGATGGTACCAATGGAGTAGATGGTATTACTCCACGATTGAAGATTGAGAATGACTACTGGTATGTGTC
>JAGCLX010000052.1 GCA_017646785.1 Alistipes sp.
AAAATGAATGAATGAACAGTGTCTACTCCTTCTTGAGGATGTTTAATACCGTTGACGGACTCTTGACCCCAACTCCTCGGCGATTTGTCGGAGTATTTTGAACTTGTGGCGCATCGCACGCGCAAGGAGTGCCTGCTCTGTGCGCTCAGCGTTGGTTATAACATAGTTATATATCACTGAAAAATAGCTCTAAATAGTGCATATTTCTACTTTTTTTTATTATATTTGCCCCAAATACACACAAGTGTAGTGCGTGTGGTGTGCGCTATATGGAGTCGGGGTGGCGATTGCATCGTGGCAAAATAGGCGTAACACCGTGGTTGTTAAATGTTTACACACTTATTTGAAATGACGAAATCGAACCACATCATCGAGATTTGCAACATTACAAAGTCGTTCCCCGACAAGGTAGTGCTTGACGATGTAAGTCTGAATGTTAAACAAGGAGAGTTCCTGACAATACTCGGACCTTCAGGTTGCGGTAAGACAACCCTGCTGCGCCTGATTGCTGGTTTTAACTCCGCCTCAAGCGGTAGAATACTTATCGACGGCAAGGAGATGACGGCTGTGCCTCCGCATGAAAGACCCGTAAATACGGTGTTCCAGCGCTACGCACTATTCCCCAATTACAACGTATACGACAACATTGCCTTCGGTCTTAACCTCAAGAAGGTAGACAAGAAGGAGATTGAACAACGCGTGAAGCGCGCCCTCAAGATGGTGGGTATGACCGACTATGAGCACCGCGATGTGCAGTCACTCTCGGGTGGTCAGCAGCAGCGCGTAGCCATTGCGCGTGCTATTGTCAACCGCCCACAGGTGTTGTTGCTCGACGAGCCTCTCGCGGCCCTCGACCTCAAGATGCGTAAGGATATGCAGATGGAGCTTAAGGAGATGCACCGCACACTGGGCATCACCTTCGTCTATGTTACGCACGACCAGGAGGAGGCACTAACCCTCTCGGATACCATCGTGGTGATGAACGAGGGCGTCATACAGCAGATAGGCTCACCCACGGATATCTATAACGAGCCATGCAACGCCTTTGTTGCCGACTTCATTGGTGAGAGCAACATCCTCAATGCTACGATGATACGCGATGGCTTGGTGGAGTTCATGGGCAAGGAGTTCGAGTGTGTGGATAAGGGCTTTGGCGAGAATGTACCCGTGGACGTTGTTGTGCGCCCCGAGGATGTCTACATCATCCGCAATGCCGAGGCCGCTATGTTCCAGGGTGTCGTTCGCTCATGCACCTTCAAGGGTGTGCACTACGAGATGTTCGTGGAGACGCCTGACGGCTATGAGATTCAGATTCAGGACTATAACTGCTTTGAGCCAGGCACCGCGGTGGGCATGATGATTAAGCCTGCCGACATACACGTCATGCGCAAGGAGCGCACCGAGAACCGCGTGGAGGGTAAGCTTGTGGATGCTACCCACGTGGAGATACTTGGCGAGACCTTCGAGTGTGCACCCGTTGAGGGCATAGAGAGTGGCTCGGAGGTAGATGTGGCGTTCGACTTCGCCGATGTGGAGCTCACGGACGACCCCGATGACGGTATCTCGTGGGGTACAATACGCTTCATCCTCTACAAGGGTGACCGCTATCACCTCACCATCCGCACGGAGGATGACGAGGATGTCTATGTGGACACTCGCGATGTGTGGGAGGACCTCGATGAGGTGGGTATCAAGATTGCCCCAGGCGCATTGCGTGTTACACGCCGTAGTAATGACTAACTTTTAATTCCTTGAGTTTAGGAATGGGTAAATTGGTAAAATTCTTTTCGCGTCGACGCAGTTGGAGCCTACCCTATGTGCTCTTTCTTGCCGTGTTTGTGGTTGCGCCGCTCGTGCTTATCATGATTTACGCGTTTCAGTCGGAGGATGGAGGCTTCACGATTGCGAACTTCGATAAGTTTGTGCACCAGCGCGAGGCTATTAATACGTTCATATACTCCATAGGTATAGCGCTGATAACCACGCTTATATGCATCTTTTTGGGCTACCCCGCAGCCTACATATTGTCCAAGATGCGAGCCTCTACAGCGCGTATTATCGTCATGCTCTTCATCTTGCCGATGTGGATTAACGTTCTTGTGCGCACGCTGGCTACGGTTGCTCTGTTCGACTTTCTGATGCTACCCTTGGGTGAGGGCGCTCTCATCTTCGGTATGGTCTACAACTTCTTGCCGTTTATGATATACCCCATCTACAACGTGCTTCAGAAGATGGACCGCTCGCTTATCGAGGCTGCCGAGGACCTTGGAGCCACACCGCGTCAGGTCTTTACGAAGGTTATCTTCCCGCTCTCTATGCCAGGTGTCGTAAGTGGCGTTATGATGGTCTTCATGCCCACCATCTCGACCTTCGCCATCGCAGAGTTGCTCACGATGAACAACATCAAACTATTTGGTACTACAATCCAGGAGAATATCAACAACGGTATGTGGCACTATGGTGCGGCGTTGTCGTTCATCATGCTTATCATCATTGGTTTAACCACGCTGTTCTCGGGCTCCGACGAGGATGGCGCAAACGAGGGAGGCTTGCTATAGTATGAAGAGACTATTATCAGGGGGCTACTTGGTGCTATTGTTGATCATGCTCTACGCCCCAATCATCATCATTGCCGTGTTCTCGTTCACCGAGTCTAAGGTCTTGGGTAACTGGACAGGCTTCTCGGCCGATTTGTACACCTCGCTCTTCTCGGGAGGTGTGAGCGACCGCCTCATCGACGCGATAAAGAATACGTTCCTCATCGCCACTGTGGCTGCTACGGTCTCTACGCTGTTGGGCACGGTTGCAGCCATCGGCATCAACGACCTGCGCTACCGCAAGCGCCGCGTCGTTAACTTCGTGAATAACATTCCGATTCTTAACCCCGATATCATTACCGGTATCTCGCTCTTCTTGCTCTTCGTGTCGTTGGGCATCACCCAGGGCCACGCTACGGTTATCTTGGCGCATATCGCCTTCTGTACACCCTATGTTGTGTTGAGCATCATGCCCCGCTTGGTGCAGATGAACCCCAACATCTACGAGGCAGCCCTCGACTTGGGTGCTACACCCCTTCAGGCTATGCGTCGTGTCATCATCCCCGAGATACGTCCAGGCATGATTTCGGGCTTCATCTTGGCGTTCACGCTCTCTATCGACGACTTCGCTGTGACCATCTTTACCAATGGTACCGATGGCTTGGAGACGCTCTCGACGTTTATCTATGCCGATGCTCGTAAGGGAGGCCTCACGCCCGAGTTGCGTGCATTGTCTACCATCATCTTGGTTGTTGTATTGTTGCTCCTTGTTGTAGTGAACTATCGTGCTGCCCGCCAGGCTAAGCGCGCCGAGGAGCAGGCTAAACAGATTAAAAACTATTCGCGCCGATGAGATATATGCTTAACACATTAGTGCGTATTGTGGCACTTGTACTATGTATGGGTGTTGCAGCCACCTCGTGTGGCGACTCCTCGCGCAAGGAGGTGTTGAAGGTCTACAACTGGGGTGACTACATTGACGAGGACCTGTTGACAGAGTTTGAGCAGTGGTATGCCGAGCAGACAGGCTGCGAGGTGTCGATTATCTACCAGACCTTCGACATCAATGAGGTCATGCTTGCCAAGATTGAGAAGGGTGAGGCCGACTTCGACGTTGTCTGCCCCTCGGAGTATATCATCGAGCGTATGATGCGCCACGACCTGTTGCAGCCCATCGTCACCGAGCGATTTCTACGCGATTTGGAGGCTACGGGCACGGATAACTACTTGGGTTGCGTGTCGCCCTATATTATCAACCAGTTCGACCACATCATAGCTCCCGAGGGTCACCGCCCTAACGACTACTCCGTAGGCTATATGTGGGGTACTACGGGCATCCTCTTCAACACCGAGAGTGTCACCATGGAGGAGGCCTTGTCGTGGGACTTGATGTTCGACGAGCGCTTGGAGGGTAAGATACTTGTTAAGGATGCCTTCCGCGATGTCTACTCACCCATGTTGGTCTATGCCACCACTGTTGAGTTGCGCGATGCTGGCGTGTTGGGTGAGGGTGAGACCTTGCCACTTAATGACGCTGCTGCTGCCGAGCGTGGCCTATTGGGTGTTGTACCCACCATCGAGGGTCTTATGTTCGATGCTTCGGATGCCTCTATTGCACATGTCGAGGAGTACCTCAAGCAGATGAAGCGCCTCGTAGCAGGCTGGGAGGCCGACTTCGGCAAGGAGATGATGACGCAGAATAAGGCGTGGATAAACCTTATGTGGAGTGGCGATGCCGTGTGGGCTATCGAGGAGGCTGCCGAGGTGGGCGTTGAGCTTGACTATGCTGTTCCCGAGGAGGGTAGCGTAGTGTGGTTCGACGGCTGGGTTATCCCTAAGTATGCTAAGAACCCACGTGCTGCGCGCTACTTCATCAACTACATGTGCATGCCCGAGAACGCAGTGCGCAATATGGATGCTACGGGCTACGTGAGCGTTGTTGGCGCTCGCGAGACGCTCGATGCTATGGAGATGCTCAACCCCGTGTTGGCGGAGATTGATGCCCTCGGTGCGGAGCTTTCGGAGTGCGAGGATGAGGAGAAGATTGCAGAGTTGCAGGCGAGCATCGCGGAGCTTGAGGCAGAGCGCGATGACATCCTCGATATGGGAGCTATAGACCTCAGCTACTTCTTCAAGAACGAGGATGGCTCACCACTATGCTTTGTCGATGAGGATGGCTATGAGGTGCGTGCCGATAGCGTCTATGTAGACCCCATTCTCTATCCCGATATCACTGTGATAGACCGTTGTGCCATGATGCACGACAGTGGTGAGCAGACCGATAAAATGCTTGAGATGTGGTCGCGTGTTAAGGGTGATAACCTCTCTCCCTCGATGCTCATCTTCATCATCGTTTCGTTTGTCACGCTCCTTGTGTGGGGCATATGGCGCAAGGTTGACGCCTATCGTAAGCAGCAGGCTATGCTCAAGCGTCGTCGTCATGCTCAGCGCAAACAGAAATAGACATTACTAATCCTAAACATAACTTTTAAGACAATGACAAGAAAGCTTTTACTCTTCCTTGCCTCTACATTGATTGCCTTTCAGGCTATGGCATTGGAACCAACAGCAAATGGTGTAACCCCTCAGCCCGCCTCTTCCTCAGTTGAGGATAGCATAGAGGAGGATGACGAATGGTCATTCTGGTGGGAGGCAGGTTTCGACCTTGCGTCAAACTATATGTGGCGAGGCTTCGACCAGTCGTATCGCGGTGGTAATCGCAATATGGTGGACCCATCGTTCCAGCCAGCACTTACTCTTGGTTATGGTAAGTTCTATGTTCGCCTATGGGGTAACGCATCGCTATTTAGCGACTATAAGGAGTTCGATATGTTCCTTGGCTTCCAGCATGAGGGCCTCGAGGTGACTATCTATGATGTCTTCTGTGGCGTAGGCCAGGATTTCAACGCCCCCTTCTTCGATAAGTCGTCACACAACCTCACTGCGACTATCGACTACACCTTCTTTGACCGCTTGCGCCTGCACTGGGCAACAACCTTCCTCCACCCCAGCGACTTCATCGTTAAGAATGGCGTGGAGCGTCGTGCCTTCTCCTCATACTTTGAGGTAGCATACACACAGCCCGTCAAGGAGTGGTTCGATGTAGAGGTGATAGCAGGTGCTTCGCCATGGACAGGCCCCTTCTGGTGCCCTACACGCGTAGGTAACGACTACGACTGGGATAACCCCGCCAAGGGCTTCAACGTCACCAACCTCTCGCTCACCCTCAGCCGAGAGTTCACAAAGGGTAATGTATCGTTCCCTGTTAGTTTGGGCTACACCTACAACCCACTCTCGAACTATCACTATGCCCTCCTCACAGCAGGCTTCTACTTTTAATTTGGTGCTATAAGGCAGACATCTACTGCCGCTAACAAAAATAAATGCGAATAGGTGGTACGCCCTTGTACAACCTATCCGCATTTTTTTTGCCGAGCGTTGTATCTGCAGCCTTCTACCACCAAATTTAATTTGTTGTGATAAGCCGCAATCTGCGGCACCAAACTTAGAGCCCCGAATGGGACGTACGCTTTAGTACTACCCATCCGAGCTTTTTTCATGTCAGCGCCACATCTGCACCACTCTGACAACAAATTGGGGTAGTGGTGCTAACTCCTCTCTGCGCTCTACTTACGGCAAATCAGCGACGCAATAACTAAGGGGTTGCTCCTGTAGGAACAACCCCTCCTTTGTCGCAAGACCGAGGCTTAGAACTCCACAATCTGAAGTGCTGTGTCGTAGTAGCAGTAGCTGTCAATCTTAACCTTGCCGTCGGTGTCGAGGATGACCATCACAATGATGTCGCCACCCCAC
Source organism: Alistipes sp. (assembly GCA_017646785.1). Next base: position 6,351 of record JAGCLX010000052.1, read on the forward strand.
GATGCGTCGTATGACTGCAATGCCTCATACTTGGGATCCCAGTCGCTGCCACCGTCAACATACTTAACCTCCCAGTCCTCCTTGGCAATTTTGTATGAGCCGATAACCCTCTTAGTCTCTGTATATTCGCTAAGAGCCTCCTTAACCTGAGCCTCCACATCGTCAGTTTTGCCGTTGAAGCGGATGAACCACGCTTTGTCTACGTTGTCGCTAAAGTTGGTGGCGGTGAGTGATATATGTACGCGAAGCTCTTCACCCTGTACAACCTCGATAACCTTACCAGTAAGCGTTGCATTACCCGTGCCCTTATAGCTGAGTGAGCCCTCCTCGATAACCTCCGCGATGGTAGTAACATACTCGGTCTCGAGGCCTGCGAGTGTCGCTACGCATACCATCTCGCCGGCATAGCCATTAGCGTCAACAGCCGAGGCATACATGTAGTAGTTTGCAGTGGGGTGGTAGATGTTGACTACGCATGTAGCCACGCCATCCACGATGTCGTACTCCTCGCGGTAGTTCTGGTACTCCTTTGCATCCATGATGAATGTGAGGTTGTCCGCGTATGCTGAGTGGTCAGATGCGGGAGCTGCATAGAGGCGCACCTTAGTAGCGTTCTCGTCAACGGTGAGCTTCACGGTGAGTGTCTCGTGTGATGTCTGAGGCTCAATCTCGGCAGCTGTGACCTTCGCCACGCCAGAGAGTGATGGGCGGAGTGTGCGGAATGTGGTGTATGCCACCTCACCCACCTTACCATCCTTGATAGCTATGGCGTATGCTACATACTCGGTGTCGTTTGCAAAGAGCTGGCTGAGGTTGTATGTGAAAGGCTCAGCATATACCGTGGGCACGCCCTTAACTCCGCTTGCTATGTAGGCCTTAACCTCCGCCTCGCTCTTACCCTCGAAGTCAAAAGGCTTCTCTGTGTCGGCCTTAGCGAGTGCTGGGTCGATGTAGCCTGTGAGCACCTTTGCACCCACCTCTGTGGTTACGCTATCGTCAGCAGATGTGAGGTCTATGTTCGATACCTCCACGTTGATGTCTGTAGTGCCGTTGAGCTCCACCTCGGGGACCTATACCTCCTTAGTAGTCACAGTAT
>JAGCLX010000053.1 GCA_017646785.1 Alistipes sp.
GGATCATCCCAACCATTCACCAAGCCCTCCTTAACGAGGATAAGCAAGTTACGCTTACTCATTAGCGTATATTTGAGGTTGAGTTTGTTGAACTCATACTGACGGGGGCGCTCATCCGATGGGTCAACACCCTCCTTTACCCAGTCTACAAACAAGTCGTAGAGGGGACGGTGAGGCACGAACTCCAAGGTACACAACGAGTGTGTCACACCCTCGAAGTAGTCGCTCTGGCCGTGTGCAAAGTCGTACATGGGGTACACCTTCCACTTGTCACCTGTGCGGTGGTGGGGGTGGTTGACAACGCGATAGATGATGGGGTCGCGGAAGTGCATATTCGAGCTTGCCATGTCAATTTTAGCACGCAACACCATCTTACCCTCCTCAATCTCACCATTGGTCATCTTCATGAAGAGGTCGAGGGTCTCCTCGATGGGGCGATTGCGATAGGGGCTCTCAGTACCCGCCTGTGTGGGTGTACCCTTCTGTGCTGCAATCTCCTCTGATGTCTGCTCATCGATATATGCCTTGCCCTGCTTGATGAGGCGGATGGCAAAGTCCCACAACTGCTGGAAGTAGTCCGAAGCATAGTACTCTGCGCCCCACTCAAAGCCGAGCCACTTGATATCCTCCTTAATAGCCTCTACATACTCCACATCCTCCTTTGTGGGGTTGGTGTCGTCGAAGCGGAGGTTACATACACCACCATAACGCTTAGCCACACCAAAGTCCATGCAGATAGCCTTAGCATGACCGATGTGGAGGTAGCCATTAGGCTCGGGCGGAAATCGTGTCTGCACACGTGTCTTACCCTTGGCAATAGCCTCCTCGATAATCTCTTCTACGAAGTTCAAAGACTTCTCCTTTACTTCTGTTACTTCAGTTGTCATAGTGTTTATATGTGTTTTAATTATCTATTTCCTTTGTCTGTTTACGCTTGAGGCTCGTCGCATAGCCGAGCTTAACATCAACCTGCAACCACTGGCGCGTACCCCAGCCCGTGCCGTCACACTCCATCGTGATGCCCGCCTTGACACCTACGGTATCGTCAAAGAACCAACCTCCGTAGGATAGCGCGATAGTGTTGTATATGCCCTTATCAGTAGCATACAGCGGCATGCCGTGGTAGGCATCTGCGCCATAGCGGTCATAGTAGGTCAGCAACGCTCCCCTACCCACATAGAGGCGATTGGAGAGTTCCAAGCCATGCCAGCCCAAATTGAGATACAACTCTCCACCAAAGGGGTGTTCCCACACATTCTCGTTTATACGGTCGCGCTGCAACGACTGCACATAGTTTAGGCGCGCATATAGAGTTAGCGGTGTATTTCCCAATCGGCATAGGTCACCATTCTCATACTCGACATAGGGTGTAAGAACGATATTATCCACAACACCATCCACCGTGGCAGGGTTGTAGTCCTTAGCGTAGTGTCCCATATAGAAGTCGTAGCCATAGGCCAACACCCCAGGCATTGTTAGCTGCAAGCCATGTCGTCCCGAAGAGGTGATATTAAAGGCCTCGCGCGTGTCGAACGAACGCATACCGGTGTAGTCCATGGCGAACTCCACATATGAAAGATGGTGTTCATCCTCATATCGCGCTAACACACCGCCAATGCTATTGTTGTAATAGCTGTACGAGGGGTCAAAGAAGAGAGGCGAACGTAGCCCTCGCATAGCACTACGCGGGAAAAGACCAGCATATAGCTTCACCTGCGGAGCATTATAGGCGTAGTACAGACGCAACTTAGCAGCCGACAGAAACTTATCGTGACCAAAGTCCTGATACAAATCAACTCCCACCATCAGCTCGTTGCGCTCCTGCCACGCCACGCCGACCTCTGGTGTCAAGCGCGCACCGAAGAGCGTACCCGAAGCCACGCCCTCCATAGAGGCATATTCCGTATTATCGAAGAGCGTAGTGAAGTCGACACCCGCCTTAAACTCCTGCGCAAAGAGCGTGGAGCCACCACCAACGATGGCCACAAAGAGAAGAAGCGAGTATGCTACAAACCTACGCATTTGATATATACAGAAAACATTTGGTGCAAAATTACCAAAAATATTTTATATTTTATTACTTTTGCGTCGTAATAATTAAAAATACTTAAAAATATACTTCATAACAGATAAAGCAAAAACTCAAGATATGCGTAAATTACTTAACGAGGAGCTTGGCCGCCCCACCATCGAGGAGTATGCCACAGTGGAGAAACTACCCGTCGTAGTGGTGCTCGACAACGTGCGCTCGGCACAAAACGTGGGCTCATTCTTCCGCACAGCCGACGCCTTTGGCATTGAGCGCATTGCGCTATGCGGCATAAGCTGCACACCCCCAAACCGCGAGATACACAAGACAGCGCTCGGCTCAGAGCAGAGCGTGGCGTGGAGCTACCACCCCACAACCCTCGAGTGCGTAGAGCAGCTACGCAGTGAGGGCTACCGTATCATCGCCATAGAGCAGATTGAGGGCTCAACCATGCTAAACAACTTCCGCGCCGAAGAGGGCACAAAATATGCACTTATATTTGGCAACGAGGTAGATGGTGTAGATCAGGCTATTGCAGATGTTGTCGACGGGGCAATAGAGATTCCACAAGTGGGCATCAAACACTCGCTCAACGTGTCGGTATCTGCAGGCATATTGATGTGGGAGATGTTCCGCCAGATGAGATAGCCACACAGCAACAAAGAGAAAAAATATCGGCAAAATTTTGCATATACCAAAATAAGTAGTATATTTGCACCGCTCTTTTACAAAAAAGGTGGTTTAAGGAGGGTTGGGTGAGTGGCTTAAACCAGCAGTTTGCTAAACTGCCGATATCGTAAGGTATCCGCTGGTTCGAATCCAGTGCCCTCCGCA
>JAGCLX010000054.1 GCA_017646785.1 Alistipes sp.
ACACCTCTTATGGAAGCTTTCGAGCGGCATATTCGCGGTTTTATAAAAAGAGATAATTTTTAAAAGTAACAAACTGACACGTTTTTGTGTCAGTTTGTGCATAAACGCGCATTTTGTTAACATTGTTAACTGAGTGCGCGTTTATTTTTGTGTCACTTTGTGCTAAAGAAATTTGACATGGGTTTACTCGATTCCATATTTGGCACAAAGGCTGAAGCACCAGCAACAACAATATTGCCAGTACATATCACAACAAGTGGTGACGATAGCAGCGTCTTCAGCACTGACGCTGCTATGCGCATTACAACAGTCTATCGTTGTGTACGTCTTATCGCCGATACAATCGGCACACTTCCAATTCACGTAAAACGTCGTATGCCTGACGGCTCGCGAGTGACCGTCTACGATCATCCAGTGGCTCGACTTCTTCAGCAGCCATCACCACTCTATGCGCGCATCGACTTTATGCGCTCGCTCATAGCATCTGAAGAGTTGAGCGGTAATGGCTATGGCTATATCGCCGAGCGTGATAATCTCGGTTATCCTACACGTGTCGACTACTACAAGCCTGCAGAGGTGCAGGTGATGATGGGTAACAATGATGTGTTTTACCATATCGCGCCGCTCAAAGTGGTGGCTCCAAGCCGTGATATAATCCACTTCAAGGGTTATGCTCCCGACGGCATCCTCGGAGAGTCACCAATCTCGCTTCTGCGTGATGAAATGGAGAATTGCGCAAACGCAACCAAGTGCTCCAAGGAGCTATACAAGCAGGATCTGCGCACGGCTGGCGTATTCTCAACAGATCACAAGCTGGGGAAAGAGGCAACGCAAAATCTCTTTAAGTCGCTAGGCGCGATGCTCCGCAGGGCGAAGACCACAGGACAGCCGATTATTCTTGAGGAGGGTCTTAAGTATTCATCTATTCAGCTATCGCCTGAGGATGCTCAGTTTGTTGCGAATAAGCTACAGAGCATCGACCAGGTGGCATCGGCATTCGGAGTGCCACCACACAAGGTCGGTGACCTCACACGTGGTACATATAGCAACAACGAGCAGGGCAACCTGGAGTTCTATATCGATTGTCTTCGTCCGAAAATCGAGCAGATAGAAGAAGAGTTGAACCGCAAGCTTTTCCTTGAGTCTGAGAAAGCAGAATACTATATCGACATCGATTTCCGAGGGTTATTCCGTGCCGACACTGCAACACGTAAAGACTGGTACCGCGAGATGTTCTATATCGGCGTGTTTAGCTCGAATGACATCCGTGCGCTTGAGGACCTCCCAGCATACGAGGGTGGCGATAAGTATTACGTTCCTGTGAATCTTGCCCCTGCTGATAGTAATAATTCTAACATCAATAAGACAAATGAGTAAATCACTAAACAATATCGAGCTGAGACGCTTAAGTGCTAAGCCTGCTGAGTTCCGAGTGGAGCGCGTAGCACGCGAGGATGGTGGCGAAGATACATACATCGCTGGCTACGCAGTGGTCTTCGAACAGTATTCGAAGCCTATATGGGATGAGTGGGTGGAGATAATCTCGCGCAATGCTTTTGCTAATTGCGACATGAGCGACGTGGTAATGGTTATTGACCATGCACGCGATGTCAGCTCGGTTCTCGCTCGCTCGCGCAATGGCGAGGGGACATTAGAGATTACCATTGACGAGGTGGGTGTAGCATTCCGTTTCCGAGTGCCTGACACAACCGCAGGGCATGATATGGTAAGCCTTATCCAGCGTGGAGACATCTCTGAGTGTAGCTTTGCCTTCTGGGTATCTGAAGACAGGTGGTTATATGACGTAGCCTTTGGTGATAAGACTTACGATGTGCGACGCATTGAGTCTATTGCCAAACTCGCAGATCTCTCTATCGTGGTATCGGGTCAGTATGGGCAGACCTCCGTCAGCGTAGAGGAACGCGCGTTAGTCAACGAAGCACGTAACGCAGGGAAATCTTCCAATTCCCCAGCATACAATGGAATGTCGGCAGAGCTTGCAGAGAGTATTTTACGAACACTTTAATACATTCAATATAGGTTTATGAGAATTAAAAAGTTAATGGAGGAGCGCAACGCTAAAGTAGCGGAGATGCGCTCACTAAATGAGGCAGCTAAGGCTCGCGAGGAGCAGAGAATGACTAAGGAGGAGTCAGAGCAGTTCCGCAAGTTGGAGGCTGAGGTTGATTCATTGGATGAGGAGATCCGCCAGGCAGAGAAGCTTGAGGCTCTTGACAAACGTGTTGCCGAGCAGCGCGCAGCATCACAGACTCCTGCAGAGCAGCCTTCACAGAAGGAGGTGGAGCTTCGTGCATTTGCTAACTACCTGCGTGATGGTCGCATCACCGAGGAGGTACGTACAGCCTTGACTACTGAGAACTCTGCTGTAATGATTCCTAAAGAAATCTCTCAGCAGATCATTCTGGGGTTGCAGGGTCAGTTTGAGTTGATGTCAAAGTTCGGTCTCCGAATTACGCCACACGCTAAGACCTTTGTAGAGCCTATCCTATCAGGCGACATGACTCTTAAGCGCATCACCGTTGGTGCAGCTAACGATGAGGGTACTGCTGCATTTGAGGGTATCGAGATTAAGGCATACGACTACAGATTGCCTGTCATTCCTCTATCTCTCACTTTGTTGGAGGGCTCAGATGCTGACATCCAGGGTGCTATCGTGGCATTGTTTACTGAGCATATTGCGCGTGGCTTGACTAAGTTGGCATTGACTGGCGGCACTGCAGCTGACGGCGTTTCAGCTCTCGTTCCAAAGGTAGTTGTTGCTACTGCAGCATCTGCTACTGCTATTACGTATAGCGACCTTGTAGATCTCCTTGCGAAGGTCAAGGCTCCACACAGCTCACAGGGTGTAGCGTCGTGGGTAATGAACTCAGCAACACGTGCAGCACTTATGAAGGTGCTTGACCAGAATGGTCGACCAATCTTCATTGAGTCAGCTCGCGAGGGTGAGCCTGATCGCATCCTTGGTCGTCCTGTGGTTATCGATGATGCTATGGATGACATCGGTGCAGGTAAGACTCCTATCCTCTTCGGTGATTTGAAGAAGTACGTGATGCGTATTGTTCAGGGCGTAAAGGTACGTGTATACCAGGAGGAGAAATTCTATAAGGATAACTGTATCGGCGTACAGGCATTTGTGACCGCTGATGGTAAGCTCATCGCTAAGACTGGTGTATATGAGCCTATCGCAGGTCTCAAGATGAAAGCATCATAATCTGTTGAGCTATGATTGTCACTCTCGAAAAGAACTACCCATCAGTGGTAGAGGAGATTGTCGCTAACCACTTGCGTGTACAGCTCTCTGACGGAGAGCTTTACACCAACGCGGTGCAGTGCGTGCGCAATGCCTTCGATATCGCCAGCGACTACTGTAATCGCATCATCGCGCAGTCGTTGGTGTCGATGACTGTGGAGGTGGAGAATGGTGTCGCTCTATTGCCAACGGCTCCGATTATCGAGGTGATGAGTGTGCAGGTAGATGGGGAAGATGTAGAGTATCGCCTTGTCGGTAACGATAAGGCGACCTACATCACCAACCTGCCAGCAACGGCAACACAGGTAGAAGTATCGGCGGAGGTTGGTTATGCTGATGGCGAGTTGCCTGGTGCAATTTACGCAGCGGTGGCAATTATCGCAAGCTCATTCTTCGAGAGTGGAATGGAGGCTGAATTTTCGGCACGCGCTAAATCATTGTTAAATCCTTATCGTATCTATCCGTATGGCTTATGATGTTAGGTGTAAACTCTACACCGAGCAGACCGAGCGCGATGCTTATGGTCAGCCTACAGGTGAGCCACCATTGTGGCGTATAGTGTGGTGCTCGGCTACCTATTCGGGTGGCTCACGTAAGACATACGCTGGGCGTGTAGTTGGAGAGCACCAGGTGGTGTTGACAACACACTGGCGAGAGGGAATTGATCAATGTAGGTTCGTCGAGTTCGATGGGAAGCGCAGAGCTATTGTCGACGTTGTGCCAGAGGGTCGCCGTCGCTTAGCACATATCGTCACCTTCACTGATGATGTAGGTTATGGCGAATAATATCGATATTGTTGGTATTGATCGCTTAGAAAAGGACCTTCGAAAGTTGCAATCTAAAATGACAAAGAGGGAACTTGTAAAGCTAATACGTCCTGGCGCGAACATCATTCTACGAGAGATAAAAGCTCAGACACCTCAGCAGACAGGAACCTTAAAGCGAGCTATTAGACTTCGTGTTGGTAGAGGTGCTCCCGATGCTCCTTATGCGAGTATTCTTACTAATTTTAGAAAGAATTACCTCTCTCGCAAAACGGAAAAGATAGTGTATCCATTTTATGTCAAGTTCGTTCATTTTGGGACTGTCACAAGTTATAATAAAAGAAAACATCGAAAGGGTGCGTCTGTCGGGAAAACTCGCATACATGCGAATCCATTTATCTATCGAGCTTTTAAAGCAAAGTACAACGAAGCAGCGCGCGTGATTCTTGAGAAGATATCAAAATCAGTTGAACAATGAACGACTTACTTATTGCATTGCAGAGGCTTCTGCCAGTGTATCCATTCGAAGCACCTCAGGGAACTCCCATCCCTTATGGTGCGTGGGTACGCAACGAGACTCCTATTCGCACCAAGGATGGTATCTGTGGCTACGAAGGAACATTGACGGTGTCGGTGTTCGCTGGCACGTTAGAAGCTGTTAATACTCTCTCTACGCGCATTATCGCGGTGGTGGATAATGCCACCTTCGATAATCGCGACTACTATTACGAGAGTTCGAGCGAAGAGAGCTACTCGGATATCGGACTCGTTCAGAAAGATTTAATATTCAATTTCTCGGAATAATATGGCTGAAACAGTTGTCCCTATTAAGGGTAATGACCTCTTCTTTACGCTCGGTGGCAAGCGTGTGTATCATGCGACCAATCACCAGCTCTCACTTACTGGTGAGTACGAGGAGTATGAAACAAAGGACACCCCAGGTAAGGTGCAGGTATTGTCAGGGCGCACAGGTACTGCATCGTGCGAGTCAATGGTGTGTGTAATTGGCTCAACTGGCAACGATATGGATACTGCAGCACTCATTGATGCGTGGATCGCAGGTAGTGAGCTTGCACTATCGTTGGCTATTGGTAGTGGTACGGGCGCAAAGACCTACACTGCATCTGCATGGATCACTGATGTGCAGATCTCGGCACAGGTCGCACAGCGCGCAACCGCCTCAGTGTCATTCAAGCTCGGTGAGCTATCTCTAAAGACTAACTAATATGGTACGATACTTTGAAGTAAATGGCACTCAGGAACCTGCAGACTTCAACGTGATGGTCGCCGCCACACTCGCAAGAGAGTGTGGCACCGACATCACTGGTATGGTGGAGCAGGTGCAGACGTACCAGGGAGAGGTTGACTTCTTGGAGTTTGCAGCTAAGGCAGGTGCTGAGGCACTGAATGCTGGAGCGAAGCGCGAGGGTACAGGTAAGAGCTTTACGAAGTATGATCTCTACGATGCGTTCACGCGCGACCTGTCGCTTGCGGCGGAGTTCGTGACAGGTCTGATTAAGTCGTTATCGGGCGAAGCGGTTTTTTCGGAGCCGACGAAGGAGTCGGCACTTCCAAAGAAGCGAAAGAAGAGCGCAGAGTAACGCTTGAGATGATCCTCGCTATCGGATGTGGCATGATAGGGATGTCGCCGAGCGAGGTGTATGCGCTGGAGCTACGCGAGTTCAGTGCCATATACGAGGGGTGGCAAAGGTTGAGAGAGCAGCAGAGCCGTGAAGCGTGGGAGCGACATCGATGGATGGCGTGTGCGATTATCGGACCATGGCTCAAAGGTGGCAAGTCAATGACAGAGATATTGCCATTGCCGTGGGATGCACCACCGCAGGATGCTGAGCTGGATTACGACCCTGAGGATATGGAAGCGCGCAGGAAACGAGTAGAACAATTAATGAGTATTACAAATGGCGAGGAGTGATAGTGTATTGTCGAGCTTGCTGGTCAAAATATCGGTTGATGGTTCGACGGCTCAGGCTGAGTTTAAAAAGCTGGAGCAGGATGTTGGTAAGCTGGCTAAGAAGCTCGATCGTTGGGGGAAACAAATGTCGACGTATATCACTGCTCCGCTCGTTGCGGCTGGTGCGCTTGCTGTGACTACAGCCAACACGCAGATGCAGGCTGAGGCGCGCTTACTCACTGCGCTCAAAGGGCGTAAGGAGGTGCAGGATCGTTTGATTGCACAGGCGGCGCAGTTACAATCTAAGTCTATCTACGGTGATGAGACGATCATCGAGCAACAGGCGTTCCTCGCAGCACTCGGATTGACAGAACGGCAAATAGGTTCTACCATAAATGCTGCAGTGCAACTCTCGGCGGCACTCGGCATGGATCTGAACTCTGCAACACGCAACCTTGCGAAGACATATAGTGGTCTTGCTGGTGAGCTCGGAGAGAGCATCCCAGCCCTGCGTAATCTTACAGAGGAGCAGATGAAGGCTGGCGGTGCTATCGAATATGTGAACGCAAATTACAAGGGGTTCGCTGAGACTGCAGCGCAGACTGGCATGGGTCCGCTCCAGCAGTTGAAGAACTCCCTCGGCGACCTCGCGGAGCAGTTTGGTATGGTGCTCGTGCCTGTGATTCAAAAGTTGGCAACGAAACTTAAGGAAATCGCGGAACGATTCCAGCAGCTATCACCACGCGCTCGTGAGGTTATCACCACAATTGCAGCAGTAGCAGCAGCGTTTGGTCCTTTGTTTGTGGTTGGTGGTAAGTTGATAGGCTCGCTTAAATCTATTATTGCAGTGTTACCGCTATTGAAGGCTGGACTTGCCACAGTCTCGGCTGGTCCAATTGGCGTGGCTATAGCTGGCTTCACTGCGTTAGCGGCGGTGTTAGCAACGGTAAATAAAGAGGCGAAGTCTGTGAGCGAGTTCCTTAAGGGGCGTGGCAGTGAGCGCATAGACGAAGCATATAATCTTGCACAGCAACTCTATAATCGTCCAGAGATGTCGACGAAAGAGCTTCAGCGTATTCGTGATGATCAGCGACAGATGATGAACGATGAAGCTAATCGTTATATTGTTGAGTCGGGCGGACAGATGACACAGGCACAGATAGATGCTTTGGGAGCTTACCAGGGGACTATCCGTGCGCTTGATGAGATTATCGCGGCACGCCAGCAAGATAATAAGGTTGTTGCAGAGTCCATCGGTCTCATTCCACAACTCGAAGCGAAGATAAAGAACTTGAATGAGGCTCTGAATCGTGCGACGGATAAGACGACCATTGCCAAGATCAATGCCGACCTCGAAAAAACAAGGCAGGAACTCGAAGATCTCCGCAACCTTAAGCCAGTGGAGCAAAAGGTGATTGTTAAGTACGAGGTTATCACTGTCGGTGGCGATGGTAGTAAGGGTAGCTCTACGAGCGGTAATGTCGGAATAGAGGGCGTGTCAGCACCTAAGATGGGAGATCTTATCGGCAATTTCCGTATCTCTGATGAGGAAGCGCAGGCGATGCTTGATGAAGCCGATAAGATTGCGAAGCTCAATGAGCAGGTAACATCAATTATTCGTAACTCAGTCACTGAGACCGCGACGCTCCTTGGTGAGGGTTTAGGTGCTCTATTCTCAGGGACTAAGTTCGACTGGGCTAATAAGTTAATGGAGCTTCTTGGTACTACGCTGAAGCAGTTAGGTCAAGCTTTGGTACAGTATGGTACTGCGATGCAGGCTTTCAAAACGGCTTTGAAGACAGCATTCAAGAGCCCATGGGTGGCTATTGCGGCAGGTATTGCAGCCGTTGCGGCAGGTGCTGTG